>CALRLN020000105.1:0-12871 GCA_943368675.1 Chitinophaga pinensis | reverse complement strand
AAACCTTACCCGCTTGTTTAAGGCTAAAACCGGCATTACCATAGGTGAGTACACTGAGAAACTACGGGTCGAAAAAGCACTGCAATTATTAAAGAGAAATGAAAAGATGACAGTCATTTCGCAGGAATGCGGTATTTCCAATCCTCATCAATTAGCTGTTATTCTGAAAAAACACACTGGTCATGTCCCAAAAGAACTGAAGAACTTGTCCTGATTCTGACTATTCTTGTCCTTTCATTATGCGTTGCAGAGCTTTAGTTTTGCAAGAAAAAAAACATAATGAAAGCTATTCTCACTTATTTTCTTATCATTTCATCGGTATTAAGCTTTGCTCAGAAGGCAGATACCAACCCATTTGTTTGTCCACCTTGCAGCAGCGATTGTGACAAACTCACCTTCAATAAAGCAGGTAAATGCCCACATTGCGGCATGGAATTAATTTTGAAAAGTAAACTCCCCAAAAAGACCATGACAATCTGTTTTTATCTGCAGGATGGCGTAGAAGTACTCGACTTCGCAGGGCCAATGGAGGTATTCTCTTATGCAGGCGCTAAAATCTTTACGGTATCTAAAACCAAAAAACCAATCAAATCACAGGGAATCCTGAAAGTAACACCAGATTATGATATTACTGATGCACCATCATTTGATATACTGGCCGTTTTTGGTGGCAATGCGGGGAACGCCTCTGAAGACCCTGAAGTAATTGCCTGGATAAAAGCCAGAAAGCCAACCACCCAATACTATTTCTCGGTTTGTACAGGTGCTTTTATATTAGGAAAGGCAGGCTTATTAGATAACCTGACAGTAACTACGTTTCATGAAAGTATAGACAGATTACAAAAGGCTGTACCCACAGCTAAAGTTTTATCCAATACTCGTTTTGTAGATAATGGCACGATTATAACCACGGCTGGGATTTCTGCTGGCATTGACGGAGCCTTGCACCTGGTAGAAAAGTTAGCAGGAAAAGAATTAGCCAGGCGGGTGGCAACCTATATGGAATATGATAAATGGGTGCCACAACAGGGACTCATTATGGCTAAGAAACCCTGATACATACAAAAGGTGGTGAAACACAAGATTAGCTTTTGCCTGTAGAGTCTCTTTAATTACTCTCTTGTTTTGTGTTTCATCACCCTTATGTATATTATTAACGACTTTCGTCTGCCTATCGGCAATTAATTGCAACAGAACTCAATCACAAACGATTCGGGTCTCTGTCACGGTTGCTGTCTCCACGATCAACATCCTCGTCAATTTCAGTGCTTTCAGAATAATCAGCATCGGCGTTTCTGTTCATACCTTCTCTGTCGCCACGATCCTGGTCACGGTCTCTGCCCTGGCTTGAACTCCATTGGTCAGATTGACCTTGCTGGCCTGTATTGGTATTACTTTGTTGACCTTGTTGACCTACATTTCTGTTACCGGCTTGTTGGCTGCCTGATTGCTCGCCTTGTTGCCCCTGATTCCAGTTTTGTTGGCCTTGTTGGTCTTTGTTCATATTTGATTGCTGACCTTGTTGGCTGGCATTTCTGTCACCTTGTTGTTGGCTGCCAGATTGGCCTTGATTCCAGTTTTGTTGTCCTTGCTGGCCCTTATCTGTACTACTTGATTGTTGGCCTTGTTGACCCGTATTTCTATTACCAGCTTGTTGGTTCGAATCTCTTTCGCCGGATTGTTGACCCTGATTCCAGTTTTGTTGACCTTGCTGGCCTTTATCTGTACTACTTGATTGTTGGCCTTGTTGGCTCGTGTTCCTATTTCCTGATTGTTGAGTTGACGTATTTTTTTCGTCTTCTCTTGGCTTATTTTCTTGAGTTGCCATAATTTTGGTTTTTTTTGAGGTTAATAGATAATGAAGAAATGTCTTTTCTCCTATTTATTCTCAGAAAAATTCTATGCCACCCCTCAGACATTACTCTTTAAAAAACTGTAGTGATTTTGGCGTGGCAAAGAATCCTCAGTTTTTGAAATGATTGTGTAAATAATTATGCAATTTAGAATGGTTCTATTTCAATGATGTTTTCCGATACACTGGCTTACATTTTTATGGGTATCTATGTATAATACACTAGGTTTTTCTATAGGAGACAATTACATGAACCACTTTATCGGCTGTTCGGGTTTTTCCAACAAAGACTGGAAAGGCTTCTTTTATCCTGATAATCTCCCGTCAAACGATTATCTGGCGTTTTATGCACAACATTTTAATTCAGTAGAAATCAACTCTACATTTTATAGGAAACCCACTTCTAAGACATTAAATAACTGGTATTCTCAAACACCAGACCATTTTATGTTCTTCATTAAAATTCCGCAAACAATCACCCATATTAACCAGATGAAAAATGTGCGTCAGGAAGTAACAGACTTCTGTAAGCATATCAGTGCGAGTTTAAAAGAGAAACTAGGTGGTTTTTTGTTTCAATTCCCTCCGTCTTTTGTTTGTGATAAAGAAACAATAGGTAACGTAATGAATGGCCTCAATCAAAGATACATGAATGTTGTGGAGTTCAGGCATAAAACATGGTGGAACGAGGCCGTTTATGAAATACTAAGAGAACAGGGAATCATTTTTTGTGGGGTCAGTATCCCAAAAGATATACCTGATGAGGTAATTGTTAACCACCAAAATACGCTGTACTATCGGCTACACGGAAAACCCATTCTGTTTAAATCTGAATACAGTGAAGAAGAGTTGCATACATTAGCCGAAAAAATAAAAGACCATCATAAAAATGCTTTCGTGTTTTTTAATAATACATGGGGCACAGCGGCTATAAAAAACGCCTCTTTTATGCAAAATTTATTAGCAGGTTCTGATTAATTTTTATAATTTCGCACTATGAGAATGGCTCCGATGCTTTAATATCCTCCCTGATGTCTTTCTGACATTTGCTACCTTTTGTTTAAAAGGCCGGCATTTTATTGTCCTTAATCTCAACATGCTTTATATCTGTTTAAATGTGTGGCGATTTCTCTAATTGTCCGTGTATACATGAGGATTGTATAAATCTGTTTTTTTGAGAAAGAGCAGGGCGCATTATTCTGGTTTATTCAATCTTAAAAGACGATTTAAAAATCGCCATACAAAACTCCATTCTCATGCAGGAAATTTTAAATACTAATCAAATATATCAATTCATTCATCAGGGATTCATAAGAATCGACAATGCGTTTTCTCCTGCCATAGCGCAGGAAGCAAGAAATATTCTCTGGAACGATACAGGTTATGACCCAAATGATAAAACCACCTGGACAAAGCCCGTAGTAAGGCTGGGCATGTATTCGCAAGAACCTTTTATTAAAGCGGCCAACACAGAGGTACTTCATGGTGCATTCAATCAGTTGGTCGGCCAAGGTAACTGGATCCCCTGCAGAAGCATGGGCACTTTTCCGGTTCGCTTTCCATCAGCTGAGGACCCGGGTGATACAGGCTGGCATGTTGATGCCGGTTTTCCGGGCGATGACCCCGGTAACTTTTTTGAGTGGCGGATTAATGTAAAATCAAAAGGTCGGGCCTTGCTGATGCTATTCCTTTTTTCTGATGTCAGTGAAAAGGACGCTCCTACCCGTATTCGTGTGGGTTCTCATGCAGATGTGGCAAAGGCATTAGAACCCTTTGGTGAAAGAGGGCTTTCTTTTATGGAGCTGGCTATGAAACTGGCTGATATGCCTGAGAGAGAAGAAGTATTGGCCACAGGGGAAGCGGGTACTGTGTACTTATGCCATCCATTTATTGCACATGCCGCGCAGCCGCATCAGGGTTCTGAACCGCGATTTTTAGCACAACCTCCACTATTGCTGAAGAATGAACTCATCATTGAAAATGCTGAGTGGATGTACAGTCCGGTTGAAGAAGCTATCAGATTGGGCTTGAGCAATCGATAAATTTTAAAACAAAGCACCATACTCAGGTTGAATAACTAAGTATGGTGCTGGCTCTATTTACTTAAACTGATGAGTTTTGAATATCCTGATGATTTCCTGCTCATTGATCGGATTAAGTATAGATAGAGCCGTTGAGTTCATTTCATCCTTATAAATAATAGTTCTTAGTATAATTCCGTTGTTGTCTTGTTCTTTCGCAATGACAGCCTTCCTGCCATTGATTTTTGTTTCTTCGTAATAAAGTGGCTTGGGATTACTGTTTTTATTAATATCGCCGTTATACCAACCGTAATCAAAATAGATTCTGTCAGTACCTCTTTCAAAATAACCAACGTAGCTGTCTGTTCCCTGTAAAGGTGCCAATTGCCAGCCCTGCGATGGGAAGCGTAATGAAAATGACTGGTTTTCAATCGGGAACATTTTATCCCATTCAGGGTCTCTTGGTTCGACCTTCTCCTTGCAGCTAGCCACGCACATTAGTAAAAACAGAAATATTGTATTTTTTATCATTTTGAAGCCTTATTGAATCCTTTATTACCGAATAATCTCTGCTTATCCAATCAGGTATCATCTATCCATATTGTATTTGCTTGATATCTGCTTTACACGCAACACATTTGAGTTGACCTGAGTGATTTCATACTGAATATTAAAAGTGCCACCCCAGAATATACCATTCAGATTTATTGTTTTTCCATTCGTATTCCAGTCACCTTTTGTTTCTACATAAGAAATCGGAGGGGTCCCACACCAACCTTCATTCTGGCGGGAAATTAGCAGGCCATTTGCCTGAAATGCATAGCCCGGCTTATCATGCTCAAATTTTGAGGCACGATGGAAACTAATAATCTCTTCATTACCAATATAGTCATACTTATCTAAAACCCATAGGCCCTGAACGGGGTTTTCGGGGTCATATTTTTTGCTGCAACCGGATATTAGACCGACAAGAAGAAAAATGGCTGTAATGGTAATAATTGTATTTCTGGTCATAGGTTTATTTGTTTACAATAAGATACTTTTTTGTACAGAAGCGTTGCAAACAAACTAAAACTTGTCCTGAAATGTCATAAAACCCTGCTTATTTAAATACATGCGTTTTAAAAATCTTAATAAACATCTGATCATCTTCCGGATTCCAAACATATAATCTGGTCCTGTTTTGTTGATTTTCTTTAAAAATCAAGGCTGATAGCTTAGTGCCCATACCTATCACTGTTTCTTTGGCAATAATGGCATTGCAACCACATTTTTCCAGTTTAACCTCTTCATAATAAGTGGCTTTTTCTTTGTTTGCAGCACCACCATACCACCCATAGTCGAAATAAAGCTTTTCCGTTCCTCTTTCATAATAACCTACGTAACTATCAATGCCTTGCTGATTCACTAATTTCCAGTCTGATGTCGGGAAATTGATTGAAAAGGCCTTGTTGTTTTCATGAGAAATGGCCTCGTTTTTTGGTAGAATCTCTGTACCACAGCTTAAAACGGTTAATATTAATGATAATACTATTAATATGTGTTTCATGTGTTCTATAGTTTTTGAATACTTATCTATGACCATCTCTAACAGGGAAACGTTGGAATTTATAACTTTTACGATGGAAATAGCGGAAATGCCTGGCAGGATAACTATTGGTAGTTTTAAAGAATAGAAATAAAGGCTTTCGAGCCAGACCAAAATCTGCTCAGTTATTGAGCTGTATTATGGTGCTGTTTAATCTCAGTACTATATTTTTTTAATTAATTATTGTTTTACATTAATTAATTATATATTTGCGATGAAATTAAGCTCAATCAAGATAAAATAAGAGCCGCTATCTTACAAAAAAAGCACCCGAAAGGGAGCATGGAATTGTATTGTCTAAAAAATCAATAAAATTATGAATCAGCTATCACTTAAAAACATCAACAAAACCTATAACAACGGTGTAAAAGCCATTGAAGGGGTAAACCTCGAACTCAGCAACGGAATGTTTGGCTTATTAGGGCCGAACGGCGCAGGGAAATCATCCTTAATGAAAACCATAGCAGGTCTGCAAAGCCCGGACAGTGGCAGCATTATGCTGAATGGCGTTGATATTATAACCGACACCGATTTCATTAAAAAGCAGTTGGGTTTCCTGCCACAGGATTTTGGTGTGTATCCTAAAATTTCGGCTTATGATTTACTCAATCATCTTGCTACCCTAAAAGGCGTATTGGATAAACATGCCCGCAAAGAACAGATACTGGCTTTGCTCGATAAAGTAAATTTATACCAGCAACGCAACAAAGAGGTCTATACTTTCTCGGGTGGTATGCGCCAACGCTTTGGCATTGCACAGGCTTTATTGGGGAATCCGCAATTGATTATCGTTGATGAACCAACTGCCGGACTAGACCCGGAAGAACGTAACCGTTTCAATAATCTATTAAGCGAAATCGGCGAGGATATTATCATTATTCTTTCTACGCATCTGGTGGAGGATGTGAAGAATCTTTGCCCGAATATGGCGGTCATGCATGAGGGGCGGATTATTGCACAGGGTGCACCCTCAAATTTTGTAGATTCGCTGGCGGGAGTAGTCTGGAAAAAGACCATTGATAAAAAAGAAAGGACCGAATATGAGCAGAACTTCAGTATTATTTCCACCCAATTAACTGAGGGGAAACTTAGTATCCATGTTTACGCGCAGGAAAGGCCCGACAGTCATTTCGAGATACTCTCACCTACTCTTGAGGATTATTATTTCTTTATCATGAAACAACAAAAACAGGCAGCATGAAAACCACCGTACAGTTTAAACACTTGCTGGCCTTTGAGCTAAGCCTATATTCTAAAAGAGTCTGGATTTACCTGGTTCTGTTGGCCTTTCTGGGTATAGGTTTTGTGGGTGGCTCTTCTTTTTCAGCGTTCACAACTGAAAATACTTTCAGAAACTCGCCCTTTGCCATTACCTATATTTTAGGGTATTTATCGCTTTTCTGTATTTTTAATGCAAGCATATTGGCAGCACAGGTGTTGTTCAGGGAGCAGGAGCATCATTTTTCTATGGTTTTGTACGCAACGCCCTTGAAGAAAATCAATTTCTTTCTAAGCCGATTCCTGATTGTTTTTGGCCTTACCGCATTTAGTATGTTTCTGTTAGTAGCAGGTTTTGCCATCGGGCAGCAAATGTCGCGTTTCGATGCCAGTGAGTTGGGACCTTTTCATTTGTGGTATTATTTTCAGCCTTTTCTTTTACTTACGGTTCCCAACGCTTTTTTCTGTAGCGCAGTGGTTTGCAGCGTTGGCTTGCTTACTAAAAATAAACTACTGGTCTATATTTCGGGGCTGTTTATCTTTATTGGCTATCAGGTAACCCTTATTTTTTCGGGTTCACCGCTCATTGCGGGTGCTATGCCTCCTACAGAGGAATCAATGCTGATGGCCGCCCGGTTTGATCCTTTTGGCTTATCTGCCTTTTTGCATCAGACTTTGCAATGGTCTGCAATCCAGCGTAATACTGTTCTTACATCCCTGATAGGGACTATGTTATTCAACAGGGTATTTTATATGGTACTTTCTCTGATTGTTCTTATCGTTTCACATCGGTTATTCCGGTTTTCAGTGGATAGTAAAAGCACAAAGCTGAAAGAGAAAAAGCAGAAGCACGCATCTGTGTCGCCATACAGGGCAGTTATACCCCAACCTTTCAGTATCGGGCATGAGCTAAAATCTTTTATCAGCCTGATTAAAATTGACCTGACTTTTGTCCTGAAAAGTATTCCTTTTCTGTTGATATTGATAGGTATTGTTTTCTTTGTGTCAATGGAAATGTACGGTGAAATAGAGCAGGGTATCCGTATTCCGGAAAACTATGTGAGCACCGGACTGATGGTCAATACTATTTTAGAGACTTTCCCGATTCTGTGCAGTCTGGTTATTCTGTTTTATAGCAACGAATTACTCTGGCGCAACCGTAGTTCCAACTTTCATCTGATAGAAAGCACTACACCCGTCAGCTTGTCTGTACAGTTTTTTGCCAGGTGGTTTTCTATGGCAGGTATCGTTATTCTATTGTTGGTCGGGGTGGCTATAACGGGTATCATTTTCCAGATAGTTTATCAATATCCACACATTAAATGGCTTACGTATATTAGTACAGGTTATCTGGTTGGTATGCCACTAATATTGAGTTCGGGTATTATCATTGCTATTCAGAAATTCATTAATAACAGATACCTTGGTTTGGTGGCAGCAACCATTTTTGTTTTGCTTACTACCACGAGTATTGGCTCTGCTTTCCATCTTAAACATCCATTATTGCGTATCGGTGCAGCCTTTGGGGGCGAGTATAGTGCCATGAATGGCTTTGGTGCTTATATCCATGCGTTTAGCTGGAAAATGCTGTTCGGCGTGTGTATGGTACTCATTATCATGATATGCTCTTTACAGTTTCAGCGAAGAGCCAGAAAAGCGTTCAATTGGAAAGTAGTGGGGAGTCTGGCTGTATTAATGACCGGAGCTATTGCATCTGGTTTTTATGTCAGCAATCGGGTTGAGATACCTGAAGAAGAAGCTGATTTACAATGGCAGGCGAACTATGAAAAAAAGTATCGGTCATTTGAGAATTTACCAAAACCTGTAATCACGGCTGTAAAAACCAATATTGATTTGTTTCCGGAGAATAATTCTTATGTAGCTACTGCTACTTATACCTTGAAAAACAAGACGGCTCAATCCATTACCCGACTTCTGTTCTATTTGAATACGGAGATGACACTGAAAAGCCTGAAAGTAGAGGGGCAAAAACCAGGTAATACTGATGAGGAATTCGGGCATTATTGGGTAAATCTGGCTAAGCCTCTGCAACCCAATGATAGTATCAAGGCGAGTTTTGAGTTCAGTTATAAGTGGAATAATTTTACAAAAATCTCTTCCTTCAACGCCATTGTAGAAAACGGGGCTTTTATGCGTATCAGTAATTATTTTCCGCAATTGGGCTACCAGTCGGGCAATGAAATTGATAATGAAGTGGAGCGGAAAAACCGCAAACTGGGCAAGGCCACTCCTCATAAAAGTCTGGAAGCAGATCGGACACCGGAGGCGGAATGGATGAGTATAGATATGCAGGTATCCACCTCCGCCAACCAGACCGCCATTGGTGTGGGTGAATTAGTAAGGCAATGGAAAGCCAATAACCGAAACCATTTTCATTATAGAACAGATGTGCCTGTCAGATTCAGATTTGGGGTATCATCTGCCAGTTATTTAGTCAGGAAAGACAGGCATAGGGGTATCGGTATTGAGGTGTATTATGACCCTGCGCATCCTGAAAATGTAGAGGGATTAATAGCAAACGCCAAAAATACGCTTGATTATTGTGAGACAAATTTTGGCAAATATCCATTCAAAACCATTCGTTTTGCCGAAATATCGGCATTCAGCAAGGGTTTTGCGGCTACTGCCTATCCGGCAACAATATTCATGACTGAGAACATGGTTTTTCATGCCAATATCAAGGGCGATAAGCAGCAGGATGTGATTAACGAATTAGCCGGACACGAACTTGCACACATCTGGTGGGGAGCCTGTCAGTTTGTACCTGATGAAAGAGAAGGTGGAAGGTTTCTGAGCGAAACCCTGGCGATGTATACAGAGCTCATGCTCGTGAAAAAAATGTATGGACAAAAAAGGGTATTGGAAAACGTGCGGATGCATAAAAACATCTATCTGAGCGACAGGGGTTTTGATGACGAACAGCCGCTTTATAAAACCAATTATAGCAACCTGCATCAGTTTTATTCCAAGGGCATGGTAGCCATGTATCAGTTATCTGAACTGATAGGCGAAGCTAAGGTGAATACTGCTTTGCGGAATATTTATCAGAAATATGCCTGTAACAGCGGGAATATCTTACCTGTCACTACCGATTTTCTGAATGCATTATATGCGATATCGGACCCATCTGTGCATCCCGCAATTGACGACCTGTTTAAAAGGATTGTTATTTACCAGCCGCTTGCAAAATCTATCAATACACAGAAGCTCGGTAATCAATATGAAACGGGTTTTGAACTGGTTGCCAATAAATATCAGGAAGATGGGAAAGGTAATCAGACTGCTGTGGATTTTACTGGTATAATTGAGATTGGCTTTTATTTTAAAGATGGAAAGGAAGAAATATTGAGCTTCCCTGTTACTCATAATAAGGCGAGTATTAAAATTAAACATGCTGAGAAGCCTGTGAGGATGGTTTTAGACCCGAATGAGAAATTGATAAAGGCAGATGAAGGGACGAGTTATCAGGTAAAATAAGCAAGCCCAATTTCTTCATTGGGGCTTCTGGTTGGAAACAAAATTGATTTTCTTCTACCTATATTCAGGAGTATCACCTAATTTTACAGCATGATACTCCTGACACAAGACCACTACCATAAGGCTAAGCCTTATATAGAAAAGGCATCTTTCAACACCCTATTTGCGAGGGCGGTGATTGATGGTCGTGTGAGTGGTAAGGTATATGCCGATGAAGAAGAGAATCCGAAAACATTCTATATTGTGCATAATTATGGTATGTCTTTGCTTCTTGGAGATACCACCAATCAGGTTTTTAATTCTGCTTTTAAGGAATACGCCTTAAATACCAATGGAGAACGAAACAACCATGAATGGATGCAAGTCTATCCTGCTGCATGGGAAAGCGTCCTGAAAGACTTATTTCAGGATAAACTCATTACCTCGGCTGAAAACACCAGTCATCTCACTAAAGGGGTGGTTGAACTCAATACCAGAGTCAATTTCAAGTTCAATCAGGAAAAATATTCCGGCATGAATCAGACTGCTCACGACCCGAAAATTGAAATTATTCAGAATAATGAAGAGGTATATGAGCGAATGACCGGAAGTGTAGTACCCCGATATTTCTGGGATTCGGCAGCCGATTTCAAGCAAAACGCGGTAGCCTATTGCTTATATTATGATGGTCAACTGGCCGCCACGGCTTTTTCGTCCTTTGTTGAGGGTAATGCACTAGAATTAGGTATCGAGACAGTACCACAATTCAGGGGTAAAGGTCTGGCACAGAAAGTTTGTGCTGCCCTTATAAACTATTGTCTGGCGCACAATTTTGAACCGGTGTGGGCTTGCCGTTTAGAGAATATCGGTTCATATGTATTGGCACAAAAACTGGGTTTTGAGGTGGCGCTGTTGTTGCCTTATTATCGATTGAATCTCTAGCCGGGCGGCTGTCTGTCACGGTAGGATTATTTAAAATTACTATTATCAATTGACTTTCGATTTTGTTGGTTTATTTTTCAGAATTTAATTATTATTACTTAATTATTTATGAGTATTTGTTGTTGTTAAAAACGATTTATAATTCTATGAATAAATTAATTGCTGTACTTCCAGTTCTTCTCCTGTTATTCTGGGGATGCTCTAAAAGTAAAGAGGTAAGTCCGGAAAAAGAATTATTCCTGAAAAGGATTTCTGTTCTGGAAGGTTCTTCACAAATGCCACATATGGAGTGGGAATATAAATATTCAGATGGAAAAGTAGTCGAATATTCTTATAACTATTATTATGAATGGAATAACACCCCCTACTCTTCCATAAGCATCAACAAATATAAATACGCTAATAATCTTCCGGCATTTAAAGTTGCTACAACTGAGAAAGGAGACATTATAGATACTACCTATTACGAATATAATTCTCAAAATCAACGTATTAAGGAATTTGTAAATCAATCCGGAAAAGAAAAAAAATTATATTACGAATATAAATATAATGCAGAAGGTCAATTAGCTGAAGTAAAAAATTATCAACATAATCAATACGTTAAAGACGTAGTCCCATTTTATATAGTCAGATACGATTATGAATCAAATAATGTGGTTAAAAACTCCTATTATGATAATAATGGCGTCCTTTTTGGCGAATATAGGATTTACTATGATAACAAAAGCGCCTCAAATGACTCATGGTCAGTAACTGGAAAAAGAAGTGTTATTAGAATAACAGGTACTGACAAATATGTTCCTATCAATGGAGAGTTAAAATTTGGCCCGCCTGGCAGGTCAAGCTACTTGCTTATTGGTATTCCTCTTCAGGATGTTCGTACTGAATATAATCAGTGGGGGTATCTTACAAAACAAGAAGTAACTTTTACTAAAGATGGTCATAAACTCATTTATGGCTATGAATATTATTAGAACCACAGGTTCACTTCTAAATTAATAATATTGACTGAACTGTCTTCTTCAACTCCGGCAACACCTCCCTACTAAAACATTCATTTTTGGCTTGCCAGATATTGTTGCGCGGGGAGGGGTGCGGCAAAGGGAAAAATTTAGGCAAGTACTCCTGAAAATGCCGGACCGTTTCGGTAAGGGTATTTTTAACTCTCTCCCCTAAATAATAATTCTGGGCATATTGACCTACCAGTAGCATCAACTCCACATTTGGCATCTTATCTAATAATTGGCCGTGCCATAAAGGGGCGCATTCGGGGCGAGGGGTAGGTCTCCGGTTTTGCCTGTGCCGGGGTAGCAGAAGCCCATCGGTATTACGGCAAAGAGGTTGGTATTATAGAAAGTTGGTTTATCTACACCTAACCATGCGCGTAGGTTATCTCCACTCTTATCGTTCCACGGGATACCAGAATGATGTACGATTCTCCCCGGTGCCTGCCCTACAATCACAATCTTACTTTTTGTACTCGCCTCCACCACCGGATTCACTCCTGCTACCAGATGCTGTTCGCATGTTTTGCAGTTTTTTATTTAGGAGAGGAGGAGGAGCATGGGGGGGATGTAAACTTATTAAATGTATTATTCTAAGAAAAAATAGTCTCTAAGCTTCAAAAACATTTAAATCTTATAATCTTCTATTTATCTTAAATAAACTTATAATTTTTCTTCTGTTTTATTTGGAAGTTATAATAACTTCTACTACCTTTGTCATATCAAAGTAAAAGCCCTCTACTTCTGGCAAAGTAAAAGGGCTTAA
>CALRLN020000104.1:0-12890 GCA_943368675.1 Chitinophaga pinensis | reverse complement strand
AATGTTGCTATTCCCCGCAACAAACTGGTTGTAGTTACTGGTCTTTCAGGAAGTGGTAAATCATCTCTGGCATTTGATACGCTTTTTGCCGAAGGACAAAGAATGTACGTTGAAAGTCTTAGTTCTTATGCCCGTCAGTTTTTAGGCCGAATGGAAAAACCCGATGTAGAATACATTAAAGGGGTTTCGCCTGCTATAGCCATTGAACAAAAAGTGGCCACCAAAAATCCTCGTTCGACAGTAGGTACCACTACTGAAATCTACGATTATCTAAAGTTATTATTTGCACGAATTGGTATTACCTACTCTCCGGTTACAGGCAGAGAAGTAAAAAAAGATACGGTGACCGATGTTGTTAATTTTATCCTCTCTCATGCAGAAGGTACCAGAGTAATGGTGCTTACGCCGCTGAAAATCAAGGATGATCGCAAAATCAAGAAAGAACTGGATTTGTTGCTTCATAAAGGATATACCAGAGTAGTAATAGATGGAGAAATCAAGCAGATTGAAGAGATAATAGAAGAAGAGTATGTCATTGATGAAAATCAACATAAGATTGAAATTCTGATTGACCGCAATACTGTAAAACATGATGATGAAGATACACAATTCCGTTTTTCAGACTCGGTACAAACTGCGTTTTTTGAGGGAGAGGGTGAGTGTATTATAGATGTAGTGGGGCAGGAAAAACGTACTTTTTCTGATAAATTTGAGTTGGACGGTATGAGCTTTGAAGAGCCAAGCGTCAATCTTTTTACATTCAATAATCCATATGGTGCTTGCAAGCGCTGTGAAGGCTTCGGAAAAATATTAGGCATAGACCCCGAACTGGTGATTCCGGATAAAAATCTTTCGGTGTTTGAGGGTGCTGTTGCTCCCTGGAGAACTGAACGCATGAGTGAGTGGGTAGCGCCTTTGCTTAGAAATGGTATCCGTTTCGATTTCCCGATTCATAGAGCTTACAGAGACCTGACACAGGAACAAAAGGATTTACTCTGGACGGGTAACTCCTATTTTGGAGGTTTGAATGCTTTTTTTGCAGACATTGAAAGCCAGGTGCATAAAGTGCAATACAGGGTAATGCTTTCCCGCTATCGTGGCCGTACCGACTGCCCTGATTGCCGGGGTTCGCGTTTGCGTAAGGATGCTGCTTACGTCAAAATCGGAGGGGCTTCAATTACAGACATTGTATTAAGACCAATCTCTGATGCAGTTGAGTTTTTCAAAAATTTAGAACTACCCGATTATCAGCAAGGTATCGCCAAAAGAATACTGATTGAAATAAAAAGCCGCCTTGATTTTATGGAACGGGTGGGTTTAGGTTATTTAACTTTAAACCGGCTCACGTCTTCGTTGTCAGGTGGTGAGTTTCAACGCATTAAATTAGCCACCTCGCTAGGTAGCGCCCTGGTAGGTTCAATGTATATTCTTGATGAACCAAGTATAGGTTTGCACCCAAGAGATACACGCCGCCTGGTAAGTGTATTGGAATCGCTGAGAGATTTGGGTAATACTGTAGTAGTAGTAGAGCATGAGGAAGAAGTAATGTTGGCTGCCGATGAAATTATAGATATTGGCCCCGAAGCAGGGACTCTGGGAGGTAATCTGATTTTTCATGGGAGCTGGGAAGATATAAAGAAGGCCGGGAAGTCGGAGGACAGCCACACAATCCGATTCCTGACCGGGGAGGACAGTATACCTGTTCCGACACAAAGAAGAAAGGCCACCGATTTTATTGAAATTAAAGGCGCCCGTGAAAATAATCTGAAAGAAGTAGATGTAAAATTTCCTATTGGTACACTTACTGTCGTAACAGGTGTGAGCGGCTCAGGGAAATCAACTTTAGTACGCAAAATCTTATTTCCGGCCGTTGCGCGCCTGAAAGGAGAATATAGCGAAGAAGCCGGAAAATACAGCGACCTGACAGGCTCATTGGAGAGAATTACACAGATTGAAATGGTTGACCAGAATCCTATCGGGAAATCTTCGCGTTCTAATCCGGTAACTTATATCAAGGCCTATGATTATATCAGACAACTCATGGCCGACCAGCAACTATCAAAAGCCCGTGATTACAAACCTGCCTTCTTTTCATTCAATGTTGATGGTGGTCGTTGCGAGGCTTGTCAGGGGGAAGGAGAACAAACCATTGAAATGCAATTTATGGCCGATGTACGTTTGAAATGCGAAAGTTGTGGCGGCAAACGATTCAAACAGGAGATTCTGGAAGTTAAATATAAGGACAAAGATATTGCTGATATTCTTGCCATGACGGTTGATGAAGCCATCGAATTCTTTAAAGAAAGTGACCCTAAACTGGCCGACAAACTGCAACCGTTACAAGATGTAGGCTTGGGTTATATTGGTTTAGGACAGTCGTCAAGCACCTTATCAGGTGGTGAAGCCCAGAGAGTGAAACTAGCTTTCTTTTTGAGCAAAGGCAATGCTGATAAAGGTAAAACCTTGTTTGTATTTGACGAACCAACTACCGGGTTGCACTTTCACGACATCAAGAAATTGCTGAAAGCTATCAATGCTTTAGTTGATCAGGGAGATTCGGTAATTATCATTGAACATAATATGGAAATCATTAAATCAGCCGACTGGATTATTGATTTAGGCCCGGAAGGTGGCGAAAAAGGGGGTTATCTGACTTTTGAGGGTACACCGGAAGAAATGGTGAAAATTGAAAGTAATTATACAGCAGATTTTCTGAAAGAAAAGCTAAAGGTCTGATTTCTCAGACCTTTAGCTTAATCCATTATTTCAAATATGATATTGTCCTTTACTTTACTGTTTTCTTCATCTACTCTTGTGTTAATTTCCTTAATTACCTCAAAGAAAACAGCTAGTTTATCAGCAGGTATCATTTCCTGAATCTTTTTATTAAAGATAATTACACCTTCTCTCGCAAAGTTTCTTTTCTTTTTTCCTTCTTCTGTCAGATATACCTTTACAAAGCGTTTGTCGCTAGCGTCTGTTTCACGATAAATCCAGCCCTTTTCTTCAAGGGTTTTCAGCATACGGGTCAGGCTTCGGGGTTCCATTCCTATTGAGGGGCCTATTTTCGTGGCAGGTGTGCCTTTCTCAGAATCAATATTAAGCAGCACATAACCTATGGCCATGGTTATATCATATTGGCTTGCATAGGCATTATACATGCGGGAAATGGCATGCCATGCCCATTTTATATGAAAATCTATCGTCTTTTCCTTCCTCATTAATGTTTTTTGCTTCGGGTAACCACAAATGTAGAAAAAAATCAGTATGCAGGCATACGGTTATGAAAATTATTTTGGGAATAGTATCTGGTTATAAAAAAGAATCAATTTTATTTTCCTCAAATACTTTAATTATTTGTTGCAGTCCCGAAAAAGAACTACTATTGCAAAAATATATTAACGTATAAGGGTTATTTACTAACCAGATAATCAACTATTTACTATTATATATTTGCCTGTGATTATTAATTTGCCCACTAAAAACTGCCCCTGTTGTGAAAAAACTACTGCTTAGCATCTCTTTATTTTTAACCGCCATATTACTACTGAATTGTAAAAAAAGCGTAATAGAAAAAGAAGTATTGTCAATGTGTCATGAGACCAATTTTGGCATTAAGGTCAATAATGGAGAAATATTATGTGCGCAATATTCAGAAATGACGCCCACTATTACAGCAGAAGGTGAGTTGCGTATGTTTTATATGTTCAATAATTGTTGCGCAGGTATTCTTTTTGAGACAATTAATTTTAATAAGAATGGAACTTCAGATATAATTATTACACGTTTTGGCACACCAGATGGAAAAATCAACATTGCACGTAGTACACTTAGAACTGCTAATGGGAAAATTACTGTAAATAAACTTAAAAAGGGTGCCTTAAGTGCCACTTTTACTGCTTCTTTCAAAGATGATAAAGGAAATAATGTGAGTCTTGAAGGTAATTTTAAAGATATAATAATCAAAGATTTATAGAAGTATTTTCATCAAAGCTACCAACAATATTTCTTTAAATCTTTGCAGAAATTAAGCAAAAAAAGCGGCTAAGTAACCCCAGCCGCTTTTATCATTATCAAAAACTATATAATTCTATTACGCATTTACTTTCCAGACCCACCCGAATGTATCTTCTACTTTACCGGTACGAATATCGTTCAGGGCTTTTTTCAATTGAGAAGAAACAGACTGCTCGGTAATAGCCGGCAATACATAATCTTCGCCTTCAAAGCCAATGGCTGCAAATGGTGATACCACAACGGCTGTACCCGCACCAAATACTTCTGTTACAGTGCCATTGCTGATACCTGAGATTACTTCTTCTACGGATACTCTTCTTTCTTCTACCTCAATACCCATCGATATTGCTAATTTTACTAAAGAATCGCGGGTAACTCCTTTCAGAATAGTGGTGCTTACGGCAGGGGTAACCAGCTTATCATCAATCACAAACATTACATTCATGGTACCTGATTCTTCAAAGTATTTATGTTCGATGGCATCTGTCCACAACAATTGGGTATAGCCTTGCTCCTGCGCCAATTTCGCAGGATACAATGATGCTGCGTAGTTACCTGCGCATTTGGCATAACCCACACCACCCGGAGCTGCACGGATAAATTCAGTCTCTACTTTCACCTTTGGAGGTGTAGAATAGTATTTACCAGCAGGGCTCATGATAATCATGAAACGATAGCTTTGTGAGGGGCGCACACCCAGATACACATCAGTCGAAATCATGAATGGTCTCAGATATAATGAATTATCCTCACCTTTTGGCACCCAGGCTGCATCTAAGCGTAATAATTCCTCCAAACCACCGATAAATATTTCTTCCGGTACTTGTGCCATGCACATACGTTCAGCCGAAATATTAAAACGTTTCCAGTTATCCTGCGGACGGAACATCAACACTTCGTCGTTATCATTTTTAAAAGCTTTCATTCCTTCAAAAATGGCTTGTCCGTAATGCAGAACAGCCAGAGCCGGGTTATAGCTGATGTCACCAAAAGGAAGAATTTTAGGAGTCTGCCATTCGCCATTAATATAATCAGCCACGAGCATGTGGTCTGTAAAGAGCGAACCAAAGGTAATATTATTAGGGTCAAACTGATGAATCCTGCTTTCTGTTACCGTTGTAACGTCAAAGTTTAATGTCTCTGTCATAATAAACTTAATTTTTAAAACTCAAATAACTATTTCACTTGCGAAACAACAAATAATATACCACATTGTCAAGGAAAAATGCAAAAATAGTTGTTAAGACAAGTTTTTTAATTTTGTCGGTACCTCTCCATCAAAAAACAGACCATTATGTGCTGATATTTAGATGCAGTAGTTACTTTTGCTTAAATTATCTAAGGAGCGTATGTCAGAAACAAATGAGATTAAAGTAGCTGTCGATGCCATTGTTTTTGGATATCAGCAAAACACACTTTTTGTTTTGCTGGTTAAACAGAAGTTCGGACAAATGAAGGGAACATGGGTGTTGCCGGGAGGTTTTGTGCTAAAACATGAATCTTTGAAAGAAGCTGTAACCCGTGAATTACAGGAAGAAGCAGGCATACAGGTAAATTACTTAGAGCAATTATATACATTCGGCGACGATATTCACCGTGACCCACGGTTCAGAGTAATATCTGTAGCTTATTTTGCCTTGGTTAATCCTGATAATTTTGCGCTTGTACATCAGAACGATACCGATGCCGAAGAAGCGCAATGGTTTCCCATAGATAGAATACCCGAGCTGGGCTACGACCATAACGAAATTATTAAAGTAGCCCATCAGCGATTAAAAAACAAACTCACCTATCAACCTATAGGCTTTGATTTACTGGCAGAAGAATTTCCTTTCTCAGACTTGGAAAGCCTTTATACGGTTATCTTAGAACAGGATATTGATCGCCGTAATTTCAGAAAGAAAATATTAAGTCTGGGATTTTTAGAAGAGACCAATACACTCTCTCTTAATACCGGAAGTGGTCGACCTGCGCGATTATTCAGATTTAACAAAGACACTTATAATCAACTCTTAAGCAAAGGTTTCCATTTCGAAATAAAATTTGCGTAAATTTTACACAAATTATTTTGAGCTATCATTTTATTATTTTTATATTTGCGTAAAATTTACACAAAAATAATGAATACACTTAATCTGGATAAAAATTTCAATCCGTTCCCGGAATCGAATTGCTTCAGCTTTGAAGCATTTACCTTTTCTGGCGGAGAACCACATATCAAGATAAAACCTGATTTTGATACTACACAGCCTGTAATGATTAGCCACCGACTTAACTCATTTAATGATTTGGGGCTTTTATGCTTGGCAGTAGATGCTTTGAAGCGAATGCAAGTAAAAGAGATTTCGGCTTTTATCCCTTATTTTCCGGCAGCCCGACAAGACAGAGTAATGGTAGGCGGCGAGCCTTTAACCGTGAAAGTTTATGCAGATATTATCAATGCCTTACAACTCAACAAAGTAACGGTTTTTGACCCACATTCTGAAGTAACAGCAGCTTTGCTGAATAATTGCGAGGTGATTCCGAATCATGCTTTTATCAAAAAGGCAATTGAGCATATAGCGGAAAATCCTCTATTGATTTCACCCGATGGGGGTGCTTTGAAGAAAATATATAAAGTATCAGAATATTTAGGAGGTGTTGAAGTCGTAGAATGCTCTAAAAGCAGAGATGTAAAGACAGGTAAGTTATCAGGCTTTAATGTGTATGCCGATGATTTACAAGGTAGAGATTGTTTGATAGCGGACGACATCTGTGATGGTGGTGCTACCTTTATAGGACTAGCAGAAGAGTTGAAAAAGAAAAATGCGGGCAAGTTATACTTAGCCATCAGTCACGGGATATTCAGCAAAGGCTTTGCTAATCTGACACCACATTTTGAAAAAATATTCACTACTGATTCTATTAAGAATGTTATGGAAGATGGGGTTGTGCAAATTGGGTTAGGAGAAACATTATGAAATATACTATCGAAAAACTCATAGAAAACCAATCGACAGGATTGACTAATAAATTCCTGTTCTTCTGGGGGCATCAACCTTCTAAAGATGGGGTGATTACTAAAACGTGTTTTAGCCAGTGGTGGTTAAGTAGTTTCACAGTAGAGCGGATAAAGTATGCGACAGCTGAACATTGGATGATGGCAAAAAAAGCTGTATTATTTGAAGACGATGAAATACTTGAAAAAATTTTACTAGCAAAATCACCTGCTGAAGCCAAAAAGTTAGGCAGAAAAGTAAAGAATTATCAGGAGGACATTTGGTTGTCCAATCGTTATGAAATTGTAAAAGAAGGCAATTTTCATAAATTCAATCAGAATCCGGCATTGAAAGATTTTCTTTTAAATACTGGCAATAGAGTGATTGTAGAGGCAAGTCCTGTGGATAGTATCTGGGGAATAGGAATGGCTATTGATAATCCGGTTATAGAAACCCCTGAAAAGTGGAAAGGCTTGAATTTATTGGGCTTTGCTTTGATGGAAGTTAGAGATGAATTAAAGACAGCATAAACTCATGGCAACAATCAAACTAATCAAAGGCGATATCACAGTATCAACCCTTAAAAAGAAAAAGTGGAACGATAAAAAGTCAAAATAAAGAAGAATAAAATTTTAATTAATAAAATAGGGAATAAATGATTGAGGACATCGAAATAATGATTTGTACTGAATGTGTAAAAGAAATACGTTTAAAACTTCTAGGTGAAAAATATGGAAATAATGGTATTTGTACATGTTGTGGTAAAAGTGGGCATATAGTAGACACTAATAGCAATGAATTTATCCAAATGATAAAAGCATTGATTCGTTACCATTATTCTGAATGGGATTATAACCCTCATTGGGGAGGAGATGACTATGGAACTTTTTTTTATAATGATGATAATGTTTTCCTTAATAAGTTAAATTTTATAAATCAAGATATTTATGATGAATTGGTAAACAGAATTGAGTGCTACGAAGTTTATGAGGACTATGAAAAGGGCATTTCTCTTTTTGCGGGTTATTATGAGGGAGAGCAAAATATGCTATTAAGGTCTATCAAAACAGATTTGGACTCTTCGATAACTAAAATAGGGAATCAACTTATGGAGGAAAATTATTTCAATTTTGAAAATGAAATTTCCAATATACTATCAGCTTATACATGTGATTGCCAATTAACCTTAAAAAAAGGAGAAGAATTTTTTAGAGCAAGGGTTGGTTATGAAGATAAAAAAAGAAGTACTGTAGAATTTTTTGAGGGAGAGGACATTTATATCCCTTATGCTAATTCTAAAATAGGTGCACCTTCACCTTATCTTGCAGGCAATGGACGTATAAATAGATTGGGGGTATCTTTTTTATACTGTTCTACTGACAAATACACAGCAGTTTCTGAAATTAGGCCACACCCCGGTGATATAGTATCAATTGGTAAGTTCGTTTCAAATAAGGATTTATTAATATTTGATCTTACAGAAAAGTCATTTCTAAATTTTTATGATTCAGATAAAAAGTTAGATGCATTTAAAAAATTGAACACTATTACGGAGTTAATGCAAAAAACGATTCCTCCTTCCGAAAGACTTAATTATAATATTACACAACTTATAGCAGACTGTATAAGACAACTTAATTTTGACGGGATTCTGTTTCCAAGCTCTGTAGGTAATGGAAGTAATCTTGTAGTGTTTAATCCTCGAACTATGGATTATACTTATGATGAAGCAGAAGTTATAGAGGTAAAAGAGGTAAAATATGAGTATATCAATAGAAAATGGAAAAAAGATATAAACGAAATAGAGTAATTATATATCATCATAATAATAATTCAATTATACTAAGTCTTATCTGTTACTAATTGTCATGCCAATTAAAAGTTTCATAATTAAGCCATAGTGAAATAAAAGATTCTAGTCCTAAAACCAACAAATAAAAAATTCCCCACATTCTCATCTCTATCTCCATTAATCTTTTATTTACTGCTTAGTTTTAAAATCGAATACACAATGACAGAAGAACATAATAAATCCATCAGCAAATTTCTAAGTCTGGTGTTAAGGCATCAGCCCGAAGAAATCGGACTGTCTCTGAATGAAAACGGCTGGGCCGACGTAGCAGAATTGATGCAGAAATCAGCCAGGAAAGGCAGGCACTTTTCAATGGAAGAATTAGAAGAAATTGTAGCATCGAACGATAAAAAGCGCTTTTCTTTTAATGAAGATAAAACGATGATTCGGGCGAATCAAGGGCATTCGGTAGAAATAGATTTAACATTGCAAGCTATTACGCCTCCCAATGAGCTTTATCATGGTACAGCACAAAAGAATCTGGATTCTATCCTTGAAAAGGGTATACAGAAAATGAGCCGTCAGCACGTGCATCTGAGCCCAGATAAAGAAACAGCCTTTAAAGTCGGGTCAAGACATGGCAAGCCTGTAATTTTGACTATCAATACTGCACAAATGCATCAGGATGGTCTTTTATTTTATCAATCAGATAACGGCGTCTGGCTTACTGAGGCAGTTGCCAATCAATACATTCAATTATGAGATCCAGAACTTTAGTCATAGGAGACATACACGGCGGTTTGAAAGCCTTACAGCAAGTGATGGAAAGAGCCACTGTAACCGAGCAGGATACTCTCATCTTTCTGGGTGATTATGTGGATGGCTGGGGTGAATCTGCTCAGGTGATTCAGTTTCTGATGGAATTAGAACAAAAACAGTCCTGTATTTTTATTAAAGGTAATCATGATTCTTGGTGTGAAGAATGGTTGGGAGAGGGCGAACTCGATAAAACCTGGGTTTTTCATGGGGGTGCATCGACTATAGACAGCTATATTTCTTTCTCTGAGACTCAAAGACAAGAACATCTGAATTTCTTTGAGCGAATGAAGCTATATCATGTAGACATTCAAAACCGACTTTTTGTACATGCCGGATTTACTTCCATGCATGGCCCTTCCCATGAATTCCATTCATCCAATTTTAAATGGGACAGAACACTCTGGGAAATGGCATTGACGATGGACAAGCATATCAGAAAAGACTCAAAACTATATCCTAAGAGGCTGCTTCAATTTGATGAAATCTATATCGGCCACACCCCTACGCTTAATTATGATGTAACAATCCCGATGCAGGGCTGTAATGTATGGAATATTGACACAGGCGCTGCGTTCTGGGGAAGTCTCACGATTTTGGATATTGACACCAAAGAATTCTGGCAAAGTGATACGCTGCAAAGTTTGTATCCGAACGAAAAAGGCCGAAACAGATAAATTTTATATACTAACAATTAATTATGAATCCTTTATTATTGACCGATGGCTATAAAGTAGACCATCGCAGACAATACCCCACTGGCACTACCTTAGTTTATTCTAACTGGACTCCCCGGAAAAGCAGAATCGAAAACATTAATGAAGTAGTTTTTTTTGGCCTGCAATACTTTCTGAAAAAATACATTATCGAAGATTTTACTAATCACTTTTTTAATCAACCGAAAGAGGTAGTAGTAAAACAATATGCCCGCTTTATTAATAATTATTTAGGAGAGAATCAGGTAGGTACCAAACACATTGAGGATTTGCACGACTTAGGTTATATACCCATGGTGTTTAAGGCGTTGCCCGAGGGAGTAAGTGTACCAGTGCGGGTACCAATGTTTACGATGTATAATACCAAACCTGAGTTTTTCTGGCTGACCAACTATTTTGAAACTCTGCTTTCAACTGCCATCTGGGTGCCTTGTACGTCGGCTACTATCGCCAAGCAATACCGCAAAATTTTAGATAAATATGCGCATGAAACCTCATCCGTACCCGAATTTGTTGATTGGCAGGCACATGATTTTTCGATGCGAGGCATGGGCGGTACTGAAGCCAGCGTTACTTCAGGGGCAGGTCATTTGTTGAGCTTTACTGGTACTGATACAATCCCTACTTTGCATTTTTTAGAGACTTATTATAGTGCTAATTCAGATACAGAACTAATTGGTGGTTCTGTGGCAGCTACCGAACACTCTGTGATGTGTATGGGAACGAATGAAGGCGAATATGAGACTTTTAAACGCTTGATTACAGAAATATATCCGAAAGGGATTATTTCAATTGTTTCTGATACCTGGGATTTATGGAAGGTACTAACCGAGTATTTACCTGCCTTAAAAGATGAAATTACTGGTAGAGATGGTAAAGTTGTAATCCGTCCTGATTCCGGCGACCCTGTGGATATTATCTGTGGAAGTCCTGATGGAAAAACCATTGAAGAGAAGAAAGGGGTAATTGAGCTATTGTGGGATACCTTCGGCGGTACTACCAATCCCAAAGGCTTCAAAGAGTTAATTCCTCAAATAGGCGCTATTTATGGCGATAGTATCACGATTGACAGAGCTACCCGAATCTGTGAAAGATTGAAACAAAAAGGTTTTGCCTCTACCAATACCGTTTTAGGCATTGGCTCTTATACTTACCAATACAATACGCGCGATACTTTCGGTTTTGCCATGAAGGCTACTTATGGAGAAGTAAATGGCGAGGGTAGAGAAATATACAAAGACCCTATTACCGATGATGGCACGAAGAAATCGGCCAAAGGTCTGATCCAGATTTACAAAAACCAGAATGGGCATTATGAGCTGAAAGACCAATGCACATGGGAAGAAGAAAAACAGGGTGAACTAAGAGAAGTATTCAGAGACGGAGAATTATTGATAGATGATTCATTGGCTGATATCAGGAAAAGGATAAAAGCCTGACAATTGAAATATATTAATCAGCTAAGAGCATTTGTTCTTAGCTGATTTTCTTTATATGAAGATGCTATGCCGACGATTTGAAAAATCGTCATAGAATATAATTTGTATATTTGCTTCAAAAACAATACCCATCATTTCAATGAAAAAACTGTATTACCTGTTCCTCTTAGTAATAGTTGTCTTCTTAAATGCCTGTGATAGCACTACCAGCGAGAGCGAAAAAGCAATGTCTGATATATCAGGGCACTGGATTAGCCGGGACTATTTAATTACGCTCGACAAAACTTTATCACCCCAAGGCGTAACAGGCCAATTCCCATTTTATGCCACTGAAATTATATTAACTAATAGTACCCCCGACTCTGTTACTATTTTCAATGGTCAGGCAGAAACTTTTACCCTCCCTTTTAAAAGAAGCGGTGATACCTTAAGCTTAAAATTAAACCAGGACCCAGTTACGAAAATCATTTATAATCCTACCAGAAAAACACTCTACTTTTTCGATAAATCATTGAACAGAACTTATACTTTCGTTCGTGCAGATAATAGTTTGATTGATAAGAATATTAAGCCTTCCGCTGCTTTTCAGGCAGCTGTTAATAAAACAATCTTAGAGGGAAAATGGCAGATTATTGACGGAGATACTACTACTGCACCCCTTCAATTCGACCGCTTCGGACAAATCAAAGGCTGGAACAGGTATCTTAGTTATATCCTTTGCATTAATGGCGATTGTGCTGCCAATGAAGACGGTGATATTATTGTGCTGAATAATAAAGGCACCGCCGATGAATATGGTTTCCGTTCAAAAAATGACACTGTTACCCTCTATAAACTCATCCAGACCAACGACCCTGACGAAAAGCCTGTTTACAAAAACGGGGAAGCCCTGATGCATTTGGTACGGACAAAATGAGTCATTTAAAAGACCCTAAAAAAAATTAATAGTATGCTTGCATAATATTTTTAAATTTCTGTATCTTTGTAACAGTATGCACGCATAACAATTGTCGTGCAAAAGACTCTGACAAATTTCAATTATTAATACTATGGTAGCAACTGAAAATAAAGCCTCTATTAAAGGTGGAGAATTCTTGATAAAAGATGTAGAAGCACATCAGATTTTCATTCC
>CALRLN020000103.1:0-13003 GCA_943368675.1 Chitinophaga pinensis | reverse complement strand
CTTCTCAATAAAATTCTCTAATTGTAGTTGTACAGTCGAGGTAATGTTTTTGGTATTATCCAGATATGCCTTTTCCTGATTGCTTACAAAGGTTGAGTTAATGACACTCAATGTAATAATTACGACCAGCACCAGGGGCACCAGAAATGCAGCATTGAGGTACAATTGAATCTTGGTAGAGAAATTCACGTTCATATTCCTGAAGCTATACCTTAATGTATAAAGGAGCATCACAAATACGATACAAAGCACCGATAGGAGGAACAGAAATGAGAAATTAGGAAAAACACTCTTCCATACCTCATATTTCGATGAAATGACAATCTTACGCCCATTCTGCCCTATTTTGCCTACATGATTATAATCGTTCAACTCTATCCCTTTTTCATACAATTCCGTATTATTCAAAAGCGAAACAGGCAGTTTACGCATATAATTATAGTTGCCTGAGTTGAAAATCAACTGGTTTTTCTGATCAAAGATGGCATAGCTATAATTTTTTGTTTCGGGTGTCTGAGCAAACTTTTTGTCCATCAGCAATTCCGGATACACACTTTCAGCAAATTCATCTCTTAACTTCAATTCAAGCACCACATTACCTATCAGACTTCCATTTTTGCTGACCGGCACAAAAGCCACATATTGTTTAATAAAGCTATTCCCTAAATCATCTATAAAAAATATGTTAGTGTTGGCTGTTTTATATTCCGGTCTGCGATAATTTTCTTCATAAAAAGCCAGATTATTTGCCCCCTCTGATAAATCAAGTGATTTACCATTTTTATCAAAAGCCAGCACATCTGTATCGTATCTGTCAAAATACAAATCAAGGTGTTTACTTTTAACAATCTGCTGGGTTTGTTCACGGGCCAGCGTTGCTCTGCCCAATGCAGTTGCAATAGCTGTATCCTGTTGCATGGTTTGTACTACTCTTGTCAATAGTCCCTCACCTAATACGTCATTTTCAGCCAGATACTTCTGTCCGAATTTCTGTTTATCAAAAAAATCTTTTTTCTGCTCTTCATGAAAAACAACGAACATAGCTACAAAGGCAAATATAAACGCACCTGTAAAGAAATAAATGGTTGTTTTATATTTAAAGCTATAGAAGAAACGAGGTAGTTTATTGGCATATATCAACAGAAAATAAAGTCCTACAACCAGATACACCCAACGGAAATGATCAATAATGCTGATGATTAATAAGCCAAGCAATACCCCTGTCAACCATCTTAGAAATGCCATTAAAAAATCTTTATTCAATCTTAAAAAGAGGCTGACTATTAAATGATTGATTAAAAAGAAGATGATTGAAAGAATAATATAAAATAAAAGCGTCGCGATTTTCAGCGATGAAAACGAGATACTCAATGCTAAATCTAAAGTAAACTGAGATTTTTCGTAAATATTGCAAAGATTCCGGAAAAACACGCTTGTAACAACTATAGACGTAGCTACCAATGCCACAGAGACAATATTCTGAAATATTTTAGGGGTCTTAAATAGCCGATAATAGGTATTTGACCGATAAAAGAAAGTAACCAGATAGCCCGCCAATATAAATACCACAATGGCATTGAGTAGCATATCGCCAAGTGATGGCGCCAGCGCATTGATTGTCAGGAACTTGGGATTGAAGAGATTCGACTCATACACAATAAACGGAATGCTATTAGACAGCATCATGAGCCGGATAAAAATCAGGTATGCCGCCAGTAAGGCAAAAGCCCGCCCGAACTGATGGATTTTTACCAGGCTTAATATCCATAATGCAATATAAACTCCCAGTAAAAGAATGCTAATAGCCAACAGGAAAAGCGTATTGCTCGGAATATTAGAATTAGTTAGTTTTTCAACCTGTGGAGGAACAAGCGAAAAAAGAAAATGACCTTTGTCATCCGTTATGTTCAGAAAGGCTTCTTTAGCTTGTTGATTTAAAACATTCTGCGGCTCGGTAGAAAATATCTTATGGTTATAACCATTGTGCAGGTAATCGTTTTCGTTATGAAATTTGCGGTAGAGATTAATCATTGAAAAAATCTCAACACTACCGCCTTTATCGCCGAATTTAATGGCGTTAACTATATATTTGCTATTGACAGTGCTTAATAATCTTGTTTCTGCATTACCGGCTAATTCCCGATAAGCAGGTACAAAGCGATGGTCGGACCAATATATTAATTGTCCGTTACGAAAAATATAGTAAGGATAAACCGTTACAGTCTCAAAGTTCAGAAAAGTGCCTTCAGGGGCTTTCTGATACTTTGTGCCTATACTTAAAAGCTCATCTTTAGACCGCAAAATCTCTGTCCTTATCCGTTCTCTGATAGCGTTTACATAGTGTTCCTGAGATGCACGGGGAGCATCCTTCTCAAAAATAAAGAAATTCAGGGCAGCAGCTATTGTAAATACTATGGAGAGAATAAGGAAGAGATGTTTCTTTAATAACTTCAAATCCATGATCACAAATTTATTCTCGGGAAAATTTAATCGAAAACCATGCCAAAAGCAATCAGTCTTTCAGAATTACAAAACCCATACCGGCTTCTGTTTGTGTGTAGTCAATCTTAATGCCTATCAGGTACATCAGGTGTTTGCGGTCAATCACTACCTTTACACCTTCTACTTCATATATTTCATCTTGTTCGGTAGCCTTATCCAGTCCCAGAAGATAATTTACAGAGCAGGCGCCACCTTTCAGACCTACCCTCAGGGCATAGCCTTCAGGTATTTGTGGCGAGTTCAAGGTCTTGTTTATTTCTTCTTTTGCTATTTCTGTAAATACTATCATCGGTTCCGACAGCGTTATTCCCAAGTATCAACAAAAATAATCACACATTCATTACATTAGCTAATAGACTAATGTATAATTTTGCAACACAAAATTCTGAAAAAAGAAAATAATGGCCTTACTGACCGAATTATTGAAAATACTTATTCCTGTTGCTGCTGTTTTATATGGTATGTACCTGACCGTTCAGGCTTTTTTGCAAAAACAGTTTGAGCAAAAGCAATTAGAAATAAAACAAAAGAATGCTGAACTGATTACCCCCTTACGCTTACAGGCTTATGAGCGTATGACGCTTTTTCTGGAACGGATTACCCCCAACAATCTATTGGTAAGACTTGGTAACAATGGTCTGCAAGTACTTGATTTTCAGCAATTATTATTAAGAGAAATCAGAGAAGAATTTAACCATAATCTTTCACAGCAGGTATATCTATCGCATGAAGCCTGGGAGAAAATCCGTGAGGCAATGAACGAAGTAGTAACTTTGCTTAATACTTCATCAGCAGATTTAGCTACAAACGCCCCGGCTATTGACTTATCCAAAAAAGTTTTTGAGCGTGTAATCATCGAAAATAAACAACCGACAACCGATGCGCTGAAATTTCTGAAAGAAGAAATACAGACTATGTTTATGTAGTAGCATTGGGGCTTTGCAGGGTCTTGTGTATACGTTTACGGCGTGATTTTGTTTTAAAATCGTTGGTCAGCACACTGATATTTCCGTCTACCTCCAGCATTGCCAGGTCAATATCTTCTATTCTCTCAACACCATGTTCTCTCACTGCGGCTTCCAGTTCAGCATGAGTAAAGCCTGCAAGCAATAAATTTTTTTCCTGCACCGCCCCATTGTAAATCAGCATAACGGGTTGTCCCTGTATAAATTTCCCTATAGAGTCGAATCGTCCTATGAGTTTTTTCAGAATAAAATTCGTAATAAACAAAGCCGCTGCGGCAGTAAGCCCGCCTGACAAAGTATTATCAGGGCCAACCATTGCGTTTTGCACTGCATTACTTATAAGCAATATAAAAACCAGGTCGATAACCGATAGCTGTGCTAATTCTCTTTTGCCAAACAACCTGATGGCAAGAATCATAAATACGTATACAGAAACAGCGCGCAGAATCAGGTCAATATAGGGAGCCATAGGTACAGAATTAAATGTCTGCGATTATTTTTTCAAAATGAAAATAAGACTGTAAAAAAAGTAATTTTTCTTTCTGAATGTTTATTTCCCAGTTTTAGAATTATGAAAGAACCGTTGGTTGTTAAGAGATGCAAAATTCATACTCCCTTCTTATACTCCTTTGTCCAGTTGACTGCCCCAAACAGGGCAATCACACAAAATACAGCATAAAGCAACGAGTATAATTTTACCTCTTTTACATAATACATATAGGTACTGATAATATCTACTCCCAGCCATACCCACCAGGCTTCAACTTTTTTGCGAATGAGCAGAAAAGTAGCAAAAATGCTCATGATGGTGGTGAAAGAATCCATATAAGGAAAAGCACTCGGCAGGCTGAAAACCATTGGGAGCCATTCATGAAGGTTTTTTGCAAATGTTCCTAATAGAGCCGTACCTGTTAAGCTTATCATTGTTAGCACACCAAATTGTTGAAGAGATAACTGGCTTATTTTTAACTCATTTTTCTTATTTGCTTCTACTTCTTTCGGGTATTTCCATTGCCAGAAACCAATCAGATTGGTAATAAAGAAAAACACCTGCAAGAACATATCAGGATACAACTGAATCTGAAAGAACATGATAAATGCCAGCACCACATTAGCCAGGCCTACAATCCAACTCCATACATTTTCCTGCGCCGAGAGAATTACTGCTATTAAACCCGTGAGGGTAGCATAAAACTCCAAGTGGCTCATTTTTACACCCCAAAGCTCAAAGAATATATTGTTGATGTCGAAAAAATCCATGCTTACTCTTTTTCCTCCAAGATAGGAATTGTAATCGTTACTTTTGTACCGGCAGGCTTTTTTTCTTCATCAATCAAATCTTCAATAATTACCTTTCCTAAATTTGTACCATATTGTTTATTGAGCGTTTCAATGGTTTCCAACACGTTTTTTGTTCCCTTAGAATCTCTACGGTTGGCACTTAGCTGATTCAATTCTCTTGATTTAGCCCTTCCTACGCCATTATCTTCTATTGAGCATGAAACCGTGCTTTCTTCTTCATTCAGTGAATAATGCACCGTTATTTTTCCGATTCCATCCGTTTTTTGCATCAATCCATGCCAAATGGCATTTTCTATATGGGGTTGTACAATCATGGTCGGAAACAGTATCTCATGAATACAAATATTTTTATCAACTTTAATCTCAAAATCAAATCTTCTGTCGCCAAAACGCAACTGCTCTAATTCAACATATAACTTCAGGAAACTGACGTTTTTTTCGATAGGCACATACGGTTTATCTGTATTATCCAGAATCTGCCGTATTAGCTTGGCAAATTTTGAAAGATACCTCGATGCCTCCTGGTTTTCGTTATAGAGAATAAAACTATTGATAGAGTTCAGGCAGTTAAATAAAAAATGGGGATTCATCTGTGCGCGTAAGGCACGCATTTCCAGTTCGGCTATCTTTCTGTTCAATAATGTTTTTTCTGTTTCCTGTCTTTTTACCTGATTCAGCCTGAAAGAAAAAAACAGGATAATTCCGCCCACCGCCAGGCCCAGAATAGTATAGCCAAACCAACTATGCTTCCAGAAAGGTGCCGTTACTCTTACAATTACTTCCAGGGGTTTATCATTCCAGACACCATCTGAATTAGATGCTTTTACTCTGAATACATAATCGCCGATAGGTAATTGCGAATAACTTACAAAATGCCTGTTACCGCTATGTACCCAATCTTTGTCAATACCTGATAATTGGTAAGCATACTGGTTTTTTTTCGGAGAAATAAAATCTAAAGCTGCAAAATCAAAAGAAATGAAATTGTTCTGATAGCTGATTTCGATTGGTTTTGTGTGGTCATAAGCAAAGGGCTGATTCATTACCTTCACTTCAGTAATAGCAACCTGTGGTTTGTAACTATTGGTAGGAATTTTATCAGGATGAAAAAAGTTAAAACCGTTTACCCCGCCAAATGCCATTTCGCCCGTTGACAATTTAAGCGCAGCACCTCCATTAAATTCGTTATTCTGCAAACCATCACTTACATCATAATTGGTAAAGGATTTTCTTTTCTTATTAAACTTTGAAAGGCCAAAATTGGTACTGATCCAGATGTCTTCTCCATTCGAAAGAGCAAAGTATGAAGTATTATTAGGTAAGCCCTCGCTTACATTATATGAGATAAATTTATTACTAGTAATATCAAGATGCGCCAGACCCTGGGTATAACTTGTAATCCAGAGATGCTTGTCGTCATCCTGAAAAATGGATCCTATATCATCCAGAATTATGTTTCTGTTGATACACTGCGTTTTAATCACTCGCATTGTTTTGCTGGTACGGTCGTATTTGAGCAGGTTTATTCTTCCGCCTATCCATATATTGCCTTTATTATCTTCACAAAGGGTATTCACCAGTTCTGCTTCGTTTTCCGTCGGATTAAAAGTTTCAATCACGTGAGTATCATGATTATATCTTACCACTCCGTTCTGTGTTCCTAGCCAAATATGCCCATCTGATGCAAGAAGAATTTTTTTGATAAACTGATTAACAAACCTCTTTGATAATTCACTATGCCCGGCATCGAGGGATGAGATTTTTTTTGTGGCAATATTAAATTCGAGTATATTATCAGATGTACCCAGCCAGTAAATGCCGGGTTTAACCTCTGTAATAGAAAAAATACGGTTTTGCTGAATGTTCCTGTTCAGAATGTATTCAAATGTATTCTTCTTACGGTTCCATATATTCAAGCCCCCACCGTCTGTACCTATCAGCAGATAATCACCAGCCTGACCAAAAGAAATAATAAATTTATTGTTCAGACCATTATCCATATTGATGGTCTTAAACTTAATATTGCTGAGATTTATCTTGCTTAGACCAGTATTATTACTACCTGTCCACATGACTCCTGTATGATCCTGAAACGAAGTGAAAAGTGGAGAACCATGAAGAAAATTAGGCTTATTGTCATCAGTTGGCAACATGAGCAAAGTATTTGCCAAAGGATTGTATTTAAAAAGCCCTATCAGTGTGGCTACCCAGATATTACCTTGTTTATCAGTATTTAATCCATTGACACTAAACTCTTTCAGGTTGGGAAAGAACTTTTTAAAATCAATTATCCGTGATTCGTTCCAGTTTTCATCAAGACCAATAATACCCAGATTATCCACATTTACCCAGGTTTCTTCGCCTGTTTTTAATAATCCGAAAGATACATTTTCATTAATATGTTCAAAAGTTCGTTTAATCAACTTTGTTGATTTAATGTTATATTCAAAAAATCCCTCAGTGGTAGAGTAGAAAATTTTACTGAAATTGCTGTCTAAAACCAAATCAAATACATTTCCTGAAGTAATTTTAGTATGGAGCTTTGTGTGGTAATTAAATAAATATACTCCCTGATTGGTAGCCAGCCAGAATTTATCCCCGCCCTGAGGGTAAATAGCCCTTATCCTTATTCCGTTCATATAATTATGAAAAGTCGCATCATTTAAGCTCATTTCAGCAAATCCGCTTCCGGTACTGATCCAGAGTTGATCTCCGGTCTGAAATATACTGTAAACACGAGAATGAGGTAATGAATTCTTCGGCTTATCAGGGTTAGGTCGGAATACCTTAAACTGGTAGCCATCATAACGAAGAAGACCATCATGTGAGCCTAACCATAAGAATCCTCTTGAGTCTTCCATAATTGTCACGACCGTATTCTGCGGAAGCCCATTGGTATTATCGAAATGCTCTACCAGGCCACTCCCGATTTCCTGAGCTGACAGTGTTAGACTGAACAGTGAAAAGACGAATGCTTTACGGATTTTCGTAAGTAACAACAGTATATAATATTGGTTGATTTTCAAGGTTTTATGACTTTAGAATCAGGCTTGAACATTCATTTCATTGCAAAACTTTGCCAATATAAATAAAAACTTTTTTATCAATCAAATGACTGATTTGAGGATGACTTAAATCTCCGGCCTTTTACTGCCAGATATCAACAAAGCGCCACCGTATATCAATCGAAACCTGCCGAAAAAAAATCTGAAGATTTAAAAAAAAATATTTGACTTATATTAGTCTGGAAGACTCAAGTACGACAGCAACAATTAAAGACCATGGATTTATTTTTACTAATATTGTCAGGAATCTTTATTATGACGGCATCCTGGGTGACGCTTCTCAATAGTATCGCTCTTTTAAGTGGGTGGCACACACTGAAAAAGACTTATCAGGTTACAGATATTCCTAATGAAATTAACTATGCAGGTATTTCGGGCAAATTTGGCAAAATCAGTTATAACTGGATACTAAATGTGACGCTTTCGGAAGCAGGAATGTCTCTATCAGTAAGCCCCTTATTCCGATTCGGGCATCCTGTTATACTGATTCCATGGACTGATATTAAAAATATACATGAAAGAGGTAAAACGATTTTCTGCGAAGTAGATGGTATTCAGATCGGACTATCTAATAAAATTCATAATATTTTTAAAAGTTATGTGAGTGCATATTCGTAGGTTTTCTTATGAAGTAGTAGCCTATCAATAAAACAAAACAGGGTACCATAAATCAATTATGATACCCTGTTTATATAATATGATACTATCAGTCTTTTACTTCTCCGCTTTCGGCTGCTAAATCAGCCATTCGTCGTTTTTCTTCTCTGGCTGATATACCGATACTTATTTCGTACAATATATATAGCGGGAATGCCACTAATAGCTGGCTCGTAATATCAGGCGATGGCGTGATAACGGCCGCTACAATCAGAATAACCACCACTGCATGACGACGGTACGTTCTCATGAATTTAGGCCCTATGATGCCAATTTTGGTCAGTACGAAAATCGCAATCGGTAATTGAAAAGCTATTCCGCAAGCCAGGGTAAGGGTAGCCAGCAAAGAGATATAAGAACCGATATCAAACTGGTTTTCGATGCTTGCGCTGATCTGGAAATTAACGAGGAAGTTAATAGCCAGTGGCGAAACAATGAAATACCCGAACAAAACACCCGAAAAGAATAAGAAAGTTACATAGAAAACGGCACCTCTGGCTGATTTCGCCTCAGTTGGTTTTAAACCGGGTTTTACAAAGCGCCAGATTTCCCAGAATACATAGGGGAACGCAAACACCAGCCCGATAATGGCAGCAGAAGTAAAGGCCATGATAAACTGCCCTGATACCTCACGACTCATGAGACTGAATTGGAGTTTCTCCACACATAGCCCGGGCGAGCCAACGGCCATGCCCAGTTTACACATCATGCGGTAAGTCCAGAAATCGACTTTAGACGGACCCAGAATGACGTTCTCATAAATTTCCTCTATATAAACAAAAGCAAAAATCATAAAGAGAAAGATAGCTGCAGCAGCACGGATTAAGTGCCAGCGAAGCTCTTCGAGATGGTCCAGAAAGGACATCTCCTTGCCTTCTTCTTTTGGCTCGTCATCGTAATCGTAATACGGGGTTTGATCTAAGGGCATTGTATTTCAATAATTTTCTTTAAATATACGCAGCAAGTAACTTAAGGGTTTACTTTTTTGCGGTACTATCTTTCTCAACAGTTATCTTGCCGCTTTTTTTGTCTTCGGCATATTTTTTATTCAAACCTTCCAATACTTGTTTTGTAATGTCGAGATCTTCTTTGGCATATAATACACCACCACCTTTAGAATAACCGATAACCATATCATATTTATCACCGGCGTTGAACTCCTTCAGGTAATCATGAATTTTATTCAGAATATCTTCAGTTTTTTTGGCTTCTTCCTGTGCTAATGCCTGTGCGCTTTTGTCACGATAAGCCATGATGTTCTGCTCTTCCTGTTGCAATTGCATCTGGGTAGTCTGCGCCTGCTCCTGGGTCATGTGGCCTTGTTGTGCTCTTTGTTGGAAAAACGCCACTTTGTTCTGGAAGGTTCGGGCTTTGTTAGCTAAATCGTTTTCTAAACTGAATCTTTTATTTTCTGAAGCCTTGCTGATGTCTTTGTAATAATCATATTTGTTAAGCAGGGTGTCTGTATTCACATAAACGATACGGCCTGCTGGTTGTTTGCCACCTGTAGTTGCTGAAGTAGAAGAAGTTTTGTCGCAACCCCAGGCGATAAGAGAAACTAATAGAACGAAAACTGAAAGTTTTTTCATTTGAAAATTAATTAGCGTACACAAAACGCTTGTGTACTATGAAAGGTATTTATTTAAGGTTTTTTGTATATAAAGCCTGCAAATATAGAAAAATCCCTCTAAAAAAGAGGGACTGCATTTGTTTTATTTGATTAACTGTTTAAGCTGATAGCCCGCCAAAGCCGAAAAACCACCCACCAAACCCCCTATTATTGCCATAATAGCAAAAAAGGAAATAGTAAAAGGAATGTTTTTCAGGAATTTCAGGCTCTCGGCAAAGAGGTTCCCGATGCGGTCGAGCATCAGGCCGTCAGAAGAGGTATTCAGGTAAAGCGCATAGGCTATCCATAAGATAGCAATGGCTCCGGCTCCGGCCAGAAAGGCTTTTCCGGCAGAGGGAGACATCATCATGCCTACCAGAAAAGCAATAGGTGCAATAACCCACCAGGGTAAAAATAATTGTGCAATAGCACTGGCGATGAGAATGATTATAAAAGGCATTGCTTAATTTCGTTTGAGTTTAATAATAGAGAATGACACTCACTTATTTCTTTCCACTGATTTTCGTAGTGGATACAATTCTGCTGCTTTTTTCATCTTTTGTTTTCATGAACAGCAGTTCGTTGAGTTCGCCTTTGGTCCATTTATCTACCATGTTATCATAGTAAGGGCTACCCGGATTCCCCGATTGTCCGCCCGGGTATAGTCCGTAGGCTTTAGGCCATTCTTTATCCAGTTGCACCACCATGCGCCACGACGGGCCGTGGGTTTCGGAAGTTGCATTTACTATGCCGGGGCCGCCACCATTCGGAATATCCAGTCTGCCAAAGCCCGGTAGCCTGCCCAGGTGATTGATGTCAGTGCTTTTTACTTTGGTCCATGCCCATTTTTCTTTGTCTAAGGGGCCCAGTTTGGCGGTCAATGAGTCAACAGTGGCTTTGAAGCTGCCCCTTACAATATCCTCCATCGTTTCTGATTTGTCTTTGGTATTGACGTTGTCGAACCATTTGGCTGTCGGCTGATTCTTAATCATATCCCATGTTTTATCTCTGGTTGGCAAGTTCATCGGAGTCTTTTCACTCTGCGATGAGAAATCATCCTCCCATACCCAGTTTCTCAGTTCTTTTACCCATCTCTCAAAGATAGTCGGGGCTATTTCATAGGGGTCGTTTCGCATATTCCATTTCACTAATGCCTGATAAGCGGCATTATTGGCATTGGCGGGGTCTGCTGCCAGAATCTTTAGCACATCAGGTAGCACTCTGCGGGCTTCTACATTAAAGTTATCGTTCTGTATCGAGCGCAGGCTGTCGGTTGTGGCCTGTTGCATGGCTTCCAAACGTTCGTTAATGCGGATACCTCTTTCAGACGGGGCGAATTTCCAGCCCAGATAATACGGATAAGTAGGGTCGGTAGAGAACTGATTGGCCGAACTGACAAAACCACGTGGCGGATTTTTTACGGTCGGGTTCTGCTCAGCAGGAATCCAGCCCTGCCAGTCGTGCGCCGGATTGGCGCCGTCCAGAATAAACTTGCCTTGTTCTTTCCATTTCAAAGGCAGTTTACCATTGGGTGTAATGGCGATGTCGTTATGGTTATCGGCAAAAATAAAGTTCTGAGCTGGAGCTTTGTAATAAAGAAGCGCTTTGCGGTAATCGTCGTAGTTTTTTGCCCGGTTCAGGTAGTAGAAACCAAGTAGGTCAGAGTTATCCAATTCGTGGCCTACCCATTTCATGGCATGACCTATCGGTAAATTTTTGGCAAAAGGGCTATCGCCGGCACGGTTATATAAAACCGGCCCGTGATGCGTATAGAAGACAGTATCTTTCAGCGATTCTCTGCCCTTGATTTTAAACTCTTCAATCATCATGGTAGTGGGCTTCCAGGCACCATTATACCAGTATTCTTTCTGAGTTTTGTCTTTGAATTTTATCTGGTAAAAGTCCATCACGTCAGAGCCAACGTTGGTTACACCCCAGGCAATGTCTTTATTGAAACCAATCGTTACGCCCGGTGTGCCGGGCAGACAGGCGCCATATACATTGAGCGTAGGAGTGCTAAGCTGCATCTGATACCAGATAGATGGCAGAGTGAGTTGCAGGTGGGGGTCGTTGGCCAGAATGGGCAGTCCGGTGGCTGATTTGCCTCCACCTACTGCCCAGTTATTGCTACCGATTTCGGGAGCGGGTGAGGCAATATTAAAGGCAACGCCCTCTTTGGTTTCAGGCTTTGCTGCAATTTCGGCTGGGATAGCCGGAACAGGCACGGGGCTAAACTCCCACTTTGTACCAACCGGAATAATCGGTGATTCTATGACGGGGTAGTCAGGAAAGAGTTCTTTGATTACCTCAGGGCTATATTTTGCGAGCGCATTGCTCATTCTGAAATCGTCGCTACCGCCATTCAGTACATTGCGCATATTCATGAGCATCAGAATAGTTTTGTAGGGCGACCATTCTTCGGGCCTGTAGCCTATAATTTTGTATTCAACGGGTAGTTTTCTGTATGATAACTGCGAGATGTAGGCATTTACTCCGGCACTGTAGGCATTCAGCACTTTCAGAGCCAGGTCATCTTTTTTATAACTGGCTGCAATTTTTCTGGCGGTTTCGGCCATACCCATACGGCGGTTATAGCGGTCGAGTTCGATGGCTCTTTCGCCTACTACTTCTGATAATCGGCCTGAGGCTGCCAGTGTATAAAACTCCATCTGCCACAGGCGGTCTTGTGCTACCAGATAGCCCTGCGTAAAATAGAGGTCGTCTTCATTCTGCGCAAAGACATGAGGCACGCGGTTGTCGTCAAAAACAACGCTTACTTCATCTTTTATGCCTTCCAGTTTGAGCTCGTCGGGGGAAGACTGAGTGCCACCGTTTTGCCAGAAGCCTTCGTAGGGGCTGAATAGTTTTCCGAGAGCGGGTAAGGCTCCGAGGGGGTTGTTTAG
>CALRLN020000102.1:0-13083 GCA_943368675.1 Chitinophaga pinensis | reverse complement strand
CCTCTCTGTTCATTCTGTCAATAATTGTTACTACACCCGCCTGATTCTGCATGCTTTCCGGCAAAGTAACCTTCACGGCATCAGCTGTAGGGTTAGGATATACCTGCCATGCATCGCTGGTAATACGGTCAGCACCACCTACAAATGCATTAATAGCAGCAGGTGTTGATACTTGTACTACATTAGTATAAGAAGAGGCACCTTTTGGATTGACAGCTCTTACACGATACCAGTATTTTGTATTAGCTGCTACGGTATTGTCTACAAAAGTAGTCGTATTACGGACAGTCGTAGTTACTTTACCGAAGTTAACACCATCAGTTGAGCGTTCCACTTCAAATCCTTCTTCCTTGTTTGAGTCATCACCCCAATTCAAAGTTACGGCCCCAGCAGCGGCAGTAGCTTTCAATCCATAAGGCATATTCGGAATAGCCGTGTAGAACGAAGTAATACTTGTCCATTCTGTATAAGCAGAAGAACCATGAACGTTCACCGCTCTGATACGGTAATAATAAGTCGCACCTTCATCAAACGGAATACTTGTAGCCGAAGTATAATTTTTAACTAAGTTGGTTGTCAGAAGATTAGTTGTAAAGTTTACATCTGTTGCTCTATCTAACACAAAATAATCTTCGTCGTCCGAGGTATCAGTCCAGGTCACTTTCAGAATATCATTTCCAAGGCTATCCTTTGTTGCCATTGCCTGCAAATCAGTAGGCATAGTCGGAGGTCCCAAAGTTGTAGCAGTAGCTACATTCGAGTAAGGAGATGGTCCCTGATAGTTAGCTGATACTATTCTATACCAGTATTTGGTTTTAGGCTTACCTGTAGTATCGCTGTAAGTAAATTGCTCAGGCGTAAGAATGGCAATTTGTACATATCCGTCAGTTGCACTTTGTGACGAGCGATAGATTTCTGTAGATACTGGTTCCTGATATTGTGGAGGTATCGGATTAGACCATGAAAGATCGATGCGCTTGGTCGATACAGTTGTTGCTACTAAATTATAAAGGGCAACAGGTGCCTGTCTCTTCTTTGTACAAACATTTAATGTATTTGTATACGGACTGTCACCACCCTTGTTTCTGGCTTTTATTTTATAAGCATAACAAACACCTTCCTGTACGCCTTCGTCTTCAAAGAAATTGATATACTTGAACCAGTCATTGGCAATTACAACAAACGGCCCACCATTGGTTGAGCGCTCAATTATAAACACATCCTGATTAACTGAATTAATCGTCCACTCAAGACGGATTTTATTCAATGTCTGCCATGGAGAAATTAATTCTGTAGGGCCAGCAGGTGAAAAAGGCAAAGTTTCAATTTGCTTTACATTTGATGGTACCGAATACTGGAACGTTGAATTGTGTGCCAATACACGGAATTGGTAAACTGATGCTGAATACAATCCTGTAACAACATATTCTCTCCTTGTACCTTTACCGGCCGATTTAGGAATATAAGTTACGTCTTCCCAGTTGCCAACACCCAGACTCTTTTGAATAAGAAAATCATCCTCATTATCTGAATCATCAGTAAAACTCAATTTTGCCGTAGTCTGAGTAATATCTGTGTCCAATACCTGAACATTGACAGGAGGTCTTGGAATGGTAGGCGTAGTAGTAATAGTAAATTCATCACTCCAGCATGAATAAAGGTCAGCAGGATTGTTGCTCTCATTCGACACCACAGAAGGGCAACCTACATCAGTAGGTCCTGCGCCTGTTTTTACAGCTCTGACTCTTATCCAATATTTTGTACTTGGCTCAAGATCCGGAAGAGTACCACCGGCATATAAACCAATATTTGCTGCAGAGTTATTAAAGCTAAAAGTTGTTCCGTCTAATGAAACCGCAATTTGAAACGAGGTTTCATCAGACGAATTATCACGCCAGGCAAGAGTTATTCTAACTTTTGATGCAACGAGAATGGAGTTACCGATAAGCTCAGTTGGTCTTGGTAGTGCGGGTGCCATTGTTGTGGAAATAGGCGCGTTTTTTTCTGAGATTTCTCTCTCTTTAGCCTCAACTTTCCAAAAAGCAATCATCAACAATAATAGAGATAGAAAATAATTTTTTCTCATAGCTAAACTATTTTAGTTTTAGTACAAATGGGAGGAATTTCTTTTTCCGTAAATATATAAGATTTTATTTATTTAAGACACATTCTTATACATGAAAATTATTTTACGGTAAGGATTTATTTTACTTGGCAGATTAATCTTTTTTGCAATTACCTGATAATCAAGTTCAAGCATTTAAGATTAATTTTTCATTGCCGGGATTAAAATTTAATTAACGGCAATGACCGAAATTTCAACATTTACATCCTTCGGAAGACGTGCGACCTGCACCGTTTCTCTGGCCGGAGGGGCAGCGGTAAAATAGCTTCCATACACTTCATTAATTACCGCAAAATCATCCATATTCTTCAGAAAAATGCTTGATTTTACAATATTTTTGTAGCTCATTCCTGCCTCAGCCAGGATATGCCCGATGTTCTCCATAATTTTCACGGCCTCAGCGCGTACATCTCCTGTAGCAGCAATTTCCAGTGCTATCTGCCCTGACACATACAGGGTATTCCCGGCTAATACAGCCTGGCTATAGGGCCCAATGGCGGCGGGTGCTTTTTCAGTAAAAATAATCTGTTTCATAAATTGCTGTTTTTGTTATTATACTAAATAAATGCCGTCTTCCTCAATGCGTATCAGTCTTTGTTTATACAGGCCTCCTATGGCTTTTTTGAAGGTCTTCTTACTCATTTCCAACTGATACATCACATAATTGGCATCACTTTTGTCTGTTATATCCAAAAAGCCATTATTGGCCTTTAGTTTTTCAAGTATTTTTTCTACATTAGGCTCCACATTAGCATAGCCTTGCTTTTGCAGACTTACATCAATTTTGCTGTCTTCCCTTATATTCTTAATATAGCCTTTGGTACGGCTACCCAGCTTTATGCGCTGAAAAATCTCGTTTTCATATACAAGTCCTTTGTATTTATTATTAATAACCACATTCATCCCCATATTTGTTTCTTCAAAAACCAGCAAATCTACCTCCTGCCCTATTGTCAGTTCTATATTCTCCTTTTCAAAAAACTTATTTACTTTGCATGAGCCAACCAGGCGGTCAGTTTCTTCGTCAAGGTAAACATATACTGCCGTCCAGTCGCCTGTATCCAGTTTTTTATTCTGCTCTTTAAAAGGCACAAACAGGTCTTTTTCAAGGCCCCAGTCCAAAAAAGCACCTATACCCGTAACAGCCATAACCTGTAAATAAGCATACTCATTCAGCTGAACTTTGGGCTCAAGGGTTGTTGCTATAACACGGTCTTCGGAGTCTTTATAAATAAATACCTCAATGTCATCGCCAACAATCAAATCATCGGGAATATACTTTTTTGGCAGCAACACATCATTGCCATCCTGATCTCCCAGATACATACCCACGCTGGTTCCCCGTAGCACTCTTAAAGTATTTTTAACGCCTAAATTGAGCATGAGAATTTATTTAGTGATGGTAGCCAATTGCGAATAGTAAATTACGCATTAGCGAATATTTTTTTTAACCTTTGATTAATTGCTAGAGTTTACTTAACATACCTGTTTCACGACTATTTACTCATTAACTAACAGTAGCGCAACATTCGCTAATTCGCAATTCACCATTTGTAATTTTCAATCTATCCAATAGTAAGGATTGCCGATTTCGTCGTAAACGAGATTTGAAAGTATACCCAGATTCAGGGTTCCATCCTGTTCAAAAGTTCTTCCTTCAAAAATCAATGCTACTTCTTCCGGTGATACTTTCCGGTACACAGGCTTTAGTGTTCCGCCAAATTCTCCGGCATTCACCGTCGGATTCCATTGAAATCTTGATTTTACCAGCGTCCCTCTGGGTGCCATCATAGGCGGTGGCAATTCTCTGTCCCGTAAATCAACATCAGTCGGGTGGTCAAGCCCTAAAGAATGGCCGAATTCATGTGCAGCAGTGGTGGATTCTCCCAAATTATCACTTATGAGCCAATGCCCTATATTACCCCCCAGTTCAGACCCCATAAATGAGCGCTTCAACAGATTGTCCTGCTCTATTCTGATGTAGTTGTTACGGTAATCGGTATTATGCTGTACTAAATCAAAAACGGTCTCTACAGCTACAACAAGTGCTTCTATTTCAAATCGTATATGGTAAGTAGCTATGCTTCCATCACTTTCTCTCAGCTGTACTTTACCCTGGGCGTCGTTGTATTGTGTATTGATTTCGCCTGCAATTTTTTCTGCTAAGGTTTCATCGGCAAATTGCCCGTAAAGCCACAGTTTTGCCGAAACCACAATCTCTTTGGTATCAGCTATGATACTCGCTACGGCTGACATCGATTATTGAAAAGCGCGTTCAAGTATCAGTTCCTTCACTTTTCTTGCATCGCTCTTCGTAAAATTCTCAATCACAATCTCGTGCTCTCTTGCTCTTGCTTTGATCCGGATAGTTGAAAAAAACATACCTGAATCTATTTCTACACCCGCTATATCGTTATAAAAAACAAATTGCTCAGAGCTGCTAAAAACTTTTCTTGCTTTAAAAGTAACGCCTTTATCACTGAATATAACCTCATCAGGCATCAAAGGATTTTTAAGTGTACTTGCCGAAAATCTTTCGTTCATTGCTATGATATTTATGGGTTTTGTCAAAATTATATGCCACTTAAAACGGCACATAGACTACCTTTTTGGTCTCAAAAAACTCTTCTTCAAAATAGTCTGACAAGTTGTAGAGTTTATATTTTTTGCCAAACTCCTGCAATTCTTCTTCCAGGTCTCCGCCTTTCAGGTAAAGTATACCATTTTTTAAATCATTAAACTGGTTGCGGGTAATTTTATTCTGCACCCAACCGTAAAACGGCTTAAGTCTCGTTACTGCCCTGCTCACGATAAAATCAAAATCTCCGGCTACATTCTCAGCTCTTTCATGTTGAGCAGTCAGGTTTTTTAAACCTAAAGCCTGTGCTACTTCCGTAACCACCTTGATTTTCTTCCCTATCGAATCTACCAGATGAAAACGGCATTCTGGAAACAGAATAGCCAGCGGAACACCCGGAAAACCACCCCCCGTGCCTACATCCAGAATCTCTGTACCAAACTTAAATTCAATCACTTTAGCGATTCCTAAAGAGTGTAGCACGTGTTTTTCATACAGATTTTCAATGTCTTGTCTCGAAATAACATTAATCTGGTTATTCCAAAAACTATATAGGTCCTGCAATTGTTCAAATTGCCCGCACTGCTGAGCAGTGAGTTTCGGAAAATATTTTGTCAGTATAGCTATATCAGCGGGCATAATCAAAGCAAATGAGTGTAAACTATCTCCATTTAATTTTTTTAGGATTTGAGAAAATCGTAATCAGGCCAAAGACTAAATAATAGCAGGCATAAAGAAAATCATAATACGGAATTTTAAACGAGCTTATCGTCTTATTCAGTTTATTATTGGCTTTTGACAACACCAGCCATCTAAGACACAACCACGCCAGAAAAACCCCCGTTATCAGTCGCATCCAGTCATTATAAAGATAAAAATCCTGCAGATTATTATCATCAAGCCATTCGGTCGGAATCCTCGACCATTCCGGCGCCTCAAACCAGTCAGGTTTGATAAAGAATGTCGGTAACAATATAAACCAGCACACCAACTGGCTCGTTGCGAGGCTGCCCAATAAAAACTTATCTCTGAATTTATAACGTTTCCCGACTGATAAGTGCCTGCGTTTTTGTGTAATCCATTCACTCCAGGTCTTTTTTGGCTCCGAAATCATATTGGCTTCTTCGCTGACACAAATGGCCACATTGGTTTTATTAGACACCTCATTTATAAACAAATCATCGTCACCGCCCAACAAACTATAATGGCTGTTAAAACCATTACTTACCCAGAACAAATCACGGCGATACATCAGATTACGACCAACGCCCATATAAGGCATATTGGCTTTGGCAAAAGAAAAATACTGTAAGGCCGTCTGAAAAGTTTCATAGCGAATCAGGGAGTTGAGGCGTGAATCCTCAAAGCTATAGGGCGAAAAACCCAGAACAATATCTTTGCTTTTATCCATCTGCGCCACCATGGTGTCAATCCAGTAATCACTGGTAGGTCTGCAATCGGCATCTGTTAACAAAATAATTTCTTTAGTAGCTTTTTTGATACCCATTGTTACAGCAAACTTCTTAGCGGTAAAATGGGCAGGTAATGACTCAATTCTGACAAAATTAACTTTTGAATAGCCTCCCTCGTTAAACAAGAGATAATCGTAAGTACCATCGTGCGATCGGTCGTCTGCCACAACTATTTCAAAATCGGGATACTCTTGCGCCTCGAGCATTGGCAGCAATTCTTTCAGGTTTTCAAGCTCGTTCCAGGCGGCAATCACAATAGAAACTCCTGGTTTCTGGCTCGATATTGTATCACGCTCTGTGTCCTGATGCGATAATAAACCCGGAAAAATACCCAAAATGAAAATGAGTTGAACAAAGACAGCAGTGAAAAAAAGAACCGGTAGTAAATAGTGCCAAAACACCATGTATCAAGAGTTTAGGTTTAAAAGTGTGCAAAGATACAAATTCTTTAATTGAACAATTTCTACAAACCTAAATAATTAAATCTGAAAAATTACGTTTATAAGCAATTTTGCCTGAGTTTTAATAAAAATTTCATCTTTTATTAATCAAACAAAGGCCAGTTCGCCCCTAAGAAGAATGTCCGGCGCATACCAGGGTTCACAGAGCCTACAAAATAACCACTCTCCGGAAACCCCTGATTGATATGAGCAAATTTGAGGAAAATCCTTACCTTGCTGACTTTCAGATTGGCAAACAAATCAACTACCGGATACCCCCACACCTTTCGGTCGTTCTGAATATAAAACTGGCGGTTCAATGGCATATAATTATCGGCATAATAGGCCGAGCGGTAATAAATCTCTGCTCCGGCATTGATATGCAGCCTTTTAGCATAGACAAACTCGTAAGAAATAGTCGTGTTGTTGGTAATAGTAGGCATCCTGATAATATCCGGACGGGAGGTTACAGCAAAATATATCTGATTCCTCAGCAACAATTTCTTCCAGTTATACTCAATTTCTAATCCTGCCCGCAAAACACTTATCGACTTAAAAATATCTGAGAGTTCGGGTGTTTGCTGAACATGTGCCGTACTGTCATAATAGATATAACTGCTTAACAGCGAATAGTATCCGCTAGGAGTAATCTTAAATCTTTTGTAGCCGAACGAAGTTAAAGCATAGAGATTGGTCGAAAACTGATTGTCAAGATTCAATATATTTTCCATCGTCCACCTGAACGCATTACTTGTCAACCGCTCATCAAGCATGGTTGCCGGGGTAGATGACTGGTTAAATCCGGCCTTGAGTTTCGGCCCAATATACTCAATATTCAATCTCCAGTTAAGATTAGTACCTATTTCAACTTCGGCGAAAGCACGTTTCAGACTATCCGGAAAAAAGTAATTTGCCCACGCACCAGCCAGTGTTTCATGTCTTAATCCGGATTTTCTCTTATTCTGACTATCCACATTAAAATCAGAATTAAGATTATAAAAACGTGAACGCAGGGTAAGCCTATAGGCAAAACCGCGGTAAATACCCTTGATACCAAACTTGTTTTCTATTAGCCTATACCTTAAAGCTAATGACAGCGAATCTCGGATATTAGCTAATCCGGCAGAGTCCTTCGGCATAATATGCCCATAGAAATTCACCCCATTTGCAGTATCAGCTTTAAACCTGTTATCATGATAATAATCAATACGCCTCTGGTAATCTAAAGAATGATAAACCTGAAAGCCATTACTTAACTGATATTGCTGATAAACGTGTAATTCATTACGCCAGTCTCTCGATGAGGAGTTGGTAAGTCTCGACAGGAAATTCTTGTAATTCCCCAGGTCTTCCTTTTCAACGTATTTCGCCCCATCATCCAGGGGTTTTATGCCCCCTTGCTCTATTGGTGCATGATTAAAATGGTTGTATGTGCCCAGTATGGTATACTTTCCGTCTTTAGATTCATAATTAGTATTCAACAATACTGCCCAGCTATCAACCAATCGTTCCTCCCGTGTCTGAGGTGCACCGAATTGTTTAGCTGAGGTAAGGCGGCGTACATCAAAAGTTACATTCAGGCGGGGTTTAATATTCTGCGAATGCGTAAAATCAAGATACAGCATCCCCCCACCCGACTGGGCATAATACATATTGGTATAAGGTGACTTTGTATTATAGTATTTTGCTTTTTTGGCATCAAACGCATAAAAACCAGAGGTACTAAAACCCAATTGCTTACCTACCTCTTCACTTGGCTGAAAATAATAAGGCTTTACTGCCGTGCCTATCAGCCCCAGGTCCTGATATAACCAGCCGCTTTTCAGATTTCTGTCGAACAGGTGAAAGCCGTCTAAAGTAGAGTCAGGATTATAATATACTTTACGATTATTCAGAATATCGTCTTCAAGAATATAGCGTGTGGTCTTAAGGCCATAAACCTGCTTAGTAGAATCATCAAGGATTTGGGCGTGGCATAGACCGTAAAAAAATGACAATAAAAGAGTGAAGAATATTTTTTTTATGCTCATGTTCCGCCAATTACTGAACCTGTTTGAACTTTTAATTTAATGAAGAAAATATGTGATTTTTTGACTAGATGAAGAAAAAATTGAGTTCGTAGTAGAACTACGGACGAAATTTTTCCTGAAATATAATCGAAAATGCACCATTTGCAGTCTAAAGGAACAAGTTTAAACAGGCTCACTTAAAAAACGTCGCAATTTACGGCAAATGTTCGGATTTTAGATAAGCCGATTCTTAATAGTTCTTAAAAAGCATAGATTGTTAATAGAACCAAACTTTAAGCCGCAAAAAAGCGTTAATAAAGCAAGAGATTAAATCATTTATTGTCATGCTTGGTTTTCGTTTTTCAGAATTTAAGCCCGAAATGAAGGGCAACAACAAGTTTGAGCAATTGCTCAATATTTTTCAGCAATTATTGCTGATAACAGCAGGAGACGTGAGCCAGGCCTTAAGCTATATGAGCGACCTTGACCGCCAGTATCAACTCACTGACGATACCTACGGCATGGCTGATTTCATTGATGATTTAAAGAAAAAAGGATACATTACCGAAGAGAATCAGGAAGGGCAGCAGTATCGTATTACTGCCAAAAGTGAGCAGAGTATCAGGAAACAATCTTTAGACGAAATCTTTGGTAAGCTGAAACGTACCAAATCTAGTGGTAGCCATCATACCCCCTATACCGGTGTTGGTGATGAGCTGAGCAGCGATGTAAGGGCATTTCAGTTCGGTGATTCGCTGGAACAGATTTCCATGACAGAATCATTGAAAAATGCTCAGATTAATGGCGGCATTGATGATTTTATGTTGCTCGAAAGCGATCTGGAAGTGGTAGACAGAGAATCAAAAATACAGACTTCTACGGTCTTGATGATTGATATTTCTCACTCTATGATTCTCTATGGCGAAGACCGTATCACTCCTGCCAAAAAAGTGGCTTTGGCGCTGGCAGAGCTTATCCGCACCAAATATCCGAAAGATACACTCGATATTTTAGTTTTTGGCAATGATGCATGGCAGATACAACTGAAAGATATTCCATATCTGGAAGTAGGCCCTTACCATACAAACACCGTTGCAGGATTGGAACTGGCAATGGATTTATTGCGCCGCAGAAAAACCAAAAACAAGCAGGTGTTTATGATTACCGACGGTAAACCAACCTGTTTGAAAGAGGGTATCAAATACTATAAAAACAGCTTCGGCCTCGACCGCAAGATTGTGAGCAAAACTCTGACAATTGCCGCACAGGCCCGTCGAATGGATATTCCGATTACCACCTTCATGATTGCTTCTGACCCTTATCTCAAACAGTTCGTGCAACAATTTACTGAAGTAAATAATGGCCGGGCCTATTACAGTAACCTTAATGGTTTAGGGGGCTTTGTACTGGAAGATTTTCAGCGTAACAGGCGCAAGAATGTGAAATAATATGCATATCCCGGGCTTTACCAGAATAGAATAAATTCCCGGGAAAAACCTCATTTTTTCTGAATGATTAGTTTTTGCTACCTTCGGGGTAAGTTTTAAAAATTATCACAACCCATGAATAAAAAGGAACGTTACCGGGCGCTGGTTACCTATTTTACCGAACATTATCCCCAGGCCGAAACCGAACTTCATTATACCAATCCATACGAATTATTAGTAGCAGTAATCCTCTCAGCCCAATGTACTGACAAGCGGATAAATATGGTTACACCCCGGTTATTTGAGCGTTATCCAACGCCCGAAAGCCTGGCTGCTTCTACTGCCGAAGAAGTGTTTGAGTATATAAAAAGCGTGAGTTATCCCAACAACAAAAGCAAAAGCCTGATAGGCATGGCCCGCATACTGGTAAATGATTTCAACTCAGAAGTACCCAATACCATTGAGGATCTCCAGAAAATGCCGGGAGTAGGCCGAAAAACTGCCAATGTGATTGTATCTGTGATTTACAACCAACCAGCTATGGCGGTAGACACGCATGTATTCCGTGTTTCTCATCGCCTGGGTTTAGTACCCAAAACCGCCAAAAACCCTTTTCTGGTCGAAAAAGAACTGATAAAGTATCTGCCAAAAGATAAAATTTCGGTAGCACACCATTGGCTTATTCTGCATGGCCGCTACATCTGCATTGCACGCACCCCGAAATGCCCCGAATGTGAATTAAAAGACTTCTGCCTCGCCTACGAAACCAAAGATTTCAAAACACCTTCGCTCTGAAATAGTTTATAGAGAAAATGCCGCAATATGAGTATAAAAGAATTAATGAAGACCTTTGCCCATAATGGCCGGGTCGAATGGTTGAGTTATCGCCCGGGGCCAACTTCCAGAGGGCCTTTATTAGTAACTGATACCATAGAAGTTACAGAACAAAAAGGAATAGTGGGCGACCGGTACAAAGGTACTGCCCGAACCAGACAGGTAACACTCATTCAGGCCGAACATATTGAAGCCATAGCCAAATTGCTGGATAGAGATAGCATAGACCCCGCCCTATTAAGAAGAAACATAGTGGTTTCGGGTATTAACCTATTGGCTTTTAACGAATCTACTTTTCAGATCGGAGAAGTGGTTCTGAAAATGACAGGGTATTGCCATCCTTGCAGCCAGATGGAAGAAAACCTGGGCACAGGTGGCTATAATGCCATGCGCGGGCACGGAGGTATTACCTGCATGGTGATGAAGGGCGGTAAAATCAAAGTGGGTGATGAAGTCTCTCCCGTTTCCTGATTATAAGCCACATGGTTTACACCTGAATGATTTGGAGATAGTCCTTTTCTGTCAGCAGTTGGTCCAGTTGCTCAGCGCTTACCACTCTTATTCTTATTATCCAACCCTCACCCATAGGGTCAATATTAATAAGGCCCGGCTCTGTTTCCAGCTTTGTATTCGTCTTCAAAATCAATCCATCAACAGGCATCACCAAAGCATTGGTTGAAATCTGACTTTTCAGTAAACCGAATGACTCGCCCTGTTTATAAAACTGCCCCATAAAAGGGAGTTTTATATAAACCATCTCACCCCAAAGCTGCTGGGCAAATTCCGTAATACCTGCTGTGGCTACATTCTGGTCTATCCGTAACCAGATATATTCATTGTAATATCTGATAATAGAGATGTTTTTCATAATAGTTGTTTGTCATATTGTTTCAGCAAATTCTAATTAAAGTGTGTATTCAGTAACGGAAAAATCATAAGTTGTTATTTTTTTAACGGGCATAAATAACAAAATTGCCGATAATAGTACGGTGTTCCACACCATTAAATTCGTCTTCGAGTGTCACACTAAACCACCCCCCTATCTGCACCGCATCCATTTGCGTTATTTCAATAAACCCGCTATCTACTCTGAACGGAACAAAATCCACCCCATCAGTATAGAAAACATTCTTAATACTCAGGTCCGTGTACTTACCTGTCTGTTTCAGGTTCGGCAAGTCGATTGTTAATCTCTCATTTTTAAATCCATAAGCAGCCAGATGAGCCTGTTTTTCTTCAGGCAACCAGCTTCCCTCTATTCTTTCCATTAAAACATTTTCTTCATCTTCTATAAACTTTATGCTCAGATAAGCATAGGGCTTTATAGTTTCAGCCTTATTACAGGCCACAAAGCACACACATAAGCCTATAATTATTAAAAGTTTCTGCATCTTCGATACTATCTATACCCGCCCTGCTGAATAGTGCTTATTCGTGCGTAGTTTCTTTTATTTCATCATTGGCAGCCTCTATTACCTTATCACCTGCCTGCAAATTGCCATATACCTCTACTTTATCAAGGGTCTGGTTTCCGGTACTTACATCTATTTTTCTGATCACTCCATTATCTGATACCAGTACGTATTTCCGCTCGGTAGAAGTCACAACTGCCGATTTCGGAACAATCAATGCATCTTTATTACCTCTTGAATAAATAAGTACATCGGCATACATACCTGATGCCAGTTGCCCACCCGGATTTGGCACATCAACTTCTATGCGTTCGCTCCTGTAATGGGCATTGATGTTCCCTGATTTTCTACTGATTTTACCCCTGAGTTTTTTGCCTTGCAGCGCACTTACATAAAAAGACAGGGTATCATGTGCATGAAGATTAACTGCCAGATGCTCAGGTACATCTACCTGCAATCGAAGGTGTTCTGTCTGTTTGAGTTCGAGCATAGGCTTATCTTTTGCCATTGCACTCACCAGAGCCCCGGGATGGATATTACGCTCGGTAATAACCCCACTAAATGGCGCCACTACTTTCAGGTAACCCAGCATCGCTTTCTGCATATCCCAGTTAGCTTTTTCAGCATTTACCAGTGCTGTATCTGCATTCATTTTAGCTTTAATGGTAGATAAATCCATAGGCGATATGGCACCCTTGGTTTTTGAGGCTTCGAGCAGGCGCTGATAATGCTCCTTGTCAATCGAGAAATCAGCATTGGCTTTGGCGTATTTCTCTTTGGCCAATA
>CALRLN020000101.1:0-13090 GCA_943368675.1 Chitinophaga pinensis | reverse complement strand
GCATGTTTCAGAAAGAAAAGGGTAATAGCGCTTTGAGAGTAAAGATAAGTCATTAACAATCACCAACACATAAAGGTATTTTTAAAAGGATTATGACACAAATTAATTTTCCTTTAATAGCTGCCATGAAAATGAATACCTTTGTAATTGATTATAAATTCATTAAGAATCTGATAAAAATACCATAGTTTTCTTTTAACAAATAATGAGTATGATAAACTTGTTTAAAAAACAGACAACTCAAAGCAGACAATTCCCCCATGGCAGTTTAGTAATTTTATTAATCTCACTTAGTGGCCTTATTTCCTGTAGGCAATCACCCGGCTCTACTGCAAATGAAGCAGAGCAAATCAAGTTAGTGAGTGCACCGGCTTTTAACGCCGATTCAGCTTATGTATTTGTAGAAACCCAGGTAAAATTCGGCCCTCGTGTGCCTAATACTGCATCTCATGTAAAAAACGGTGACTGGATGGTGAAAAAACTAAAGCAATATGGATTTGAAGTAACTGAACAAAATTTTAAGCCTGTTACTTTTGATGGAAAAACCCTGAATGCCCGGAATATTATTGGTACTTATAATCCAACGGCAACCAAGCGTATTTTATTGGCAGCGCACTGGGATTCACGCCCGTTTGCTGATAAAGATTCTGTCAGGAAAGACCAGGCTATTGACGCGGCAAATGACGGCGCCAGTGGGGTAGGAGTATTGTTAGAAGTGGCCCGTACTGTTAGCATAGCAACTCAAAAACCTAATATCGGAATTGACATTATTTTCTTTGATGCAGAAGATTGGGGTGAAAAAGAAAACATGCAGCCCACACAAGGAAAAGACTACTGGTGTTTAGGATCTCAGTATTGGGCAACTAATTTGCACGTACCAAATTATTCGGCTTATTTTGGTATTTTGTTGGATATGGTGGGGGCAAAAGGTGCGACTTTTCCGAAGGAAGCCCAATCTGTGCAATTTGCCGGAAGTCTCAACAGTCAGATATGGAATATTGCAGGGCACCTGGGTTATAGCCAGTATTTTATCCAGGAAGAGGGTGGGGGTATTACCGACGATCATGTCTATGTAAATACTGTCGCCAGAATTCCGATGGTTGATATACTGCATCAGGAAATTAACTCTAATCGTACTTTTGGCGCTTATCATCATACCCACGGAGACAATATGAGCATTATTGATAAAAATACACTCAAAGCTGTCGGGCAGACTGTTGTACAGGTATTGTATCAGGAAGATGCAGGTGCTTTATAACAGAAGAGGGAGCCCGGCTCCCTCTTCTGCAATTCTATTATAACTTTTTATCTCTTTCCAGTTTCTCTGCCTTGGCAAAACTCTTCATCGCTGTTTCAATCATTGGGTCGTCTTGGTATACAATCTGATAATATTCATTATTCAGCCCGTTTTTTACACTGCGTTGCCATATATGGCGGGCAATAGCTGCCTTAAGTTGAGACTTCACAAATTCTTTTGAATCAGCAAACTCTTTAGCATTAACGACTACCCCGGTTTGTCCCAATATTTTGTTCATATCACCAAGCATGGCGTCACTTACTGTAAAACCTTTCAGATAGCTGTCAAATGATTGCTTCGATAAGGTTTTACGGTTATCGTTGGCATAGCTCATGGCATATTCACGAATGATATTCCGGCCATACAATTCCATCAGGTATTTGGTGATATGGCTTGTATCACGAGGTACAAATATATCAGGTGTAACACCGCCGCCACCGTAGACAGTTCTGCCACCCATAGTTTTGAATTGCATCTTCGGATTATTTTTAATGCTGTCAGCGATGAAATACTCACCTGATTTACCCCTGTCATCTAATTCATGTTCATAGTTTTCGAGATGTCCCTTTACATAAGGTTTCTGGATACTTCTGCCACTAGGGATATAATACCGTGAAATCGTCAGGCGTAATTCTGAGCCGTCAGAAAGCTGAATGGGTTGCTGTACCAGACCCTTACCAAAGGTTCTACGACCTACAACAAGAGCTCTGTCATAATCCTGCAACGAACCCGATACAATCTCTGATGCCGAAGCACTGCCTTCGTCTACCAGTACCACAATAGGGCCTTTTTCAAACATACCGTTGATATGCGCATTGGTTTTGCGGTTATTTCGGGCATCTTTTCCGTCAGTATAAACAATCACGCCTTTTCCTGCTACCAGCTCATCTACTATATCTGTAGCTCTGTCCATATATCCTCCGGGATTCCCGCGTAAATCCAAAAGTAATTGCGTCATACCTTGTTTTTGCAAAGCAGCCAGATTTTCCTTGAATTCATCGTAGGTAGTTTCCGTAAAACGATTAATTTTCAGGTATCCGGTTTTTTTATCTGCCATTATATAGGCTGCATCTATCGAATACTGAGGGATTTTATCACGGATAACCGAAAATTTCAGTAAATCCTTAAAACCCTTACGTTTAATTTCCAGCTTAGCTTCCGATCCACGCTTACCCCGCAGATTAGCAAAGATATTAGTGCTGCTTGCCTCTTTGCCCGTCAGGTTATTATTATTTGCCTTGATAATGGCATCCCCGCTCTGAATTCCTACTGCTTCAGAGGGTCCTCCAGCCAGTGGTGTTACCACATAAACGGTATCATTGAATACATTAAATTCAATACCAATGCCATCGAAACCACTTTCCAGTTGCGAGCGGGCCAGTTCTGCGTCTTGCGGAGGAAAATAATAGGTATGAGGGTCTAACTTTTCAAGCATTTTTGTGATTGAATAGTCGACCAGGCTATCAGTATTAACACTATCTACATAACTTCTGTTGATATAGGTCAGGATTTCCCGAAACTTGCTTGAACTACGTGATACATCACCGGCAGGGCGACGACCTCCAAAAAAAGTTGCACCTATCAGAATACCCAGCGCGAGGGTTGTACCCACAATGATAGGTGTTCTTACAGTGGCTTTACTATTCTGTATTTTGTTTTCTTCCACTTTAAAACACTTGGATTTTATAATTGATGTCTAAGTTTATACGATAAATATAGTAATATATCAATAAATTGTTCCTATATCTTCGTATTAAAATGTAATTCCCTGATTCAGAGAAACCCACACTTATAACAGAGAATCTATCAAATAAATTTTATAGAGATGTTTTTTTAACAATTATTTAGATAATTCTTTCGCTCTGCGTTCAGCGGCCAAAATACCATTAATTAATCCATCCGGTAAATTACTTTCTTCAAAAGTGCGTAAAGCAGCTTCGGTCGTGCCTCCTTTGGATGCTACGGCTTTTATCAAATCATCGAGGCTTTTCTCAGCATTATTAATCAGATGATACGAGCCCAACATGGTTTGTTTTACCAACAGGCTTGCCATACCTTCATCAAAGCCCATTTGCTTGCCAGCTTCTATCATGTGTTTTACCAGATAATAAAAATATGCCGGGCCGCTGCCACTCAATGCTGTCACTGCATCAATCATGCTTTCGTCTTCCAGATATACCGAGCGCCCCGTGGCATTAATGAGGTTTTCAACTTTGCGTAGTTTTTGTGCATCTACCTCTGGGGCAGCCGTAAAACCTGTTATACCCATGCCCAGCATGGCAGGTGTATTCGGCATAGCTCTTACTACCAGTTTATGATTAAGCATTTCCTGTATTTTGCTCATAGGTATACCTGCCATGATAGACAGCACTACCTGTTGTGGTTGAATAACCTCACCCAGTTCTTCTTTCAGAGAGGCAAAGTCCTGTGGTTTTACTGAAAGGATAATCAGCTCATAGTCAGCAATCTGGGCATTGATGGTACTTACTACCACACCTTCTTTGGCGCTTTTGAGTGTTTCGCTGCGCTCCTGACTTTTTTCTATTAATAAAAGGTCTTCTTTGCGTACTAAGTCATACTGCAAAAACGAACGGGCAAAAGCCATTCCCATATTTCCGCAGCCTATAATGGCAATTTTCATGAATCAACGACTCCTTACCCTGTGTCGGAGAAATGTTTAGTGAAAGATGATTACCTGCCCAGGGTAGAAAGGTAATGATACAAAATTAGCGATGTTTATAAATACTTAGTTCATCACCCAATAAGTTTTGTTTCTCTGCAATATCAACATTTTTAGGAATGGAAGGAGCCATAATCCCCTTAAACAATTGATGAGGACTTCTGAAAACTCTTATTTCATCAAAGAGATCAGCCTCAATAAAACTCTTCAAAAGAGCAGTACCGCCTTCTACATATACCGATTGAATTTTTCTCTGATATAATTCTTGCAGCACATTTTCAATAAAAGACTCTCCGAATTCTACTTTAATATACGTATTTTTTTCCTCCGATTTATCAGCTAATTCATTGAGTATCCATGTTTCCTGAGTATTATCAAACAAGTGCAGAGACTGTGCTAATTGCAATTGTCTGTCAACTACAATGCGTATCGGATTTTTAGCTCCCTGCCATTCTCTTACATTGAGTTTTGGATTATCATATCTGGCGGTGTTTGTGCCTACCATAATCGCGTCTTCTTCACTACGCCATTTATGGGCTAGTTTATGCGAGAGCGCATTGCTGATTTTTACAGCTTCATAGTTTTCGCCTGCAATAAATCCATCAATAGTCTCAGCCCATTTCAGAATTAAATAGGGGCGTTTTTTTTCTACATAGGTAAAAAACCTTGCGTTCAGTTCTCTGCCTTTTTCTGCCAGTAACCCTTTTTCTACTTCAATTCCTGCATTTAATAGTTTTTCGATTCCTTTTCCGGCTACGAGAGGAAAAGGATCATCATTGCAAATAACTACTTTTTTTACCTGATGTTTCACCAGTAAGTCAGCACAGGGAGGCGTTTTGCCAAAATGAGAGCACGGTTCAAGGGTCACATAAACGGTTGATTCCGATAGCTTGTCCTGGTCTTGTACTGAATTTACTGCGTTCACTTCGGCATGCCAGCTACCATATTTCTGATGCCAACCCTCTCCGATTATCTGGTCGTTATGCACAATTACACAGCCAACCATCGGGTTCGGACTTACCTGTCCTCGGCCAATTTCGGCTAGTTGTAAAGCCCTTAACATATATTTTTCTTCCATTCTTAATGTGAGTACATTAGTGATTCAGCAAATTAGTCGATAATTTTGCGGCAAATCATATTTTCATATTTTGAAAGAGAACACGACCACCAAACAACTCTTTGATGAATTGATACACCAAATAACGGTGTATGACACACAAGAAGCAAAAGAAATTGTTTTTTGGTTGCTGGAACATGAACTGGGACTCAAAAAAATAGATATTCTGAGCAACAGACCTATTATTACCTCAAAAAACATTGACTGGGATTTGATTGTTAATCGATTAAACAACTATGAGCCGATTCAATACATTTTAGGAGAAACCAGTTTTTATGGCAGAAGATTTCTGGTAGATGATTCTGTTTTGATACCCAGACCTGAAACGGAAGAACTGGTGGATTTTGTATGTAAATGGGAGCGGGAAACGCAAAGGGTTTCAACAGAGAAAAAAGTGGTGGATATTGGCACAGGTAGCGGTTGTATTGCCATCTCTCTGGCCAAAGAATTGACTAAAGCTGAGGTTTGGGGCTATGATATTTCTGAAAGAGCATTAACAACAGCACAAAAGAATGCAAACCTTAACGAAGCCTTGAATGTAACCTTTGAAAAGGTAGATATATTACAATATCTCTCAGACGCAGTTAAAACAGAAAACCGGTTTGATGTGATAGTGAGTAATCCACCCTACGTCACTAAACAGGAAGCAGAGCAAATGCGTAGCAATGTGCTGAATTTTGAGCCGCATTTAGCGCTTTTTGTGGAAGATGCAGACCCATTGATTTTTTATCAGGCTATTGCCCGTTTTGCTTCTCAGACATTAAAAAAGGAAGGTCTCGTACTCGTTGAAATCAATGAAAATTTAGGCCGGGAAACAGCAGGGGTATTTTCAGAGGCAGGTTTTTCAGAAGTAGCTATTATTCAGGATATTCACAAGAAAAACAGATTTGTACAGGCAGCGTTTTTAAAAAGATAAGAAAGGATTAAGGGTTTTTAAGGGATTTTCCTATCTTCACACTTTTTACAACAGAGTATTTAATTTATTTGATTTTAGAAAATTATATTTCCTTAGAATCAAGGCATCTTATTAATCATCAATCCAAACGATTTTGCTAATAATCTTATAACAAATGGAAGGTTCGAGAATTTTACACAAAAAAATAAGAGAGGTTTTTTCAGAAACAAGTAAAGTAGTGATTGGGCAGGAACGATTGATTAATCGTTTGTTGATAGGACTTTTTACAGGTGGTCATATTTTATTGGAAGGCGTTCCCGGACTAGCAAAGACAAAAACAATCAATACGCTGGCTAAAGTTTTAGATCTGGGCTTTAACCGTATACAGTTTACTCCCGATTTGTTACCTTCCGATCTGGTCGGAACGATGATTTATAATCAGAAATCAGGCGATTTTGAAGTAAAGAAAGGGCCTATCTTTGCTAACCTGATTCTGGCTGATGAGGTGAATCGCGCCCCTGCCAAAGTACAATCGGCCTTATTGGAGGCCATGGCAGAGAAACAGGTAACTATAGGTGACGAAACGCATCAACTGGACCGCCCGTTTCTGGTGATGGCCACTCAAAACCCGGTAGAGCAGGAGGGAACATACCCACTACCGGAAGCACAGGTAGACCGTTTTATGATGAAGGTTTTTGTAGATTATCTCGACAAAAACTCTGAATTGGAGATGGTAAGAAAAATGGCTAACCTTAATTTTAACTATGAACCTAAACCCATTTTAGACAGAGAAGAGATTTCGGCTGTGAGGCAGGAAATTAACAGAATTACGATTTCTGAAATGTTAGAGAGGTATATTATTGAGTTGGTATTTTCTACCCGTCGCCCGGCAGAATATGGCTTAAAAGATGAAGCCAGATACATTCAGTTTGGGGTTTCGCCTCGTGCAGGTCTTTCTTTATACAATGCCGCTAAAGCCCTGGCTTATTTTGATGAAAGAGACTATGTATTACCCGAAGACATTAAGGCATTGGTGCATGATGTATTTAATCATAGAATTATCCTGAACTACGAAGCAGAGGCTGATGGAATTACTACAAGGCAGGTGATAGATACTTTGTTGAAGAGGGTGGCGATTGGGAGGTAGATTTTAATTTTATGTTCCTTTACCAGGGTAGCCTATGCTACATTTTAGACTTGTTTTTCAACATAGAAGACACCCTCAAACCCAATACAGACTTATTTCTGAATCTTATCTAATCCATAAGGAATTGTATTCCAACCATTAATTGGGACGAATTGTAAACTATCAGGAACTGTGAATTCCCACCTTACACGATTGATATTAACATCTTCGCAACTCACCTGTACCCAGTAGCGATTCCGCAATATTTCACCCATGCTATAAAAAGGGCCGAGATCTTCAGCTCCAATACTGGAACTGTTTTCATACTTTACATTTTTGTAATAATAATAAAAATATACTTTATGACTATTCGGCATACGAATAGGGACCATAATTGTAAAAAAACTACATTTATCGAGCTTTTGGCTTATTTTCTTTTCTTGGGAGGAATAAAAAAAATAGAATAGAACAGCACAAACAATAATAAAAATTAGCGCTTTTGTTCTGTTTCTATCTTTTTCTTCTTCTGCCATAGTTTTTTCTTAATATGATTTGCATAGAACCTTATCCCTACTCATAAATCACACTCAACAATTCTGCGGCACATGCGGGTTTTTCGGAGCCTTCTAATTCAAATATTGCATCAATAATCAGTTTTACTCCGCTGGGCTGCATATCTTCTACATCCTTTAAAACCGCTTTCATTCGTACTCTGCTACCTGAAGGTACAGGAGAAATAAAACGGACTTTATTGGTACCATAGTTTAACCCCATTTTTGCTGATTCTACTTTAAACATCTCATACATAAACTTAGGTGAGAGCGATAAAGACAAAAATCCATGCGCAATGGTTTTACCGAATGGTGAAAATTGTTTCGCCATTTCTTCATTGACATGAATCCATTGATCGTCGAAAGTTGCCTTTGCAAAATCATTAATCATTTCCTGCGAAAGTGTCTGCCAGCTTGAAACGCCCAATTCTTTGCCTTTGAAGGCTTTTAATTCAGCAAGGTTTTTAAAGATAATAGTATTGCCCTCTTTTTTAATTTCAGCAGATTTTTCTTCTTTTATAGTTGCAGTTTCTTTTGGCGTATCGTAAGCAGGCATTTTGACATCGTCTGACATTACCACAACCGCTTTTCCCACCACTTTTCTATTCATCAAATCAGCAATAGCATCGGCTGCCTCTTCAAGAGGGTATAGTTTGTGAATATGTGGGCGGAGTCTGCCTTTTATAAAATAACCCGCCAGTTCCTGTATATTCTGGAAATTTTTGGCTGATTCTTTCTCAGCAAATTGTCCCCAGAAAACTCCTACAATTGAACAACCTTTCAACAAAGCCAGATTCAATGGGATTTTAGGGATTTCGCCTGCGGCAAAACCCACTACGAGATAACGGCCTTTCCATGCTATAGAGCGTAAAGCTGGCTCTGCATACTTATCTCCTACTGCATCATAAATTACATCTACGCCTTTGCCATCAGTAAATGATTTGATTTGTTCTCTTAAATCTTCTGTAGTATAATTAATCGTAAAATCTGCTCCTTTTTCTTTGCAAATGGCTAGTTTTTCATCTGTTGAAGCTGCTGCAATTACTTTAGCTCCCATCAGTTTACCCAATTCAACAGCCGCCAATCCTACACCTCCGGCAGCGCCTAAAACCAATAGGGTTTCACCTGCTTTTAGTTCTGCTCTGTCCTTTAAGGCATGGTAAGAAGTACCATAATTATACATAACTGAGGCAGCAGTCACAAAGTCCATTGATGGTAGCATCGGGAAAACCCGACGGGCATCTACCAACACCTCTTCGGCCATACCTCCCCAGCCGGTCATAGCAAAGACCTTGTCCCCTGCTTTTACATGTTTTACCCCTTCACCTACTTCCTTTACAATACCTGAGACCTCTCCACCTGGAGAAAAAGGTAAAGCAGGTTTAAATTGATATAGATTCTGGATAATCAATGTATCAGGAAAGTTGGCGCTACAGGCTTTTATGGTAATCACAACTTTGCCTGCTTCGGCTTTCAGGGGTTCAATTTCTTCTAAAACTAAGGTATCAGGTTTGCCGAATTCTTTACACAAAAGGGCTTTCATAGGTGGTTTTGTTTGGAGGGTATATTGTTTCTATTAATTAGACAGTTGCGTAATAGGAGTAAAATCTATTTTGCGAAATTCGACCTCAGAGCCTTCAGCCTGCAAGGCAATTTGTCCTTTGCTTACGGTGCAGTTAAAGCCATGATTCACCAGGTCACCATTTACCCATACTTTTATCTGATTTCCCAGGCATTCTACCCGCATAGTATTCCATTCACCTACAGGTTTTTCAGATTTATCGGTCAGGTTGACAATTCTACGTTCTTTGCCATCTACAGAGCCCCAGTTCTCTTTAGGGCCGCGGCGTTTTTCCATATCAGGGACACTGATGTCTTCACCAATACACCAGAAATCTCCGGCGTTTTTATGCATCAACTGTGCCTCAATAGACTTTGGAAACATGGCATAAAGTACCCTTGGGGTTGAAGAATGAAGAATTACACCACAATTACCGGGTTTGCCAGCAAAACGGTATTCTATTTCCAGCCTGTAGTTTTGATAAACCGAATCAGTAATGATATGCCCTTGTGGATCTGCCAGACTCACTAACATGCCATTGCGTATAATAAAAGGATTTTTACCATTGGGGTTATTATCCAGGGCAGGCACATCAATATGCCAGCCATCAAAGTTTTTGAAGTTGAAAAGGCTTCGGGTTTGGGCCCTTGTGGTAAATGATAAGGTAATTAAGATGACTATAATGAATGCTTTTTTCATAAATTGATAGGTTTTTATTGGATTGAATAGGTTTAAAATCGTCACTTTGGTAATATTGTATAATGCTCTTTCTATTTGTTGGGAAGAGCCTTCGACTCCGCTCAGGCACCGATAAATTGGAATGCTGCCTCAAACAATTTACGATAGTATAAGAGACACTGGTCAGAAACAAGAAAGGAATCCAACGAACTGGCGCCTGAGCGGAGCCGAAGGCCCAGTTGAGGAATATTCGATAAGTTCCAACTTGCCATTCATAAAAATAGCCAATAGCATTATAAAAGTACTATTGGCTACCTGATTTTTATTTCAGACTATTTCAAAAGCCCTTCCGGTACTGGTTTTTCTAATAAATATTTGTAGATAAATTTGGTTTTCAGGTTATCAAAATGAACCCCTTTATTCCCACCCCAGCCATGGCGTCCGCCCGGATATAGCATAAATTCAAAATCTTTTTTCTGGTCTTCCAGTTTGCTGATTAGCTGAATACTATTCTGCATATGCACATTGTCATCCATTGTACCGTGTACAATCTGTAGCATACCTTTATATTTATCCACGTGTGTCATCACACTACTGCTTTTATATCCTTCAGGGTTTTCAGCAGGTGTATCCATGAAGCGTTCGGTATAAGCACTATCATATAAACTCCAGTCGGTTACACTTCCACCAGCCATACCGTGCGTAAACACATCGCTACCATAGGTAAGCGCATAGCAACTCATGTAACCACCATAGCTAAAGCCTGTAATACAGATTTTAGTCGGGTCAGCTATGCCTTTGGCTATCAGCGATTTTACTAGTGTAATATAATCTTTCATTTCCCAATAGCCAAGGTTACGGTGCATATAAGCCACACCCTCTTTACCAAAGTGCCCACTGGCACGGTGGTCTAGTGATACCTGAATCAATCCCTCTTTCGCATACAATTGGCTACGGGGTGTCCAATTCCATTGGTCATAAACCGTTCCAGCATCCGGGCCACCATATATGCTGATTAATACCGGATATTTTTTGCCTGCTACCATATTTTGCGGGTAAGTGATTGTCATAGGTAAATCAAATAAGCCATCATCACTTTTTACTCTTAATAACTCTGATTTAGCTACATTGTAATTATCCATTTCAGCACCTTTTACGGTTCCTAAATCTTTGATGATTTTTCCGGTATTATCCACTACTGCCATCTGGGTAGGTGTAGTGATATTAGAGTAAGTAGTAATAAAATACTTAAAATCAGGTGATAATTGAATCTGACGGTGGTTGAAATCGCCAAAAGTCAGGCGTTTCATGTTTTTACCATCAAAATCTACTCTGTAAAAATCAAAACGTGCAGAGTTTTCAAGTCCTCTGGCATGGAAATAAACCACTCTGTTTTTCTGGTCAATACCCTCTACTGATTTAATAGTGAATTTACCATTGGTGATGTTGTTTTTTAATTTACCATCCACACCATATAAATACAATTGTTTCCAACCACTTTTATCGCTCAGGATAATCATTTCTTTATTGCCATCAAGCAGAGTTAAACGGTTATCTGCATCATCAATATCAATCCAGGCTTTTTGGGTTTCGGCATATACTTCTTTCTTGCTGCCATTGGCAGGAGATACATTATAGAGTTTCAGGTTATCGTTGCCACGGTTAATCCATTGTACCATCAATCCGCTACCATCCAGTAACCATTCAGGCCAGCCGAAGTATTGTTCGTCTTTTTCATTAAAATCTGCCCAGGTAACTTTTCCACCTTCCGGTGATACAAAACCAATTTTCGCTTCAGGATTCGGATCGCCACTTTTAGGATAGCGTGTTTCTTCAATAAAGCCATGTTGTCCTTCGCTATTGTATAGCGGAAACATCTGTATTCTGCTTTCATCAAAACGCATAAAAGCTAGTTTCTTGCTATCAGGACTCCACCAGAAAGCTCTGAAACGGGTCGGACGACCAAAGATTTCTTCCCAATAAACCCAGGTAGCATAGCCGTTCAATGTGGTCTTAGTACCGTCTGTGGTGTGCTGTATTTCTTTGTTGGTTTTTAGGTTGAAAGTGTAGAGATTATTGTCTTTGGTATAGGCAATGAAATTACTGTCCGGCGAAAAAGTCGGATTTTTTTCTTCTGCCTTATCATTTGTCAACTGTTTTTCTCCATTATTATCTTTCAGAAAAATGTCACCGTTTTTTAGAGAAACCGACTTTTTTGGTTGAGGTATTTTAGAGGAAATCTTGGCCGTTCCTTCGGTCAGGTTTCCATTGGTAAGGTCTAATACAAAATTTTTGGTCTCTCCCGTTCTTTGAACAACTGATAATTTATCGCCATCGGCCCATTGTACAAGAGGTAAGGTTTGTGTGAAATTTTGTGGCGGACGACCAGCCTTTAAATCTTTTTCATCAAAATCTTTTTTCTGGGCAAATACAAAAGCATTACTGAGGAGTAAAAGTGCAACGACTTTTTTCATGATTTATGAAGTGTTTAGTTCAGAATGATTACGGGTCAAAAATGGAGGAGTATATACTCTCACATACAATTAAAACTTAAAAATAGAGAATTTTTATATCACCTCTAATAAAACAGGCTAAGATTTGGTGAATCATAGATAAGTGTAGAGAAAAAGTAGATACATTGTACAATCCCTTTTATAATTCATCTTTATAAACTTCCTTGATTAGCATTTTTGCGGTTATTTCCGGAGAGTCTTCTTGCAGTGTTATGCGTATTTCTTTACCTGCATTCCTTTTATGAGTCGTTTTATTATAATAAGAATCATAATACTTTAATAGCATCTCTGTACTTTCATCAAAATTGCCTGATTCTAAAGATTTTATAACTAAAGCATATGTTTCATGACCAAGATGTTTAATAAGCTTAATTGTTTTCTCTTTTAGTTCATTAATATTAAACTGAGAGTATTCTGCGATGATACGTTTTAGCCTTAATTCTATTGGTAATTCAAGTCTATAAATAGGTGCAGTCTTTATTTGTTCCCAAAAACTATTTTGAGATAAACGTTTATATGCTTTTGATGAATCTAGTATATACTCACTTCTATTTTGCATCAGGTATTTTCCTAATTTTCTTGTTTTTTCTTCTATCCAAATGGATTTGTCCGGATTTAAAAAAGATAATTGCAAGCCAATAGATACCATATAGCTTCTATTTCTCGTTTGTT
>CALRLN020000100.1:0-13122 GCA_943368675.1 Chitinophaga pinensis | reverse complement strand
AGGTAGTATTATTTGATAGTGTTGAGGATTCTGCCTTTGAAAAACTCAATCCACTAAACGGTAAAGGAACTTTGCAGGGTACACTTGAACTGGCTCTGCAACAAGATAAACTGGCTGAGGTACAGGAAAAACTCAAAAACTTCAAAGTACGTATCGTTTTCACTGCTCACCCAACTCAGTTTTATCCGAGTAGCGTACTCCGTATTATACAGGATTTAGAGCAACTGATTCCTAAAAACGATATTAACGGCATCGACTCTCTGCTTCAACAATTAGGCAAAACACCTTTTATTAATGAAGAAAAGCCGACACCTTTAGAAGAAGCCCAGAGTATTATTTTCTATCTTCGCCATGTGTATTATCAGGTAATCGGAGAAATTCATGAAAAACTCAATGCCTATTTTCAGAATAACAGTAATGGCTTTAATCCGGCACTGGAGCTTGGTTTCTGGCCGGGAGGCGATCGTGACGGTAATCCGTTCGTAACCGCTGAAATCTCTAAAAAGGTATCTATTGAGTTACGCACCAGTATTCTGAAATGCTATTATAACGACTTCAAAATTATTTGCCGTCGCCTTACTTTCAAAGGGATAATGCCTTTGCTGACAGCTATCAGTAACCGCATTTATACCAATATGAACGGCCTGAAACATGATTTAACACTACAGGAATTATTGGGGTCACTAGATGAGGTACGACAACTGTTGATAACACGGCACAATGGCGTATTCCTTGATTTACTGGATAGATTTATTCAGCAGGTAAAATTGTTCGGCCTACACTTTGCCAGTCTGGATATACGGCAGGACAGCAGTATCCATGAAAGTGTAATGGAACAGATTAACCAGAAATACGCTATTTCTGAGAAACCATATACCGAATGGACTGATGAGGAAAAGCTACGGTTTCTGACAGAACTCGATCTGACAGTGAACGAAGATGATTTTGAAGATACACTGACAAAGGATACATTCAGGACAGTCCGGATTATTAAAGAAATACAGACATTAAACGGAGAAAAAGCCTGCCATCGTTATATTATCAGCAATTCTACTTCTATGTTTTCAGTACTGGAAGTGCTGGCATTATTCCGCTTCTGCGGTTATCAGCAATCAGACATCAATGTCGATATAGTGCCTCTGTTTGAAACCATTGAAGGTCTGGATAATTCGCAGACAACGATGACCAATCTTTACCTGCTGCCTTTTTATAAAAACCACCTTGTTAACCGCGAAAATCACCAGACTATTATGTTAGGTTTTTCGGATGGTACCAAAGACGGCGGTTATGTAAAAGCAAACTGGGAGATATATCAGGCCAAAGAAAAACTTACACGTATTTCGAAAAAGAACCAGATAGAGGTTATATTTTTTGATGGCCGTGGCGGTCCTCCAGCCCGTGGTGGTGGTAAAACTCACCAGTTCTACGCCTCTCAAGGCCCTACTATTGCCAATAATGAAATTCAGATAACCATTCAGGGGCAAACCATTACTTCTATGTATGGTTCACGCTCGCAGGCTATGTATAATTTTGAGCAATTATTATCGGCAGGTATTATTAATGATGTATTTCAGGACGACAAATCAATCATTAATAAACAGGAGCGTAATCTGATTGAAGAACTTGCAGAAGAAGGGGTAAAAAAATATTTCGAGCTGAAAGAGCATCCTCAGTTTGTGCCTTATCTTGAAAATAAAAGCCCTCTGAAATATTACGGCCTGACAAACATAGGAAGCCGCCCGAGCAAAAGAAGTTCAGGTAAAAAACTTACCTTATCTGACTTACGGGCTATTCCTTTCGTGGGTTCATGGAGTCAGTTAAAACAGAATGTCCCGGGTTATTTCGGTTTCGGCACAGCCCTTCAAAAAGTAATAGATGAGGGTCGTCTGGAAGATCTGAAATTGCTTTTCGAAAACTCATTATACTTTAAAACACTGATTGAAAACAGTATGATGGGCTTGACCAAAACTTATTTTCCGCTAACGTATTACATGAAAAAAGACCCTGAATATGGTAAGTTCTGGGAGATTCTTTTTGATGAATACAAGTTAACCGTGAAAAATATGCTGCTGGTATCAGGGCAGGACTCTTTGATGGCTAATGAAAAACTAAGTAAATTATCTATTGATTACCGTGAACATATAGTATTGCCTCTATTGACGATACAGCAATATGCCTTACAAAAAATAGAAGAAACCACAGATGAGCAGCTAAGGCTGGTTTACGAAAAAATGGTTACCCGCTCATTATTCGGTAATATCAACGCCAGTAGAAATTCAGCGTAATTTGAAATTATATGATATTCCAGCAATAAACAGAAAACCACAGCAAAAGCCCGAAAGCAATAGCTGTGGTTTTTTGCTGTTCCATTATATTCTGTATCAATCCTTTATTCACCAAATTACGCAGTAGTTCAATCCCCTAATTACAATCCTCAATTGTAACCTTAAAAACAGCGCCGTTTTTAGATTCAAAACCTGGCAATAATTCTACTTTATTTTTGGCGGTATAATCAATCTTGCCATTCAGTTCTATTTTCTGTGTACTCTGAATCGCGAGTTTACTTTGATACGGTGATTGTACGCTAGCTACTGCCCCCTCTAAAAACAAACTTGTCGGGAAGCAGGAAGAAACAGTGACACTTTTAGAGGTAGAACTTACACTACAATGAAGCGTTTTGCATTGCACTGTATAAGAGGTAGTTGATGGTGGGCTTACCACAAGCGGATTAGTAGTGGCACTTGTTGACCATAAATAGGATGCATTGCAACCTGAGCCTGTTAGGGTAACACTATCACCTGGGCGTATCTGTGTAGACGAGGTGGTAAAGGTTGGCGTAGTAGGCAACGGGAAAGCCGATAAATTGACAATAGGGCTAAAAAATGTCTTTTTAGAAGCATTTCTTACAGAAGCTGCCAGACGTGCAGGTGCTGTTGTCAGGGTATTCGTATTATTATCAATGGATGTCCAGTTGAGACGTTCATAACCTGCCGGAGGTAAGAAAGTATAAGTACAACAACCGCTTGAATTACGTCCTCTGGCTTCATCGTCAGTATTATCACGGTTCGACCAGTAATACTGGTTATAAGAGCCCGATACTGATAAAGTAATAGGCATCGACGGATTATTCGGATTACACGCCAGTGTCAATGCCAATAGCGGAGAGGGCATCATTGGACTTGAATTGCTGAAAAAATTATTATCCAGACTTGCATTCCAGGCATTGGCAAACTCAGCTTGCCCGGCATAGGTATCAAAGTGAATACCATCTGTCCGTTTATCTCCGCCGTAAATCAGGTCAGTATAAGGGCCGGGAAAAACATTGGGTACGGCGGGTAAAGTATAACCATTCTGATTAAAACCTTCAATCAGTGTATTCTGACCTATAATCACATTGATATGTTCATCCGGGTTCCGGGAAGCACGCGCTACTACCCAGGCTAAATTACTGTGTTCTGAGTTTTCACGGGTTTCATTAATTACGTCTTTAAGATTGTTGTAATAGGTTTCAAAAAACGTATTAGGGTCACTTTCGCCCTGGTGCCATAATACGCCTCTTAAGCCGGTAAGGCTGGCATAAATAGCTACTGAATTTTCTAATGCTCTATAAGGCGCTCCATGGTCTCTGCGAATCCAGTCCGGGCCGTCAAAAGGTAAGCCCTGAGAAGACTTGCTCCATTGGTCACTTGAAGTGCCGCCGTGCCCGGCACCATAAAAAAGTACAGGGACACCTAGTTTCTGTACTAATAAATCACCCAATCTTCCCCAAGCCCAGGGTACATAATGAAAAGGGCCTATTGCTGTCGAATCACCTGAAAGATGAGAAAAGCCTATCGGTAATCTATTGTAATCCGAATATGCTTCTGTATAATCTATGGTACTTACTCTATCATCTGTAGCTGAGGTACTTACACCTGCTCCTCCCTGAGCGTTAGATTGCCCTGCTATAGCAAATACTTCTCCTACACCAACCCGCTGAATAACTTTACCATCAACATAAGTATTGTTCTTATAAGCATTTACCTCTAATTGGTACCATCCGCCCTGGGCAGGGAGCGTACCTGAAAAATAACCATTAGCAGGGTTATTCTGAATAACTGTCCAGCTGGTGGTTGTTCCGCCTTCGGCTCTGGCTATTACGCGTGCCTCTATTCTATCTACTTCCGAAAGATAAGTTCCTGCAATTGTGATAGTCCCCTGATTAGCATTATTACGTTGGAACACCATTCGCTCCATTGGGTGAGAGAGTACAATCTGCGCCATGCTTTTAGTACTTAAAAACAAAATGGCCGCACAAATCCTGACAAAGATGCGATTAAATGACATGTTAATGATATGGTCTTATAAAGTTGTAAAGATTTACACCTTGACAGTAAACTTACTGTTGTGGTTGTAACGCTATACAAATGTAAGGAAATTCTATCGGGGAAATGAAATTTTCCCCATCGATACACTCGGCACTCCTTTTCGGGAACCGAAATCTGTTTTGCCGCCCGCCAGAGCTTCGTTGGCAAGCGTAGCAAACAAAACAGCCTCCTTGGCATCGCCCGAAATACCCAGTTCGTCTGTTCTATGAAAATCAAAATCAGGTAATAATTCTTTCAGAAATTGCATAATCAAGGGGTTATGGACTCCGCCACCACTTCCATAAATTTTAAATGAATCGGGTTTATCCTTATGGGCGGGTAAAGTATATACAAGCCTTTGAATAGCCTCTGAGATAGTCTCAGCCGAAAACCTGCATAAGGTTGCCAGTATATCTTCGTCTGAAATATGCTCCGTTTTACTTTTCTCCTGCGCATTTACCAGATAAGCCAGATTAAACAACTCAGGTCCTGTGGTTTTCGGGAAAGGCTTTTCGAAGAAATCATCTAGCTTAAGCGCCTGTAACAAGGCTTGATTAACTTCTCCCTGCCTCGCAATTTTAGCGTCTTCGTCATAAGGCAAGTCAAAGTATTTCTTCATATAGGCATCAATGATTGTATTGCCCGGGCCTGTGTCTGTCGCAAAAACTTCGTTAGCATCTAAATTACCTGCCAGATAGGTAAAATTGGCAATGCCACCCATGTTGAGCAAAATCCTGTTTTCATCACGTTGTGAGAAAATCAGGTAGTCGCCGTAAACTGCCAGAGGGGCACCTTCGCCGCCTGCGGCACAATGTTTCTGGCGAAAGTCAGACAAAGTAATAATTCCGGTCTTCACGGCCAGATGGTCGCCATCACCTATCTGAAGCGTTGCATTAGGGAATTTATCTAGTCCATGCAAAATTCTTGGCGAATGAAAAACTGTTTGTCCGTGGCTGGCTATCACATCTATTTCTTCTGCCTGAATCCCTCTTTTTTCCAGAAAGGCGTTCACGAGTTCGCCATGCAAATTCCCGATCCAGGGGTTCAGCACACATAGCTGCTGAAAATCAATTTCCTTTCTGGCAAATACTTTTCGTATTTCATCTTTTATATTTTCTGAAAAAGGGATTGTATCAAAATGCGACAGCGTTATTTGGGTATCTCCGCCACTATTTCTGAATTTACATAAGGCTATATCTAATCCGTCCATCGATGTGCCCGACATCAAACCTATAATTGTTCTTTCTTCACTCCCGGCAATCTTATACAGTTTTTCTATGTTTTGATTCATTTCGATGTTCGCTCATAAACTATGTTCTTACTAAATTACTATACCCTCTTCATCAAAAAAATGCTGAATATTAACTACATACTCATCAAATAAAATTAAGTCTTTATTACAGTTGATGGTATGCCACTCATTATCTTCATGGCTTGCAATCATTATTCTTTTTGAGTTGGTAAATATCCAGATAACCTTTTTTACACCAAAATTGAGCAATTTCTGTGTTTTTGAAAAGACATATTGTGGTTCGCCTAAATCTGTGGTATCTACTTCTAAAACTATTGTGAGGTACGGTAATTATTTATTTTCATAAATCCAGGTAAGGATTTTTTCTACTTCTTTGCGAACCTTAGTTGTGGACTGATTAAAGTTATTATTCATGAAGCTCACTAATAAGGTTTTCCCTTTTTTCGTAATCAAATAACCACTCAGGTTATAAACGCCACCTAATGAACCTGTTTTAGCAAAAATAAATGGTTTGTCAGTATTCTTATACCCGTTTTTAAGTGTGCCTGATTGTCCACCCACGGGCAAAATCGAAAACAGTTTTTGCTGTGGTACTTCTGCCCGTATTTTTTCCAGGAGTTTTATGATAGAACGGGGGGTAAAAAGATTATACCTTGATAAACCGGAACCATCTACCCACTTAGGGGCATCGGGTAAATCCTGTAAGTATTTTTCTTTGATTGATTTAATCACAAAAGAAGAATTAAGTGAGTCTTTCAGGTTAGCCCCACAGAGCAATAAGAGGTGTTCTGCAAGCATATTGTCGCTCTCCTGCATCATCAGGCGGTATACGTCTTCCGATGCTATGCTATAGATGGTATGAGCATCTTTTGGAACAGGAATATGTAGCAGATTTACGTTTCTTCTGAGTGTATCTATCAATAATTGCTGTGTCAGGCCAACAGAAGTCTTATAGGGAATATCCTGCGTATAATTATTCTTTTGCAATATTGCTTTCGGCAGTAAAAACTGGTTATCTATCTGAATACGCTTGATTGTTGTACCTTCGTCTTTTTTATAGAAACTGTTTTCAAAGATCGGCGGTTGAGGGGTGAATGCTCCTTTATCAATACTTACCCTCACGACATTCCCATACATTGGCATAGGAGATATTTCGGCTGAATAATAATCGTTAAAATCATCCCAGGCCCATCCCTCTCCCATTGCTTCGTTGGTAAAATTACCATCCGAAAAAAAGAGCAATTTGCTGCGTTTATAGCTTTTCAGAAACTCGAAAGCGCTGGTATTCTTTAAGTCATGATGAAAAAACGTAGGATCGCCTGTTCCCCAGAAAATTAAAGAGTCTCCCTTTATCACATATCTCAAGGCAGGAATAGAATCTCCGAGAGTTTTGATACAGGCATAATAAGTAAACAGCTTTGTATTAGACGCAGGCGTAAAATATTTATCGGCATTTCTTTCAAAAAGTGTCTTTTGCTCTTCTGCATCATAAATGACCATTCCGGTAAAGTTCTGAGCAAATACCTGCGAGGTATCTATCAGTTTAGCATAAGGTTTTTTATTCGATAACTTCTGCGAGGTAGTACAGGAAATGCCAACAAAAGCTACGAAAAGAATTAGCACTATTTTATTCATAAATAATAGTTTACAGGGTATAGAGTAATTTATTCTTCAGCAAAATTATACGAAAAACAGATTTAATACTTACACAAGAATATATATAAACTTAAAAAGATATTTCCTATTTTTTGGTGCCTATAAATAAATATTTCCGGATTAGCTTGTTTTTTTAGGCAAATTACATAATTTTTATTTCAAATTACACGCTCTAAACTTATCAGTTTCATGAAAAAACTAATTCTATCTCTCGCAGGTTTATTTGTCCTATTCTGGGCAACATCGTTTTCGCAGGAAACAGCTTTTAAAGCTAATACTATCAGTAGAAAAGCTAACAGCAATTTCTTTGCTACAGTTACAGGTCCTACTTACATTCACTTAACGTGTACTTATCCCTATTACATTCAATATGGAACCTATTACAAGAATAATTGTCCCTGTTCTGGTACCTGGAATACGGATTTCCCGCCGGGTGTGACCTGTGTGCTGGGGGGAGGAAGTGCCTCTTCAATGACTCTGCAATTTACAAATGCTGGACAAAATACGAGTTTTGGAGTAGAATATGGAGATTGCGGTTGTGACTTAACTGTAAACTTAGAATCAGATTACTGCAATTAATAAAATAAGGCGTTTCAAAAGTAGGTTTTACTTTGAAACGCCCTGTAACATCTAAAAACTTCTTTATCTGTTTACCACAAATCGTTTTACGACCGTTCCGGTTTCAGTATGCAAACGCACAAGATAAGAACCTGCGTTCAGTTCACGTACATCAATCTTCTGGTAAAATTTATTAATATCTGTAGTATATTCTCTATCCATTACCTTTTTGCCGTTTGCTCCAAATACTTCCATCTTTACACGGCCGGGTTTTGCCAGATTGGTTGTAATCTGGATTTCATCAGGTGATGGGTTTGGTGACAAAATAACTGTTCTTTCTAAACCCGGCTCTACCGCCAAAACAGGAGGAGGAGGAGGTAATTGTATTTTCAGATTGTCAATAGCCCAACCCCAACCATAAGTCAGTTCATCAGAGAATAAACGGAACCTGATCAACACAAGGTCACCTCCTGAAAAGTTGTCATTATTCAGCATTTTAATGGTTCTGTTACGAAACAAAGCAGGACGGCCGACTCCTTTGGAATCAGAACTTTGCAAAGTTTCTCCATTAGAACTGAGGACAGTGCCTGTTACATAATTTTCAAAGGTTTTTTTCCACTCACTATTGCTACTGGCATCATAACCATCTTCAAAAGGCACCCATGAAGCACCACCATCATAAGACCCCTCAACCACTACATAATCATAGAAGTTTGACTCTCCAAATACAGATCCATTTTCACCAGGCTCTACCAATACAATTTCATCAAAAGTAATATTGGCAGAATCTTTTTCACTTTTTAATTCAACAGGCTTTAAGAATAAAGCCATAGTGCTTGATTGCAGGTATTCGTCACCACCATTTTTATAGGGATGAGCCGAATGAAGGGCTCCATCAGTAAACCCTGATGGAGTTGTGATACTCCAGCCACCTATACCTGCAAAATCTTCGTTAGGTGTATTAAAGTCAGTGCTATAAGTTAATACGGGTACCTGCGTATTTAGATCTGTTACTACAAATTCATAATAATCAGGCGTTGCCACTACTTTTGTTCCCGGGGTATTCAGATACGAAGGCAGAACAGTTTTATTTTTGTTTTTCGACTTATCAATAGCTATAATCCGATATAACACGCGGTCTCCTTTTTTCAGGTCTCCGAAAGGTGCTTTACCTAAATAAGCAAACACATCATTTCTGCCTTGCGAATAAGCCTTATCGTCAGTAGCCGGATTATACTTTTTCAGTCCAAACGGAGTTTTTGCCTGTCCGTTTACCAGATACTCAACATACACAGTATCTATGCCATGTTCAAAATCATCTTCGGCATTAAGAAAAATATCAGGCTTAGTTGTAGAGGGTACGAATGTCGGTGGGGTTGTTGTAACAAAAGGTGATGAAACATCCTCTTCTCCGATCTGGAATCCATAATAGCCTTTAAGAGGGGATTCTGCCGGAGAGACATTTTTACGCTTAAAATTATCTTCTACAACTAAATAATATCTGATAATAGAGCTTGCTTTAGTAACCGGGATAACAGCCGTATAGTCGTTGGTAGTACCTACTCTTTTTAATTCTATTGCTTTTGCATTGCTGATTGTATCATTTTCGGTATAATATACCTTTGCACTTCCGGCTATCAGGGTAGTGTCGCTCACGATAGTGGCCTTAACTGTTACGCTTGTAACAGCATTTTCGATATTTTTAATCGGCGTATGCAATAGCGAAGTTCCCTTCCATCCCATATCGGCAAACATATTCTTTACCAACGGACCCGGGTCGCGGATTACCTCTCTTAAACTTGCCGACGAGGTCATCAATGAGTTGGGATTCCCTGAAGTATAAGTATTATCATCAACGTGTGATGTACTTGAACCTGCCTGATAGGTAAAAGGTGCATATAAACGAGGTTTTTCATCACCCTTTGCTTCAGATGTAGGACTATTAAAAAACAGATTATTACCGACTAATTGTTGGCGTAAAGTAGCTGATGGATTAGGGAAAAGACTTGTGTTAATGAGCTGTTGATTAGTGGCGTTTTGTACAAAATGATCAAAAATAAAAGGTGACCCGGTGTCATAGCCCCATGCAGCAGTAGACGATGTCTGAGTTGAGCGAAGAGAAGAAGTAAATCCTAATCCATGGCATAACTCATGCAATACCACAGAAGCAAAATCGAACTCATTACGGCTGGGAGTACCTGTTCCAAGATACCATGGCGCCGAACTGTTAAATTCTGCTACTATATCGGCATCATTAACTGAATTCAGTTCCTGACCGGCTATTTTCTCAGCTAAAGCAATAGGATACCATGTACTGGCCTTTTGCTGTCCGGGAAAATTTCTCGTAAAATCTGCAGGACTTGCCTGCCCTAAGATAGTTCCTGATGTATTACCGCTGTCAATAGGGTGCCAGATAGCATCAATACGGATAGGCACAGGAGAGCTGATAAGATTAGACCATATATCAACCGCCAATTGAAAGGCTTTCTGAGCAGCAGGAGAGAAACCACTATAATTTACTATAAAGGTAGTTTTGGCGGTGGTACGCACATTTTTTCCTTTCAAGGCCTCCTCAACTTCTTTAGCAGGAGGAATATAAGTATTTGCATCAACATAATTGCCCGGACACACAATCATTTTTCCCTTCATAAATTCAATTTTATTGGGATTCGTCTTCGCAAGATCTTCAAGGCGCGGCTTTACTGACTTCTGGGCAAATACTGACATTACTAAGAAAGCTAGTAAGCCAGAAAGGTAAATTTTTCTCATAATTTTTAGCGTCAATTCCTGTTTTCTCAGGGTCTTAAAAAAATACGTAATCTAATTGGCTAAGGTTGCATTAAATTTTTCTACAAGGTATAAATTCTAACGAATATTATAACGTTTTTAAAAGGTGAATATTAGAAATAATACCGGAACTATTATTTATCGGCCAAATTTCTTAAACATTCATTTTATCGCTCTTTCTTCTAAAACTAATTAAGATACGCTTAGAATTAACTATCGGATTAACAAGCTGAAAGCTTATCTTTGCATTATAGACGGAAACAGCGTTTTGATAGATGCAAGCATCAAAAGAAATATTATTAAAATACTGGCAGTATGATTCATTCAGACCTCTGCAGGAAGATATCATCAATTCTGTGCTGTCAGGAAATGATACTTTGGCTATTTTGCCGACGGGCGGCGGGAAATCCATTTGTTTTCAGATACCTGCCTTGCAAATGGATGGTGTTTGCATAGTAATTACGCCCCTTATTGCCCTTATGAAAGACCAGGTGGAGCAATTGAAGAGGAGAGGTATAAAGGCCGCAGCTATTTATTCAGGCATGCATCGTACTGAGATAGACTATACGCTCGATAACTTTGTATATGGCGATTATAAGTTTCTTTATGTTTCACCGGAGCGTTTGCTGACTGAAATCATGCAGGAACGCACCAAACGCATGAAAGTATGTTTACTGGCAATTGATGAGGCACATTGCATTTCGCAATGGGGGTATGATTTCCGCCCCCCCTATCTGAAAATTCCAGAATTCAGAAAATTTGCTCCTGACGCCCCAATGATTGCCCTGACGGCAACAGCCACAAAGGATGTCAAAGAGGATATTCAACAAAAACTGGGCTTAAAAAATACCAGACTATTTCAACAGAGTTTTGCCCGGCCTAATATCTCCTACTCTGCTTTTTGCGAAGAAAGCAAAGAGCGTAAATTATACGATATTCTTACGAAAGTGCCGGGTTCGGCTATTGTATATGTAAGGAGTCGTAAACGAACCAAAGAGATTGCAGACTGGCTGAACCGGAATAAGATAAGTGCCGATTTTTACCATGCCGGTTTAACCATGACCGACCGTTTTAAAAAGCAGGAAGCATGGATTAAAAATCAGACACGGGTAATAGTGGCTACTAATGCTTTTGGTATGGGCATTGACAAGCCCGATGTACGGGTAGTAGTACATCTGGATCTGCCTGAAAATCTGGAAGCTTATTATCAGGAGTCGGGGCGTGCTGGGAGAGACGGACTAAAGGCCTATGCCATTGTACTCTATTTTAAATCTGATCTGACAGACATATATAAACAGATAGACCAGAAATACCCGCCTATCGAAAACCTGAAAAAGGTGTATCAGTCGCTTGCCAATTATTTTAAACTGGCTTTTGGCGGAGAGAATTTTGAAAGCTATGATTTCGATTTTCAGGATTTTATAAGCACATTTGGCTTAATAGCCAATGATACGCACAATGCTCTGAAAAAGCTGGAAGACGAAGGATTAATACAGCTAAGTGATTCATATTTCAGCCCGTCAAAATTGGTTTTTAAAGTAGATAACCATGCCTTATATAATTTTCAGATTAAAAACCCTAATTATGATAAGTTTACAAAAATATTGCTGAGAATGTACGGCGGCCAGTTGTTTACCGATTTTACAACTATTTCTGAAACTGCCATAGCCAAAAATTTCTTTGCCTCTAATACCGAAATAGAGAAAATGCTCGCATATCTGCAAGAGACAGGTATAGCTACTTATCAGAAACAGAAAAATAAACCTCAGTTGACTTTTCTGACTGCCCGGCAGGATGCCAATTATTTATCTATCAACAGGGTTGAATTTGAGCTAAGAAAAAAGAGAGATATCGAAAAGGTTGATGCTGTGGTGCAATTTGCAAAGGAAGAACGGCGATGCCGGATGCAATTCATTCAGGAATATTTTGATGAATTTACTGAAGCCACCTGCGGCATTTGTGATAATTGTCTGAAACAGAAAAAACGTGATGTACCATTTGATATTTATGCCAGATACCGGCAAAAAATATTAGAGATTCTACCTGCCAATATCATACAGGTGGTAGATTATCATTTCTTCAATAATAAAGACTTCGTAACTGAGGTGATCAGAAGAATGATTGAGAATGAAGAAATATGGTATAGCGAATTAGGTATTTTGCAGAAGAGGTAATCTTAACATGGGGCGAACCGTAGCGACGGTCGCTTCCGCACGGCGGGCAACCAGTTTGCCATTATCCGGAGAATTCTATAATTTTATTTTAAGTTTTATGTCAGAATTTACTCATATCGATGCCTCCGGCAATCCCTCAATGGTTAATGTAGGCGAAAAAAGCATCACCAAACGCCTTGCCAAAGCCCGAAGTATCGTGGTTTTAGATGATGCTATACTCGAAAGTTTACAGAATGATGAAATCCATACCAAAAAAGGACCTGTATTCCAGACCGCTATTATTGCAGGAGTAATGGCCGCTAAACGTACAGGTGAGCTGATACCCCTCTGCCACCCTTTAGGACTTGAA
>CALRLN020000099.1:0-13136 GCA_943368675.1 Chitinophaga pinensis | reverse complement strand
TGAAGAAAACGTTAAAAAGCAGTTGCAATTACCATATATGAGTTTTGGTTCTGATGCAGCTTCAATGGCACCCGAAGGAGTATTTCTTAAATCAAGCGCACACCCAAGAGCTTATGGCAATTTTACCCGTCTGATAGGCAAGTATGTGCGTGATGAAAAGGTAATTTCGCTACAGGAAGCTATCAGAAAACTGACTTCATTACCCTGCGATAACCTGAAGATTCAGAAAAGAGGAAGACTGAAAGTAGGCTATTATGCAGATATTTTAGCATTCGATTTAGCAAAAATGAAAGATAACGCTACTTTTGAGAAGCCCCACCAGATATCCGAAGGCATGGTGCATGTATTTGTCAATGGTCAGCAGGTATTGAAAGATGGCACACACACAGGTGTAAAATCAGGAAAATTTGTGAAGGGCCCGGGTTGGAAACAATAATTGTGTATAACGATTTCCCATATCTTTCGCAAAAAAAAGATTTGAAAAATCGTTATACATTTAACAACACCCTAGCTGCATTTCTGCCTGGAATACCACTGACCGCTCCGCCTCTGGAAGCGCCTGAACCACAGATGTAAATATGCGCATAAGGGGTTTCTACTCCCCATTTGCCGATTGTATCTGCATTTTCAGCATAAAACCATGATAACCCATTATGAAATATATTCCCTCTGGGCATACCCAGTTCTTTTTCCAAATCAACTGAACTTTTGGCCTCCAGGCATAAATTTCCGTTTTTATCTTTAGCCAGACAATCTTCTAATGGCTCAGCAAGATATTCATTAATACCTTTTAGAAATTTCTCTACTACCTCTTTCTTGGCAGCTTCGTTATCTTTTTTAAATAATTCGTAAGGCAAATCCAGCCCGAAGACTGTTAAAGTATGATACCCCTGTTCTTGTAATTCCTGAGATAAAATAGAGGGGTCAGTCAGGGTATGACAGTAAATTTCGCAGGCAATCTGGTCTGGAATTCTGCCGGATATAACCGCATCAAAGGTTTTTTCCATCTGCTCAAACGACTGATTAATGTGAAAAGTACCAGCAAATGCCTGTTCCGGTTTTACATTTTTGTCCTTAAGCTGAGGTAGTCTTTTTAAAAGAAGGTTAATTTTAAAAGCGGTGCCTTCTTCCGTAGGTTTTCCCGGCAACGGAATATTACCTAAAAGCCTTTCCAATACTTCAGGAGCTGCATTGAGTAGTATATCTTTTGTCTTTACCTCATACTTCTTATTATTCTGCGTATAAAATACTTTCAGTTCCCCGCCCCTGTCTATACACTTTACCTCTGCATTCATTCGCATTTCAACCCCCGAATTTTCAGCTTTTTTAATTAATTGAGCAACCAGATTTCCCATACCTCCCTCCGGAACCCGCCATTCACCGGTTTTATTGCCTATTATGTGGTAAATAAATGTCCTGTTTTGCAGCAGACTCAAATCATATGCATGCGTATAGGAACCTATTTTAGCATCCGTCATTAGTACCCCACGCAGAATATCAGACTGAACGTGGTTTTCAATTAATTTACCAATAGGTTCTTCCACCATACTTTTCCAGAGTTCAGCCTCTCCCTGCGCTTCAAAAAAGGTTTTCCAGTCTTCCTTACTTCTGAGTGGTGAAAGAAAAGAATCCCATATTAATTCAGCAAACCTATGTTGCTTTTGTAAAATAGCCATATATCCTTCCCATTCCTGCTCACCATATCCTAAATCCAGAATCGATTTTCTTGACATTTCTTCATCAACATTACTGATAATCAAGCCCTTATGCAAGCCATTTTGAATATAGGGAGTATAAGAAGCAATACTTCTGCGAAGCAGATTCAGATCAATATCTAATTCATCTAAAATTTCTTTGGGTATAAGACTCACGAGATAAGAATACCGTGAAAGGTAGGCCTCATAATCAGGAAAAACTTTTTGAGAAGTGGTTCCGCCACCTATATAATCGTTTTTTTCCAGTATCAATACTTTTTTGCCTGCGCTGGCAAGATAGCATGCAGCTACCAGTCCGTTATGCCCTCCTCCTACTATTACTGTATCGTAAATCATGAATTGTTTTTAATTATTTAACCTGATTATTCTCAACAGCCTCTATAAATACCCGGCGTATACGTTTGTTGAACGGATTTTCAACATCTTCAATCCGTTCCGGATGCCATTGAACCAGCGTTAATGAATGATCCGTAGGATTTTTCCATTCCAGCCCTTCTACAATGCCATCTTCTGACAAAGAATTGACCACCAATAAATCCGCAGGTACATCCACTGACTGGTGATGGGCAGAATTAATTCCACCCTCATCAACGCCAACAATATGAGCAAGTCCAGAATCAGGAAAAACACTTATATGATGATAGCGGTCTTTCCCTTCATAATACTTTGAATGGTTATTTTTACCGATACTCGGAATATCGCCTATTAGTGTACCACCTAAAAACACATTCACAAATTGCAGCCCTCTGCAAATACCCAAAACAGGAATTTTATTGGCAAAAACATACTCGCATACCTTCCATTCAAACTCATCACGCTGCTCGTCCATAAAATCCGGATTGCATAAATGCAGATTCTCTGGTTTGTTATAAAACCGGGGATGAACGTCCTCTCCACCAGTTAATAATATCCCATCACATTGGCTGATTTCTTCGAAATTATTGTATTTATATCCAAGCCTGATTATCTCTATATCATTATTCTGGCACAGTATCCATTTTTCATAAATCGGGTGTTTATCACCACAGTCTGTAATGCCAATTGTTTTTTTCATTGAATAAATCGCAAATAAAATGAACCCATGTAGCCGCTTGATAAAAAAGCCATAGACAAATGCGCAATAGCTTATTTAACATAGCAAAAAGGTATGCATGGTATGATTTTTGAATACTAATTCCTTATTTATGATACAAAAATTGTAATTTATCAAGCTAAAAACAAATTGTTTATAAATTCATCACTATAGCATTTGCATTGAAAACAAATAAACTAGCTTACATCTTTCCGAAAGATACGTATCTGCTACTGCCATCTTTACTCTTAATGAATGTCATACCTGAAAAATCTGATTTTATTCATGTTGCAATAAAATTATACTGATTATTAGTGCTTGATGTTTGAGTTTTACATGAATTTATTTAATTAAAGATTATGACAGACTTACTACCTGTTCCGGTTAACGAAAAAGAAAGATTAAAAGCTTTAAAAGGCTATGATATACTTGATTCGGTAAGTGAGAAAGAATTTGACCGCCTTATCCAGCTAGCCTCTTTTATTTGTGGTGTTCCTATCTCTGTCATTTCATTGATTGATACAGACAGACAATGGTTTAAGTCCAGAATCGGAATCGAACAGAATGAAACCCGTAGAGACGTATCATTCTGCCAATATACCATAATGGACGACATTCTCTTTGAAGTTGAAGATGCCACGCTGGATGACCGATTCAAAGATAGTCCTTTAGTAACAGAGAATCCTAATATACGCTTCTATGCGGGGTACCCGCTTATCGACCCCGATGGTTATGCTTTAGGCTCTTTGTGTGTCATGGATAATAAACCAAAAAAATTAAGTAAAGAGCAGGAGGCAGCACTTTCCATTTTAGCACAGGAGGTCATTTCACAAATTATTGCCCGCAAAGAAAAAGAAGAATTAAAGCATTATGAAATGCTTTTTAAGCTTTCAAAAGATTTGATTTGTATGGCCGGAACAGACGGTTATTTTAAAAAGATTAATCCTGCATTTGAGCAAACCCTTGGCTGGACAAATGAAGATCTTTGCGAAAGACAAATTATTGATTTTCTCAATCCGGAAGACGTCGCCCCCGTACAAGAGTGTCTCAAAAATCTTGCTAACGGTACACAAACAGTATCTCTCCATAACAGATTCAAGACAACTGATGGCGATTACAGATTACTAGATTGCGTGGTCGCGAAAGACCCACATTCCGATTATCTTTATACTATTGCAAGAGATATAACCGAACAGAATCGAATTGAACTGGAGTTAGTAGAGACTAAAAATATACTGGAATCTACAAACAGAATTGCCAAAATGGGGGCATGGAAAGTAAATCTGGAGACCAATGAAATAACGTTGTCTGAAATCACCAGAGAAATTCATGAATTGAGTCCTGATTATATTCCTACACTGGACAGTAGCATTCTGTTCTCTAAAGAAGGAGAAAGCAGAAATGCAATTGAGAAACTGATTGACCATACTATTAAAACCGGAGAGGCTTTCGATACAGAAATTCAGATAATAACTGCCAAGGGTGTTACGAAATGGGTAAGAGCCATGGGAAAAGCCGAGTCTAAGAATGGCGTACCTTATATCATTTATGGAACATTACAGGATATTGACAAAGAGAAACGGGTCAGGCTTGAATTAGATAAGGTTTATACAGAATTAAAAGCCATTTTAGATGCAGACTCTGGTGTTTCTATTATTACATCTGATATCTATGGCAATATAATAATGTTTAATAAGGGGGCTGAATTGATGCTTGGCTATACCGCTGAAGAAATGGTTAATATCCAAAGGGCAAGTGTTTTTCATGAACGTGACGAAATAGAAAAATACGCAAAGAAAATAACCGAAGAACTACATATTGAGTTAAAAGTTCCGGACGAGGCATTAATTGCCAAAGCCCGACTCGGAACAACAGATACGAACGAATGGACCTATATTAAGAAAGACGGATCCAGAATTACTGTTGAACTATCTTTAACACCTCTGACTAATAAAGAAAATCAGATTACCGGTTTTGTTGGGATAGCCAAAGATATAACAGCAAAAAAAATATGGGAACGGAAGATAATGCTCAGTGAAGAGCGCCACAGAGGATTTTTTGAACATTCACAGGGGTTGATGTGCACCCATGACCTTAAAGGAAGATTTCTGACAGTAAACCCGGCTGGGGCCGAATTATTAGGTTATTCGGCTGAAGAATACCTGCAAAAGACATTGTTTGACCTGGTACCGGCCGAATATGAGGCAGTTGTAAAGGCTTACCTGAAACAAATAGAACAGGTGGGACATTTTAAGGGCCTTATGAAAGTACAACACAGGGACGGCACTGTTAAAACATGGATGTATAATAATATACTTTCAGAACTGATTGACGGAGAAAAATATGTAATAGGCAACGCTGTAGATATGACGGAGCGTATTCTGATGGAACAGGAACTTATTAAGGCAAAAATACAGGCAGAACAGAATGCCTATGCCAAAGATATGTTCTTAGCCAATATGAGCCATGAAATCAGAACACCTATGAATGCCATAGTGGGTTTTGCTAATCTGCTGAAAGATACGCCTTTAAATGAAGAACAATCTGAATACCTATCTTATATCACTTCTTCTACTGAAAACCTTCTGGGCATTATCAATGACATTCTGGATATTTCTAAAATTGAATCAGGCCATATTACCATTGAAGAAGTACCTTTTAGCGTTAGAGAAATTACAAAAACTGTAAAAAGCATTTTAAAAGTCAAAGCCGATGAGAAAGATTTAGAACTTGATTGTATAATCGATAACAATATTCCTGATACCTTATTGGGAGACCCTACAAGACTCAACCAGATATTGTTGAATCTTACGAATAATGCCATTAAGTTTACGCCAACGGGTTCGGTCAGGATGATTGTAGAGCAAATCAATCATACTGACACTGAGAGTACTATCTCATTTAAAGTAGTAGACACAGGAATCGGAATCCCGAAAGATAAATTAGAATTAATTTTTGACCGTTTTACACAGGCCAATTCTGATACCACCCGAAAATATGGTGGCACCGGATTAGGGTTAAGCATCTCTAAATCGCTGGTAGAATTACAAAACGGTAAGCTTTGGGTAGAGAGTATGCCGGAGCAAGGTTCAACTTTTGTTTTTACCCTTACTTATAAAAAGATAAAAGCAGAAGTAGATAAAAATAAAAATGGTAATAATGCACAGTTCGTCAGCGACAAAAAAATACATATATTGCTGGTAGAGGATAATGTTCTGAACCAGAAACTGGCGTTGCGGGTTTTAGAAAAATTTGGTTTTACTGCAGATCTGGCACAAAACGGAATAATCGCTGTCGAGAAAGTAAAAAGTCACAGGTATGATATTATTCTGATGGATTTGCAAATGCCTGAAATGGATGGCTATCAGGCTACCTCAATCATTCGGAAAGAATTAAAAAACGCAACACCAATCATGGCTATGACAGCCCACTCACTGGTTGGTGAGAAAGACAAATGTATTTAAATCGGCATGAACGAGTACATTACAAAGCCATTCAATCAAAGAGAGCTTTTTGATAAAATAATGAGTTTTGTCTGAATAAATGTCGTTTTTCGATGGCAGGTTGTCAAATGTTTTTTTATTCGGCATTTTTATTTCTTTCTTTACAATTTCTTAACATGCTTTCTTTCTGGTATCGTTGAAAGTTTCGGAATTTTGCATCCAAAATATGAACACCAATATAATCATACTGTTATAACTTAACCCCAAAAACGCCCATGTTTGGCTTAGAAACCGACATTTTTATCTTACTATCCTTCTGCCTTCTGGCTGCCTGTGCATTCGAATTTATTAATGGTTTTCACGATACTGCAAACGCTGTTGCCACTGTTATTTATACCAACTCTTTGAAACCCACTCAGGCGGTTGTCTGGTCGGGTATAATCAATTTTATAGGTGTTGTAACCGGTGGTGTAGGTGTCGGTATGAGCATAGTCAATCTGCTGCCCGTAGAATTATTAATCGACCAGAATGTATACCATAGTATAGCAATGGTATTAGCATTATTATTCAGTGCTATTATCTGGAACTTCGGAACGTGGTATTTTGGTATTCCGGCATCAAGTTCACATACTTTAATCGGTGCCATTCTGGGTGTAGGCCTGGGTTATGCCCTCTTACCTGATAATACCTCTGGTGTAGCTGCTGTTAACTGGGACAAAGCCCGTGAAATATTCTATGCACTTTTTCTATCACCTCTGGTAGGTTTTAGTCTTGCCGTAATATTAATGTTCTCATTGCGTCGCTTATTAAATAAAAACGTCAGAAAACAGATATTTGACGAACCCAAGAAAAATGAAGAACCTCCGTTCTGGGTAAGGGCTATTCTGATAACTACCTGTACACTCGTGAGCTTTTTCCATGGGCGTAATGACGGCCAAAAAGGAATCGGTCTTGTAATGTTGATTCTGATTGGAATTCTACCCGCTTATTTTGCTATTAATAATACTATTGACTTTGATAAAATCAAACCGGATTTAGCCGTTATTGCAGAAAAAGTAGCATTGGTTGATACTACCAAGACTTCGGATATTGAAAATGCAAGAATTGCACAGATAAAACAAAGTGTTGGCTTTCTGAATGCGCTGGCTGATAGCAATAAAGTAAGTAAAGCAAATGCTCTGGATGCCCGTAAAGCCCTGCTAACGATAAGTGGCAATACAAAGAAACTTGTAGAAGACCCTGATGTAATTCTGAGTGCAGCCGACAAAACCGCTCTGAAAGCCGCCGCCGTGCAGGAAGAAAAAGGTATCAGAAAATATACTGATCACGCACCCATGTGGGTAATCCTGATGATTTCGCTTTCATTAGGACTTGGAACTATGATAGGCTGGAAAAGAATTGTGGTAACCGTGGGTGAAAAAATCGGAAAATCTCACCTTACTTATGCACAAGGTGCCTCTGCCGAATTAGTGGCTGCAACTACTATCGGTCTTGCCTCGTGGTTCAAACTACCTGTGAGTACTACTCACTCTTTATCATCAGGTATTGCCGGTACTATGGTTGCAAGCAAGGGAATCAAGAACCTGCAATCGGGCACTATCAAAAATATTGCATTAGCCTGGGTGCTTACATTGCCCGTAGCCATTATTCTTTCAGCTACTTTGTTTTTATTCTTCCGCTGGATATTGTAAAAGACGGAAAAGAATAAAACTTATTTTCATTTAATCAGGATTCATTAATTTTTACTGCGCAATTCCGTCATAGAATGACGGAATTGCGCACCCAATAAATTGCCGGCACAATTTCATTATTGTGCCGATACACCAATATGAAACTATCTTTGAATCGGTCCTTTCAAACCGGACTAGTTGGCCTATTACTATGTCTGGGACTGTCAGAATCTCTGGCTCAGGACCACGGTGCCTTAACTGATATTGATACTACCACCGCCCGTAAGCTCCTTTCTACATTTAAAAAATATGAGTATGTAGGTATCAGCGGATACATTCAGCCACAATTTCAGTGGATACAAACCAAAGGTGCAAAGAATTTTAATGGCGGTGACTTTCAGCCTAATGCCAGTAATCGTTTTATGCTTCGTCGTGGGCGTATCCGTTTTGATTATGCACGTTATGACAAAAACAATAATCCGAAATTATATTTTATCTTTCAGTTTGACGGAACCGAACGAGGCATCTTTATCCGTGATTTCTGGGGGCGTATTTATGAAAATAAACTCAACGCTTTCTACCTCACTACAGGTATGTTTGCCCGTCCTTTTGGTTTCGAATTAGGTTATGGTTCACCTGACAGAGAGTCACCCGAACGTGGGAGAATGTCACAGCTACTAATGAAAACGGAACGTGATTTTGGCTTTATGGGTACCTTTGAACCCCGGAACAAGACCAGTTTTCTGAAATACATAAAGTTTGATGTAGGTGTATTTAACGGCCAGGGAGTAAATAGTGTGGCTGATTTTGACAACCATAAGGATGTGATTTCGAGGCTTTCTGTCAAGCATTTTAACCTTGCGCCAAAAGTGATTGTGAGCGGAAGTGTATCGGCTTTTATTGGTGGCATGGAACAGTTTACCAATCAGATTTATCGCATGAACGAAACCACCAGGCACTTTGCGCTGGACTCTTCGGCAAGCAATGTGGGAAAAATTGCTCCGAGAAAATACTTCGGAGCTGACATACAAATAAGAATTCCTAATCGGGTAGGTGAAACAGAATTCAGGGCAGAATATATAAAAGGGACACAAACCGCTATTGCTAGTACTTCTGAAACTCCGGCTACTATACCATTGGAAAACGGTAAACTAGCGCCTTTGTATATCCGTAATTTTGATGGTGCTTATTTTTATTATCTCCAGCACCTGGGCAGCAAAAAACATCAACTGATATTGAAGTATGACTGGTATGACCCTAACAAAAAAGTAAAAGGCACAGAAATAGGAAAAGGATTCTCAGTTGCTGATGTACGTTTCAATACTTTTGGTTTTGGCTACCTCACCTATCTGAATGAGAATACCAGATTAATGCTATGGTACGAAATGCCACAGAATGAGAAAACAGTTTTGACTGACTATGCGAAAGATATAAAGGACAATAATTTTACTTGTCGGGTGCAGTATAGGTTTTAAAGAGAAGCACCCCTAACCCCTAAAGGAGGACTATACAAAAACGTAGAATTAGTAAGCTCCCCTTTAGGGGCAGGGGGGCTTGGTTTACGCTTGAATATGGTGTTGAAATTACGTGTATGTTGTAAGCTGACACCGTTCACAGTCACGTTGCTGTTGAAGTTATAGAAGTAGTTCGGTACGTTACGGCTATAGGCTTTTAACCGCCAGCTACCATCTTCATTGAGCATCCATTCAACCTCACCGCCATAAAAATAGTTACTGGCTGTTTGTTCCTGATTCTGGAGGATCGTATTATTGACACTCAATTTCAGGCGGTTATTACTAAAGCGATAGGAAAAATTGAGCTGCATATTGTTAAACAAACTCTGCCGAACATTACTCAATACTCCGAGTTGTACACCGATTTCAAGATTTGGGTCTATTTTAGAAGCAATGGTACCTAACTGATTTGTCAATAGATTACTTACGTTATCTAATAATAGCTGTGAATCAACGGCATCTTTAAAACTATTATCTGAGAATAAACGGTTAAGAGCCGTAATACCTACAAAATTATTAGCCAGTAATTGTTCATCGTTTCGCAGGCGTTGCTCAAATGCAATTACCTGCGGCTGAAGATTCAGCGGGATTCGTCGTTGATCAAATTTAATATTGTATTTAACAGTTGGCTTGGTCAGTTTATCCGTCAGAATTACATAAGCACTTACCGGATACGGTGTTTTCAACTCAGCGGCATTAGTGCTTGACACAATACCGTCAGGCAACAAAACATTGGCAGTCACAATGGCATTGATACTAATGTCTGCATCGTAAGGGTCACCTGACCAACGAATCCAGCTGCCTTCGGCTATATCAAATTTTCTTACCCTTGATATATTCTGTAAACTAAAATCATATTTCCCGCTTCTGATGGTATACGGGCCTGTCATGGTAAAACCTCCGCGCGTATCGTATTCAATACTAAGAAGACCGTTTCCTACGGCAGTCAACTGGTCCTTATTAATCCTGTCAAATATAACCTCGCACTCAGCGTCAGGTGTAATGGTAAAGTTAAAAGCCATTTTCAGACTGCCCGCCTCTTCATTGGCTATGGAGTCTTTTTTAGCTCTTTTATTTTTCTGATGCTCAGTATTTCTGCTCACAAAAGTTATCCCTTCTTCCTGTGTATCTACACTGGTGGCACCATCCAGAGGAATGGTAATTTTTGTTCCTTTTTTACTGGTCAGATTACCGGTAATAGCCACGTTCTTAAAGGTGCCTGTAATATGCATATCGCCAGAGGCCATCCCGACTCCATAAAAATCCTCATTGTTTTTAATGGTTGTATTCATTATTCTGAACCCGTCACGGTCTCTCATATAGGCATGAAGACCCAGCATGAAATTACCGCTTCCACCATTGAAAATCCCACCTGCCAGTTCGGCTTCGTTACCATTTACTAATGCATCCCGTACCTTGAAGCCCTTTTGAACAACAAATCCTTCTTCGTTGAAATTAATTTTGTCATCAAAATATAAGGGTACGTTCAGCTCATTCAGAATCAGGCTGCCTCTTTCAATTGCTACACTCCCTCTCACAATCGGGTCGGCAGGTGTACCTCCCACGCTTAACACTCCGGAAGCAAAACCACCTACATTTGAAAAAATATCATCTACAAACGATTGGAATATTTCAAGATTCGCTTTTTTGAGATTCGCCTTCAGATTCAAAGGGTCATATTCATCCTTTGGGTCATAGGTACCCGTTAAACGGAATATCTCGTTATTGATTCTGACAATATTACCATTAATATTCAGTTTCTGAGTAAGATTATCCCATAGTACTTCGCCGGCTATTGTACCTATCAGACTGTTTTTATATACCAATTCATCTATACCAAACTCGCTTGTTATCAAGGCATCTTCATAAATATCTCTTAGCATCAGTTTGCCATTTACAATACCTTTCAGGTCTACATTTGATATAGGCTTAATGGTTTGTAAATCAAAATCATGCACATTTACATATGCTTCTTTCAGACTATCAGGCGAAAAATAACCATTCAGAGAGATACTCTGGTTTTTGTTAGAAATAGTCACATCCTGAAAGCAGATATCAGATTGATAAAAATTAATCAGGTTATTTTTGGCTAACAGCCAGTTTTCACCCAACAAATCAAGTTTGGTGTTTCTGTGGTTAAATGTGAGGTCTATCTCATCGTGCAGGAATGTCAGCTGCCCGAATACCTGTGCTTTATTGGAACTCTTCTGCTGTTTTACTCTTGCGTCAAACTCTATGACGTTTGCCTGCCCCCAGGCACCATTTACTTCCAGTTTTTCAGTAGGCTCCATATCACCCAATTTCTGTTTCTCTGAGTTAAAAATCAGAGCTGTCAGAATTTTAGGAGAGGTAACTTCCTTAGAAGTATTAAAATCTAACTCATTATTATAAAAGGCAAAGCTGCCGTGCCTGAGTGTGTCAATTTTCCCACCTAACGAAAGCTCAACAGTGTTTCTGATATTGAGTTGTCCGTTCAGCTCAGTATTGGGCGATATAAACAGCGCCGGATAAAAATAAGCAAAGAAAGGCTCCGATTTTTTGAATAATACCTTATAATTCAATCCATATCTGGGTTGAAATGCTTTAGATGGCAGATTTGTATAATATGCCATTCTTTCTACCTCATTCTCAACAAAATATTGAGTATATTCTTTCGAAAACCTTGTTACATCACTTATTACCTGGCTCGGGGTGAAATTACCAGTAACATCAATATTGAAGAACTCAGAAAGCAGGCTGATTCGCCGGAAGTTTGTGTCTAATGTTGAAGTTACAAACACAGAGTCAATTCCCAGTTTTCTGTTATCATATTGCAAAACGGTGTGTAACAATTCTGCTTTCCCTATCCAGTTATCTAATTCATTTCCCTGAAAATTCAGGTTTATCTCTGAGCGAAGTTTAACATCGTTTCTGGCATACCCGAGCGCTCGCAGGTTGGCATTCTGCACAACACCATGAATATCAAATATATTCAGTGCCTTACTAAAATCGACCTTGCCACCAACATTAAAGGTAAGATTAGTGTCTTTTACGCTTATTCGGCCATCAAATAAAGACTGACTCATTTCGCCGTCAACCTTGATATTCCTGAAATCATAGCCATTAAACCAGATATGTTTCACGTTCCCGTCGAAATTCAGGAGTGCATCTTTAATAGTGAGCCCCTTACCCTTGATTTGTCCGCTAAAAGACATTTTTTGAAGAGTTTCTTCGTTTACCAGTTTACCAAGATCCAACTCATCTACCATCAATGACCCTGAATAAACGGGCAAGGCTCTGGTATCAGGAATCTTCATGGCAATATTACCTGCCACAAGCCCCAGATCAGACTTCACAAAAGCATCGGTCATGAAATCGTTATAAAGTCCTTTAAAAATTCCGGCAAAGTTTACCACGCCAAACTTATGTACATGTTTCAGATAAAGCGAATCGCCCACGTACTGGCGGGCATCAACCGCATCAATCTGAGAAGGCTTCCAGGTCAGATCCATCACTGCCTTTCGTAAATCAGGCATATTTTTAAAGGCAATTTCACCATCAAGATAGCTGTTCTTTCCAAATTTCAGGTTAAAATCCCGGACTCGAAAATCGTGTACAGTTCCCTTAAAATCTCCGTTGAGCAGGTAATTCTCGTGATATTGATACATATCGGTGGCAAACCTTCCCAGGTCCTGTGCATCAATTTCACAACCGCTCAGGTCTCCTATCATTTCTACTCTCTC
>CALRLN020000098.1:0-13329 GCA_943368675.1 Chitinophaga pinensis | reverse complement strand
CAAAATTAAAGATATGGTTGCCCATTTGCTGAAAAGTAACCAGATTGAGTGTGCCATCTGCATAACGTAAATCACGAATCTGATTCATTGGAGCAAGGTTACTAAGGTTCCGGAACCCATATAATATAAAATGATGGCTACCCGGGCGCATTCTAATCTGAATCCTGTTTACATAGGCTGTCTCGGTATTTCCTAAGGGTTTTCTGACAAACAGTTCTCTTTCAAAATTGGGAGCTACATCAAATTTATCCAGTTTCATCTGATAGCCCGTTCCTGCCGACGGAGCCACCAAAGCCTCAAAAGGGGTTGTCAGGCTCGGAGTTGTATCATCAAGCAGCTTGGCATCTGCTACATTCCCTTTTTCCGGTGCACCTGCTTCTATCCATCTTCTGATAAATTCTATTTGTCCCTGATATAGAGGCTCACTTCCCAGTGGCATAGTACTGCCATAGTTTTTTCCGCTGTGGTGGCTATTATCAGTTTCAAGTTTATGATAGAGCAGGCTTTGCTGGGCATTAAAGGCTTTTACCAGTTTTAAACCGTCTTTTCTGGCTTCGGTGTTTTTAGGCTCAATTTCAAACAGATTATTGTAGGCTTTCCCTTTGGCTAATACCAGGCCATGCTGTGCAAAAGCGCCATCGTTAACAGAGGCATGGCAGCCCTGTACTGCGCACGAAGTAGTCAGTATTTTATCCTGAATTAAATCAAAGCTTGATTTTTCTGTATCAACAGTCTCTTGTTTGCTGCAGGCATTCATGAGCGAGAGGCACAAAACCGTGGCAACAGCAAGCGTAGTAAAAATAGTATATCTCATAAATTCAACCGCATATCTGAGTTTCTAACGTAAATATCTGCTATAAATATGTGTTTTAGAAAAAAACCTTGATAAATAGTTTAGAGTAAGCTATTTACTATTATTTCGAGATGTTTTTTCACGCTGTCCCAGATACAATCCTATAATTACCAAACCAGTCCCTAAGAAAGTATGGTAAGTTATGGGTTCAGCAAGCAACAGATATGAATAGATAAACCCGAAGATAGGGCAAAGGAATAAGAAGAAAGAAGCTTTTACAGGGTCAATTTCCAGCAGGTATAGCCACAATTGTACGGCCATAATTGAGACAGGGAATATCAGCCAGAGTACTGACAGTGTAAAGGTCAGGTCATAATTATTTGGCTCTTTGTGTAACAGAAAGGTAAAAGGTAGCATCAGTATACCTCCAAGCAAAACCTGCCAGCCATTAATGGCCGTACGGGATAACTTCCAGTTTAATTTAGAATAATAAATAGTGGCAACCGAATAAGAAAGCATGCTCAAACCCATATAAACCAAGCCTAAGGGAGTTGCAAAGCTATTTTGCAGGAGTGGATAAGTAGCAATACCTACACCCAATAAACCCAATAAAACAGCCGACCATTCTGCTGGTTTTACTTTCCGGCCTATCCACACAGCAGAGATAATACTGATAAAGAGCGGGTTGGTGGCAGTAGAAAGGCTACCAATACCGGCGGCTACTTCTTTAATACCCAGCACAAAGAAACTCAGGTAAAGTGTAACATTTAATAAACCGAAGATTGTTAACTCCCGCCATTCTTTGCCTTTAGGCAGGCGGTCTTTCTGAACCAGAAACGAATAAGCAAGCATAATAATACCGGCAGCTATGAAGCGCACCTGAAAGAGTACCAGCGGCTCAACAGAGCGAAGTCCGAATTTTGCCGCTGCCGAGGCCGAAGCCCACGAAGCAGCAAACAAAATGCCTAATAAAACGAGTCTCAGGTTCAATTTTCAGGTATTATTTATGTATCAAATGTAAGGCATTTTCGGTGGTCTGTTTCACAACTTCCTGAAAAGAAATTTGTTTCAATTCAGCTATTCTCTGAGCTACTAATTCAATATAAGCAACCTCATTTCTTTTGCCTCTATAAGGTACAGGAGCCAAATAAGGGGCATCTGTTTCGAGTACAATATGTTGTAAATCAAGAAAGGGCAGAACTTTGTCCATTCCGCCGTTTTTGAAAGTAGATACACCACCAATACCTAACAGGAAATTAAGGCTTATCACTCTTTTTGCTTCTTCCAGATTACCTGAAAAGCAGTGGAATATCCCTCTTAAATCGCTCCAGCCAAATTGTTCTATTAGTTCAATGCACCTCACAATGGCATTCAACTGGCCATCTTTCGAATTCCGGGAATGAATACAGATAGGTAAATTATATTGTTGTGCTAGGCGCAGTTGGGCAACAAATGCTTCTTCCTGTTGTGGCACATAGTTTAAATCCCAATAGAAATCAATGCCAATTTCCCCAATCATCGAAAACGGCCGTTGAGCAAGCCAGCTTTCGACCATATTTAGCTCCTGCTCAAAGTTTTCTTTAATATAGCAGGGGTGTATGCCCATCATGGGCTGGCAAACGCCCGGATATTGCTGCTCTAAAGCCAGCATTCCCTCAATTGTATCACGGTCACAATTAGGCATCCAGATTTGTTTTACACCTGCAGCAAAGGCTCTTTCGAGCATGGCGTCCCTGTCTTCATCAAACTGGTCGTCGTATATATGTGCGTGGGTTTCTATCATTAGCAATTAAATTTTTGCAAAATTACAATGTTAAAACTTCAAACAATATTACTTTTGGAAATAAAACCACATCTGATGCAACTTTCAGTAGTTATTCTGACCTTTAACAGTACCCGAACAATAAGACAAGTATTAGAGGCAGTGGCAGGCTGGGCCAATGAAATAGTAGTGGTTGATAGTGGCAGTTCTGATGATACACTCGTGATTGCTCAAAGTTTTAACGCAAAGATTTTCCACCGGAAGCTGGATGGTTTTGGTACTCAGAAACATTTTGCAGTAGAACAGGCAACAAACGATTGGGTATTTGTGGTAGATTCAGATGAGGTAGTCACAGAAGAATTGAAAAGAGAAATAGATACCCTCCTTGTTGACGGGACTGAATATCAGGGCTTTCTGGTACCAAGAATACTGATATTTCTTGGGAAGAAACTTAAATATGGCCGCGAATCAAAACTTCCTACCTTACGTCTGTTCAATAGAAAATTCGGGAATTATAACGATAAGGATGTGCACGAAGACGTTGTTCTTGATGGAAAAACCTTCATAGTGAAAAACTGTATGTTGCATTATAGCTTTACAGATATTGCCGAGTTTTTTCAGAAGATGAACGATTATTCTTCCAGAAGCGCCGCTGAACTCTTCAGAAATGGTAAAACAACTTCAATTTTAAAAGTAGTTACCAAATTTCCTGTTACTTTCTTTGTAGAGTATTTCATAAGGCTGAATTTTCTTAATGGATACCCCGGCTTTGTCTGGGCTCTTACTCAGGCGGCTTACGCAAGTCTGAAATATATTAAACTGAGGGAATTGCAGTCTGCATAGATGGATTTAAAGTAAAACTCTTTCATGACCCATATAGGACTTATTTCAGATACACATGGTTACCTGGATTCGCAGGTTTTTGAGCATTTTAAAGACTGTGACGAAATATGGCATGCAGGTGATGTGGGTGCTGTAAAGATTATTGAGCAACTAGAGGCTTTTAAACCTACAAGATTTGTATTTGGTAATATTGACTCAAAAGAAATACAATGGCAATTGCCCGAACATCAGTTTTTCACGATTGAAGGCTTCGATATATGGATGATACATATCGGAGGGACGCCACCTAATTATAACCCTGCTGTTAAAAAACAATTCAAAGAAAAAATACCCGATATTTTTATCTGCGGACATTCCCATATTCTACGTGTAATGCGCGACGAAAAAAAGAATAATATGCTCTATATGAATCCAGGAGCGGCAGGTAATGAGGGATTTCACCGGGTAAAAACTTTATTAAAATTTACTTTAGATAATCGAAAAATGTCTAACTTAGAGGTCGTAGAGTTAGGTAAGCGGGGGTTGATAACTCGTTGATTTCAAGATTAGCTATTATGAAAAGCATAGAAAAACGTTACCTGCTAATTTTTGTGTTTTTGCTACTATTATCTTTTTCAGCCAATGCCCAATTGGTGCAAGGAAAGAGAATAGAATTTGAGCAAAGCAGTAGCCTGGATGAAGACCACCAGTTGTTTTCTTTACAGGAAAATGGGGTTTTGCTGTTTCACTCCTCCGAAGATGTTTATCACCGTAAAATGACGATAGATTTCCATAAATATGATAGTACACTCACTGAAGTATGGAAGGCTAGCTTTATGCCGGAAGAAGATTTTTTATTGATTAAGACCTTTCAGAACGACCGGTTTTTATTTGTTCTCTTCAAAAAAAGAGAAAGGACAGATATAGGTGTATTAAGGCTGGATCTGGAAACCGGAGACAAGACCCATGTAGAAGGTAACCTGCTTACCAATATGGATATAGAGCACTTTACAGTTCTGCAAAGTAAGGCTTTTATTGGAGGCAAGTATAATGACCGCCCCGTTGTAGTAATGTTTAGCTTTTTTGACAAAACTTCTAAAGTACTGCCTGAAATACATGCCAATCATTTAATGATCAGTGAAATGGATGTAAACACCAGGAATGAATCAGTATATATAATGCTGAAAAACGAACGGAATTGCCAGTATATCATAAAAACCTATTCTTATGAAGGCAAGCCGCTTAGTACTATGGCTTTGGGCGATAAACAGAGAACACCCATTTCAGGCAGAATACTGAACATGGATAATGGAGTGCCATTATTGCTGGGTAACTATGCCGAGGGTTGTTCCCCCCTTTCTATAGGCATTTATATGCAGAATCTCTCTAACGATTCTAAAATTCAATATATCGACTTCACAGATCTCGAGAACTTTTTTAGCTTTATGACACCTAAAAAAGAAGAAAAAATCAAGGCGAGAATTAAACTTAAAAAGGAGAGAGGCAAAGAAGTAAAACTGCGTAACAGATTATTGCTACACGATATAGTTTCAACACCGGAAGGATGGATAGTGATTGCAGAAGTATTTTATCCTGAATACAAAGCTCCGGCAAATAATAGTTTCAATAACTGGCGCAATTACCGTATTGGTAATGACACATATAATAATTTCCGCTACACACATGCTATTTTATGTGGGTTTGACAATAATGGTAAACTATTGTGGGATAATAGCGTTTCGCTTAAAGATGTGGAAGGAACCGAACTGAATCCTAAAGTTCAGATTACCCATCAGGACGATTTTCATATACTTGCCTATCCTGACGAAGACTTAATTAAAACTGTAATAGTAAAAAAGAATGAAAAGGTAAAAGACCTGGAGAGTTTTGATTTAAAAGCCAGCTCGGATACAGAAAAAATTACAGATACCGATCGCACAAACCTGATTGCCTGGTATGGACATAGTTTTCTGGTCTATGGGTATCAGAGTATCAGAAAAGATAATTCTCTTACTAACAGAGAGGTTTTTTCTATCAGTAAGCTCACTTATTCGCTGAAAAGCGGGAAACAATAGCCTGTCAGAATACCAATGCTTTCATTTTCTTTGCTAATTTCCTTGCGCGTTCTTTTTCCATCAGGTACAGCGCCTTCGAAAGCCAGTCAGAACTTATGCCATCTTTACTGATAACGGTTATCTGTCCGAGTTCAACGACACCAATGCCTGTCCTGGGGTCTAAGATATGAGAGTATTTCTTGCCATCAATTTCTACAAACTGATACATGTCTCCTGAGGTAGATACCCCGCAGTTTTTCAGGTAATAGTCTTTGTTATTGATGATGACCTTCCAGCCTTTTTCTTTTGGAGGTGCTTTTGAAATAACAATGTTTCCTCCGGCTTCAATCATGGCAGCTGATATGCCATTTGCTTGCAGCACTTTCATCATTTCATCTTCTGCATAACCCTTGCCTATTCCTCCGAAATCAATGCGCATACCCTGTTTTTTCAGCATTACTGATTGATTTCTGTTATTCAGCAGAATATTATCAATACCAACTTTTGCTCTGGCTTCACTTATCTGGCTATCAGAAGGTAGTTGTTTCTGGCGTTTCATTCTTCTCCACAGCTGTGTCATTGGGCCAATAGTAATATCAAAAGTATTATCTGACATACGCGCTCCTTTGATGGATTCCTGCATGATTTTCCATAGATCTTTGCTTACTTTTACGTATTCTCCTGTGCCAGAAGTGCGGCATAAGCGATTGATTTCGCTGTCTTCCCGGTAATCACTTAAGATTAGATTTAAAGTATCCAAACGCAGGAAGGCTTTCTGAGCGGCAGAAGCAGCTTTGGCAGAGTCAGGTGCATAGAGCAGGATACGGAACATGGTGCCCATCTGCGGATGAGAGAATTCAAATAGACTCTGTGCGAAAGTAGTGTAGCAAAAAAAGAGGAATATGCCCGTCAGGCTATTCCTCTTTTTTAAAAATTTTATTGACATGCCATTATTTAATTTCAAATAGAGCATCAGCCAGATTAGTATTGGCTTCAATTTTAGTTGATGTCAAGGCCAGTTGCATCATGCCAAGATCCTGACTTAATTTATGCGCAAATTTTACACCGCTTACTTCTTTATAATCAGAGTAGTCAGAAGTAATAGTTTGTGAACCCATCGGCGATTCTGCAACAATAACCTGGCGTACTTTTAAGCCTGTAGCTACATCATAAAACTCAGTCATTTTAACAGTTCCGATAGACACTTCCAATTTATGAGCATCTGCAGTATTTACTTTCTCTTTGCCAACATAAGTTAATTTAGCACCCATAGCTACATATTCTGACTCCGGCACAATTACAGCCTGCATAGCTACTGCTTTAACTTTTTCAGGATCTGTTATGTCTTCTGAACCCTGCATACCACTGGCACGCACTTTTGTGCCATCACACACTTGTTTCTGAACTTCACCCACTCCTGTTACATTCACAGCCTGTAAGAACTTATTAGGGGCCTTTTTCTGAATAACAATCTCCAGGTTTGCGCCTTGTACTTCACCCGTAAAATTCATTGTTAAATCTTTTATTTTTGATATAGCATCTTTGCCCCCAATAGCCGTTACATAGTTGTTGATTACTTCTTCAGCAGTCTGCGCAAAAGATACTGTACTTATAAGCAATGCTGCTACAAAAAGACTTATTTTTTTCATCGATTTATATATTAATGTTTAAAATTGTCGTAAAGGTGTAAAAGGATTTGAAAGTTTCCTAATGTTTTTATGATAATTGGACGTTTAAAAGGAATTATGGTAGGCCAGAGAATGTTAAACCTGCAAATATTTCTGATAAGATAAAATACTTCTTAATTTTGACAATATGATCATTATCAAAGGCATACCTTTCAGAAAAATAAACGGTATTACACTTTTTCCGTTCATTATTGTGAGGCCCAAAAAGCCTAATGAAGTCTTATTGAACCACGAATGGATTCATATCTGGCAGCAATTAGAACTACTGATTCTGCCTTTTTATATTTGGTATGTGGCCGAATGGATTTATCATTATGTGCAATGCCGGAAGTGGTGGGTGGCTTATAGAAGAATCAGTTTTGAGAAAGAAGCCTACGCCAATGAGGCAGATGCTGGCTACCTTAAGAAGAGAAAACTGTGGGCTTTTTTGAAATATAGGTAAACATTCATAAGCCAAACTATATATGCAGGCATAGATACCAATCGGATGTCTATGCCTGCATAATTTTATTTACCATCAAATGCTTTTTTGAACTGAGTTAGCAGTCCCGACCATGAATTGTCTTCTTTTTGTTGGGAAATCACTTTCACCTTCGGGAACTCCTCTTTCACGTCTTTCTCTAAAATTCTTTTGGCTAATTCAGGCAAAACTAAACCACCGAAAGTGCCTGAAGACATCATGAGCAGATTAGTCTGGAACCAGTTTTGCTCTAACAGAAAATCAACAATCTGTTCTCTTTCTGTAAAAACCAGCAGATTATCATCTCCGAAAGCCTTTTTAATCTCCTCAGGCGAAATAGCCGGAAGGCGTTTCATTTCGAGTGTATGTGGAGAGTAGAAAACAACAGCTGTATCTGCGTCTTCCATAGTACCTTCGTATTGAGGCAGAAAGTCTTTATTAAGGCTACTAAATGTATGCAATTCATAGCAGGCAATCAGGCGACGGCTGTTATAAAGCATTTTAGTGGCATTGGTAGTAGCTTTTAACTTTGACGGGGCATGAGCAAAATCTCTGAATATGAGCGTATTGGTGTTGTCACCTAATTTTTCCAGACGTTTTGAAGCGCCTTTAAAATGTTTGATTGCTTCATAAAACTCTTCATCTGTTATTCCCAGGCGGTCAAGAACAATTCTGGCACCGTTAAGATTTTTCATATTATGTTCTCCGAAAATCTCAAGAGGCACCTCTGTTTTTCCTACCAGTAACACACATTTGCCGTTCTCAACTTTATATGGGTGAGCTTTATATGGAAATTTACCAACATCTGCACGGTCTTTTTCTCCAATTACTTTTACAATATCGTCGGTTTCATCATAGATAATAGCCCCTGCTTTAGGCAAACCGTCAGCTAACTCCTCGAATGTCTGTACGTAACTATCGAAAGTCTTGAATATATTAAAATGATCCCAGGCTATACCACTGATTAAGCATACATGAGGGTGGTAGAAAAGGAACTTCGATTTTAAATGCACTTTTGATTCAGGATATTCATCTCCTTCAATAATAATAACCGGCGATTCATCATCAAGACCTACCATTACATCAAAGCCTTCAATCTGTGCTCCTACAAGGTAGTCGAATTTCCGGTTATAGTATTTCAACACATGCAGAATCATGCTCGTGATACTTGTTTTGCCATGACTCCCGGCAATTACCACCCTGAGTTTATTCAGGCTTTGCTCATAGATGTACTCCGGAAAGGAATATACTTTCAAGCCCAACTCCTGGGCTTTAGCTAATTCCGGATTATCGGCAAAAGCATGCATCCCCAGAATAACAGCGTCTAAATCTTTTGTGATTTTTTCAGGGAACCACCCCAATTCAGCAGGTAAAATTCCTACTTCAGCTAAACGGCTTTTAGAGGGGTCATTTATTTCATCGTCTGAACCCGTTACGATATACCCTTTTTTATGAAGCGCAAGCGCCAGGTTGTGCATCACGGCGCCCCCTATAGCAATAAAGTGAATTTTTTGGCTCATTTATAACAAGAATTTCATAAACCCAAGCGTTTTTAAACGAATGTTTTTTTGGTTTTGTATGATAATAGCAAAATTATGATTTAATAAAACCTATGAACCACAGCTATAAAAACTGTGTTACAAATATAGGTTGCAAAGTTGTTAAATTTATATCACATTTGCACACTATTTTCACCAGAGATAGCTTTTACCATTCCAAAACTTTAAAGTTTTTATGCATTTTACCTAGAGATGAAACGTTACATAGACCTTATTGAACAAACCTTTGAGTTCCCGACGCGGGAATTCGGTGTTGACGAAGAACACACACTTATGTTTAACAATGTTCCTTTGATGGACGTGATTAAACAATATGGCACCCCACTTAAAATCAGCTATCTGCCAAAAATTACTGAGCATGTTGAAAATGCTAAATTGCTTTTCAGAAATGCCATGAAAAAGTACAACTACAAGGGAAGCTACACGTACTGTTACTGCACAAAGTCATCACATTTTAAGTTTGTTATAGAAACAGCTCTTAAAAATAATGTTCATCTCGAAACTTCATCTGCTTTTGATATAGATATTATTAAAGCTTTGTATGAAGAAGGCAAAATCAATCAGAATACTTACGTTATCTGTAATGGTTATAAACGTCCCAAATATCTGGAAGGAATTGCAGCCCTGCATAACGAAGGCTTTGTGAACTGTATCCCGATTCTGGACAATCTGAAAGAAATTGATTATTATCTGCAAAACTCCACCGCCGAAACAGTAAACCTTGGCATTAGAATTGCAACAGATGAAGAACCAAACTTTGCCTTTTATACTTCTCGTTTAGGCGTAAGATATAGCGATATAAACGACCTTTATAAGGAAAAAATAAAGCCGAATCCGAGATTTAAGCTGAAGATGCTCCATTTCTTTATCAATGCGGGTATCAAAGACAATGCTTACTACTGGTCGGAGCTGACCAGGTTTATGTTTAAGTATTGTGAAATGAAGAAGCTTTGCCCTGAACTTGATTCTATTGATATTGGTGGTGGGTTGCCGATTCAGACCTCGTTGGTATTTAATTATGATTATCAGGCAATGATTGATGAAATCATAGAGAATATCCAGTGGATTTGTAATAAAAACAATGTTCCGGTGCCACATATCTTTACAGAGTTTGGCAGCTATACAGTAGGAGAGAGTGGTGCGGTTATTTATAAGGTTATCGATAAAAAACAGCAGAATGATCGTGAGTTATGGTATATGATTGATGGCTCGTTTATCACCCAATTACCTGATTCGTGGGGAATAGGCCAGAAATATATCATGATGCCCGTTAATAACTGGGACAGCCCCTATGAAAAAGTAAACCTGGGTGGTCTGACCTGTGACTCACAGGATTTTTATAATACTGAGGCCCATTCAGAAGACTTGTATCTACCTGTATTTGATATTGAAAATGAAGACCAGTATATCGGATTTTTTCATACCGGTGCTTATCAGGAGTCGTTGGGCGGATACGGAGGTATTCAGCATTGTCTGATTCCTGCACCACAGCATGTCCTGGTTAATTTAGATGCTGAGGGTAATATCACTACCGAACTTTTTGCTGAAGAGCAGGATAGCAACTCAATGATGGAGATTCTGGGCTACAAGTCTCAGAAGAAGAAAGAAACGCATACTATACCGGGCAACGGCGCAGCAAAAAAGAATAAGAAAACAACGGAAGAGGCTTTGGTATAAAATAAACTCAGCAACAGAGCGTTTTATAGAGAACCGAAAATTATATTTTAATGAAACCTAAATTACTGATTCTTTTTCTTTTGGTAGGGGTAGGAGCCACAATGACCTCTTGTCGTAAGCAGCAATGTCCGGCTTATGGAAAAACTTCACCAAAGAGTATAGTTGAGAAGAAACATTGTTAGTAATACAGATGGGTCATAGTGCTTATTATATGTCCTATGACCCATTATTTGTTAATACTAATATGCAGTGCCTGTAATAAATCTTGATGCCTCTAAAAGACTACCAAAACGATAGTCAGCAAGTGCCGTGTTCTCTTTTCCGGTAGCAATATGTATGGTTTTTACACCTGCTTTCATACCTGCCTTTACATCTCTTTCGGCATCACCAATCATATAAGAATTGCTAGTGTCAATATTGTATTTGGCAATGGCTTTCTCAAGCATAAGAGAATCCGGCTTGCGTAGCAATGATTCGGAACTGTACTGAGGATGATGTTTACAGAAGTAGATGTCGTCAATCACACCTCCGCATTGGCTTTGCAGAAAATTATGGCAATTCAGAACGTCTTCACGGGTATAAATGCCCTTAGCAATGCCAGCCTGGTTAGTGACAACAATCAATAAATACCCCGCTTTTTTTAATAAATTGAGGCCATCTACCACTCCTTCAGGAATGACATAATCGTCTATCTTATAAACATAATCTGCCCGATCTTCATTGAGTACTCCGTCACGATCAAGGAAAATGCACTTTCGCATATATATAAAATCAGGTTAGTATATGTGTGAATATTTAATATTACAAATTAAAGAAAAAATATAATAAATTGTAGCTAAAATTTTGCGAAAATTTTATTTATAACTAACTTTTGTCGTTATTATCATAACAGCTAGGACCTTACGTATAAATATTACATTATGGATCAGATTGTTGAATATTTCAGGACTATACCTTCTTTGCACAGAAGCATTATTCTTGTTGGAGGAATTGCCTTTTTCTGGATAATGGAAAGTGCGGTTCCGCTATTTCGCTTTAAATATAATAAACTTAGACATGCGGGTATCAATATTTTTTTTACTCTTACAACCATTGTTATCAATTTTGCCCTTGCATTTATTTTACTGAAATCGTCTGACTGGGCAGTGGCCAATAAAAAAGGCATTTTACAATGGCTGCCCGAAATGCCCCTATGGCTTTTTGCTGTTGTGGGTTTGTTATTGTTAGATCTGATAGGGGCATGGCTGGTACATTGGGCTGAACATAAAGTAAAATGGATGTGGCGTTTTCATTTGGTGCATCATACAGATACGCACGTTGATACTACCTCGGCTAATCGTCACCACCCGGGCGAGAGTATTTTTCGTTTTGTGTTTACCACAGCCGGCGTGGTACTGGCAGGCGCACCTATGTGGCTGGTATTTATGTATCAGTCTATTTCGGTCTTGCTCTCACAGTTTAATCATGCCAATATCGTTATTCCGAAATGGCTCGATAATGCCATGAGCTGGGTATTCGTATCGCCTGATATGCACAAGGTACATCATCATTATGTGCAACCTTACACCGACTCTAACTATGGCAATATTTTCTCTATCTGGGACAGGCTGTTTGGTACTTTTATGACGATCGACCGTAGCAAATTAATCTATGGCATTGATACACATATGAAGCCGGAAGAGAACGACCGTCTCAGTAATTTGCTGAAAGTACCTTTTCAGAACTATCGTCCACCTGTGGGAGCTAAGTTTAGTGAAGAGGCCGTTCATTAAACAGATAATAGTTCTTGCACAAAAAATCCTGCCTCGTTGGAAGCAGGATTTTTTAGTATAAGAGATAAGCTAAATCTTAGTTGAAGATATAACGAAGTGTTAGCTGACCATTCCAAACGTCAGTAGCTGAGCTTCTTGATTGGAAAGTATTTTTTAACAATTCCGTTTTAGATGTAACCGTTTTGCCATCAGTAGTTCTTGAAGTTTGCGTATTTAATCTGTACTGAGGAACACCATCAGCTGTTACACTTACATAAGCTAAAGGCGAAGTATTACTTACAAACTTACCAATACCCCAGTTACTATTCAATAGGTTCCCAAAGTTTTGGATATCGGCTCTAACTTGTATTGTATTACGTTTGCCTTTTATATTCACGTAGAATTCCTGAATAAACGATAAATCAAATTGATGTAACCAAGGAAGAATAGCTCCGTTACGATCTACATATTTACCGCGCATTTTGCTTAAATAAGGATCCTGATCGATGAATTTATCAAATGCCTCAGCTTGTTGTGCAGGTGTATAAGTAGTACCGCTTACTGTTGTATTAACAAATGTTAAGTCACTGGCTTTATTCGGTACAAATAACAATTCATTACCTGCAATACCATCTCCATTCATATCACCGGCAATAGTGTAAGAATATCTGGCAGTACCTGTTCCACCTACATATCCCAATGAAATCTGAGAAGATCCACCAAATGTTCCACCGTATTCAATTCTATAGCTGGCTGCTCCAAC
>CALRLN020000097.1:0-13358 GCA_943368675.1 Chitinophaga pinensis | reverse complement strand
TCTGTCCCGATTTCATGTGCTAAATCGAGCAGGATATTTGAGCGCCTGGCTTTAGGAAAAGTATAGCGGTGCATACCTACCCGTTTAGAGGTGGTAAGCTCAGCCTTTATGTTATCATCTTTTAGTAACACGCTATAATAACCGGGCGTAGCACTTTCGTCGGCCTTATTATACCTTGATCTATAGCCGGAATCAGGGTTTTCTTTTGTGCCGGGGCTGGTCTGCACTTTGTCTCTCACAGTTGGCATCAGCAGTATATCTCCGCCTGTTGTCATCCCTACGCCACTGAAGTGTGTATGACTGAAACCCATAATTGAACTATCGGCATAGCTGTAGCCACTGCTGTAGGTCCAGCCTTTGGTGTCATGATCGGGGCTTAGCTGTATCATACCGAAGGGTACTACTGCCCCCGGAAAAGTATGACCAAAGAAATCGGTACCAATAAACGGGTCTACATATTCTACAGGTTCTTTGTCACAATCACATGAGCATGATTGCATGCTCAGTAGGGCAACCAGGAACACGATAGAAAGCCTCAAACGGAATTTTTTTTGTAGGGTTGAATATTTATAAGGACGGGTGTTCATACAAAGCAATAATGCTGCGGTGGTTTGATATAGTTAATTACTTCAATCGGGCATTTCAAGACTATTGTTAAAAGAAAAAAAACAATATTTGTGGCATTTTTCAGTTTGTAGAAAGTAATTGAATGATTATATATTTGTTAAGAAGCTACTCATTTTCATTGCAGACTCTAAAAGCATTTAACTCAGATATTTTTTAAGCTATGATTAAATTAACGCATCAGACTTTATCAATTCTCACTGTTATGATTCTGGCTTCAACGCAGGTGTGGAGCAAAAACTTTGATACTTTCTTCGGGCAGGATTCCACTTACAAGCAATTCCTGAATCTGAAATATGGACCAGCAGAAGCAAATGGCAATCTGCTTGACCTATATTTACCAGTAAATCATTCGCCTTCTACAAGGCTTATCATTTATGTGCATGGCGGCTCATGGAAATGGGGAAGCAAGAATGATTTTCCGAAAATCCTGATTAATACACTTGCTTCAAAAGGTTATGGGGTAGTATCTATCAATTATCGTTTATTGAGGGAAGGGAAGAATCGTTTCCCTGCGCAAATTGAGGATTTGAAAAATACGATTGCCTTCCTGACAGCTAAGGCCGCCACTTATGGCTATAATGGTAATGAGTTTGCTTTGCTTGGTGTGAGTGCAGGGGCGCACTTATCCTTATTATATGCCTATAAGCATGATACCGGAAAGCAGATACGAACGGTAATAGATATAGTAGGGCCAACTGACCTGACAGACAAGACTTTCAGAGAGAACCCAACTGCTGGCGACATCATTAATCAGTTTTTAGGTGATACCGACCCCAAAGCCGTAACTGCCGTTGAAGCCAGCCCTATTTATCATCTGAATAAGAATACGGGTGTACCTACTATTCTGTTTCATGGGAAAAGCGATGATCTGGTTCATGTAGGGCAGGCAAAAGAATTGTATAAAAAACTACAATCTTTGGGTATTCAATCGCAATTAGAGCTATACCCCGGTGAAACGCATGAAATGCGTAAGAGTCTGTTTGATATTTATGCAAAACTGGGGGTTTGGTTACAAAATGTGTATCCTGCCAAGTAAGTGATTCTCGCCCCACTTTCTTACAAAACTTAGTACTACTTCGTGGTAAAAGGCTCTAACCACGGAGTAGAGCAGAGTTAAGGCATTTAATAGCATAGAGTAATTATTTTTTTTCTTCAAGTCGATTATATTTCTTCATTACACTCTTTAATCTTTCATGAGGAATACTAAAATATTTATTGCCATTGATACCTTCCATGTCTTCGGCTGCTACTAAGGCATTGATAATTGCCTCTTCGGTGGCTCTGACTGTCGCTTCAAAAACCGGGTCTAAATTCCATTTGGGTAGTACTTTCCAGGTCTCTGTCTTATCCTTATTATATATAGGCGAAGCAGTAGAAAAAGCGAGAAAAATTTCACCGGAACCATGATGCGAAAAAGTGCCTGTGCGGGCTATGCCATGTGTTACTCTTTTGGCTATCAGTTTTAACTGGTTGGGCAGGAGTGGGGCATCGGTGCCGACTATGGCTATGATAGACCCGTCTTTCCGTTTTTCCCGGTTAACGATAGGTTGCAAATCCTGAATTTCTTTGCCTACAGGCACACCTGCCACGGTTAATTCATTCCGTCTACCAAAGTTGGCCTGTACAAATACCCCTAAAGTATATTGGACTGAATCAATCATAAATACCCTTGAAGCGGTACCGCTGCCACCTTTAAAACTATAGAGTGCCATGCCTGTGCCTCCGCCCACATTGCCCTCAGCTATTTTGCCACTTTTCGACTGGTCAAGAGCTTCAAACACGTGTTCTTTTTTTATATGAAAGCCGTTGATGTCATTCAATACGCCATCCCATGTTTCACCAACGGTTGGCAGCCCGAAAGAGAAATCTGCAAAATTTCCTTTTGAGAATTTTTTAAAACTCCATTCGCCAATGGCATCTTTTACTATACCTACACTATTGGTGTTGGTAATCCCTATTGGCCCGTAGCCTGTGCCGAAATCATCAATATAGGGTAGACCAGTCAATTCCCCGTCACCGTTCAATGAAAACCATGCAGCCGGATAGCTTGCATCAGTTTTGCCTTTGGGTAAAATCACCGTTACACCGGTTCTGACAGGCCCTTTGCCAGCTTTCAGTTCGCCCGAACCGTTGATTAGTGTTTTATAGCCCACTTCTACACCCGGTACATCCGTAATGGCATTGTTGGTTCCGGTTGTTCCGTCGAACGGAATGCCTAAGTCTCTTGCTCTGGGTTTCTGAGCGAATAATTGAAGGGAAAGAAATGGTAATAGAAGGAGTATTTTTTTCATGGGGTCGTGAGGATACAGTTTATAGTTTCGGTTCTAAAGATAATAGAATTGTGAATACTGTGAAAGAGAGGTTTTCAGGTGGTTTAAGATGCAGTTTACTTTACCAAAACATTACCAGAATACCCTCCAATTTTAGCCAAAAGTTAATAATTCAGGGGTGTGCGCATTTTGAGGATTATTTTACGTAATATGCGAATATAGTCTATGAAAAACCTTGTATATTTATTTCATAATTGTAAGCCATAGAATTTTTAGAAATCTATACGGAGTTTCAACTGCCAATTAAGAAGCCTCTTTATAAATAATCATTGTGTTTTATTGCCTTTTGCAAGTTTCGCATTCAGATGCAATGATAAAAATACGGCTCTTTGAAAGTTGAACTATTGTATGAATATTTTGCACTTATTTACGTTAACCTGAACACTCTTTTTATCATAAAATTTTAACACCTATCCTAATTTCGCTTATTATGGAAGCACTCGACCACATAATTATGAAAGTCGCCGAGGGAGACAGTACGGCTTTTACCAAATTATATAATCACTATAAGGAACCGGGTATCCGATTCTCGATGGCGATTGTAAAAGATGAGGAGGAGGCTGAAAATATGTTGCACGAAGTTTTTATAAAAATCTGGAACCGGAGAGAGCAGATTAATCCGGAGTTAAACTTTAATTCTTACATTTTTACCTGCCTCCGTAATCTGGCTTTTGATTATCTCAAAAAAATAGAAAGAAGCCAGACACTACAGCATCAGTATCTGCAAATGATGGAAGATGACCACAGCGGGCATTCGGAAGCAGAAGAAGCAAAAATGGTTTTGCTTCGTAATGCCATGAACAACCTTCCGGCTAAACGTAAGATGATTCTGAAACTGAATGTAGAAGATGGTAAATCGTATCAGGAAATTGCAGAAATGATGCGAATTTCTAAAAATACGGTCAAAAATCAACTTGTAAAAGCAAAGCAGTTCTTGCGTGGCAGCGTAGATCTGGCTTTGGCACTCTAAAGTATCTCCGCAATTTTAAATTTATATAATCATTAAACAAACCCAGTAGTACATTTTACCACTTAAACAGTAATTCAGTTAAATTCAAAATCAACTTGAGTTACAATTCTATCTTCACTTTAAAAAATTATATTATGAAGTTAAACTTTACTCTCCGAAGCATGCTTAGGGGGCTGGTTTTTTTCGGTTTCCTGTTAGGGGCTTGTGCTCCGACGGTGTGGGCGCAGACCCGGACTGTAACAGGTAAGGTAACATCCAAAGAGGATGGAGCTGCCATGCCCGGTGTTAACATCTTACTAAAAGGTACTCAAAAAGGAACAAGTACTAACGCTACGGGTAACTACTCTATTGAAGTAGGTAGCAACGCTGTTTTAGTTTTTTCATTTGTTGGTTATGAAGCCACAGAAATTCCGGTAGGAAACAGAAGCACGATTGACCTGGCAATGGATTTAAGTGCGGAAAGTCTGAAAGAAGTAGTGGTTACTGCCCTTGGTATCAAACGCGAAGAAAAATCGCTTGGTTATTCTGTAGGTAAAGTAGACGGCAAAGATCTGAGCCGTATTTCTAACGAAAACGTTTTGAACGCCATGTCGGGTAAAGTAGCGGGTGTCGCTATCAACTCAACAGGTGCCACAGGTTCATCAGTAAGTATGGTTATCAGAGGTGCTAAATCATTAAGCAATGATAACCAGCCTTTATTTGTGATAGACGGTGTACCTATTATTAATACATTGAACAACGTTAGCCAGATTGGTGGTGATAACCGTGTTGACTACGGTAATGCTATCTCTGACTTAAACCCTGAAAACGTTGAAAGTATCTCTATCCTGAAAGGACCAAGTGCGGCAGCGCTGTATGGTTCCAGAGCGGGTAATGGTGTGGTAATTATCACCACCAAAAATGGTTCGAAAGCGAAGAAAATGACTGTAAACCTGACTACCAATACAGTTTTCGATAATCCGTATCGTTTCCTTGATATGCACTCTAAATTTGCTACTGGTATCCTTCCGTTTACACCAGATAAAAACCCTTATCCGGGTGGTGTTTTAATGATTGACGAAGGTTCTGCAGGTGGTGTAGGTCCGGAACTGGATAAAGGTTACAAAGCGATTCAGTGGAACAGTCCTAAAGATGCCAATGGCAAGCAAATACCAACTGAACTGGTTTCTCACCCTAATAACGTAAGAGATTTCGTACAAACAGGTATTACTACTACTAATGGTATCTCAATTGCTAATAGCAATGATTATGTTAACTACCGTGTAGCTTACTCTAACATGTCGAACCGTGGTATTATTCCGGGGTCTGATTTGTTCAAAAACTCATTAGCTATTGCAACTTCATTGAAATTAAGCAATAAATTAAGAGTAAGTACTAATATCGATTTAAGCCGTAATAACTCTAACAACCGCCCGGCCGGTGAAAGAGGTTCTAATCCATTGCAATGGGCATATGCAGTATCTCCTCATATCGACATCAACGAGTTGAAAGATTACTGGGTACCAGGCCAGGAAGGTTTACAACAAAAATCGCAGTCGGCTAAAAACTTCAACAACCCTTGGTTCCTGGCGCATGAAGTTCAAAATGCCTTTGAAAGAAATCGTTTGTTTGGTAATATCAAAGCTGATTATCAGATTACTCCTGAATTAAGTTTAATGGGTAGATATTCAGTAGATACGTATGGTGAAAATCGCGAAACCAAAGTTGCTAACTCTTATACTGCTGAACCTCGTGGTGCGTATGGTATCATAAATCTGAAACGTTTTGAAAGTAACGCCGATGTATTGGCTACCTATAACAAAACTGTGAAGGATTTCTCATTCTCAATATCGGCAGGTGCCAACGCACGTAATACTAATTATAGCGATGTTACCAACAAAAGCCGTAATGGTACAGGTTTGATTATTCCGGGTTTGTTTACTTTACAGAATATTGCTCCTGCTAACCTTGAGTATTCAAGCTATCTTTCTAAAAAAGTGGTTTATAGCGCTTACGGAATGGCCAATATCGGTTTCAAGGATATGTTATTCTTAGACCTGACCGGAAGAAACGACTGGTCAAGTACTTTGCCTGAAGCCAATCGTTCTTATTTCTACCCTGCGGCTTCATTGAGCTTATTGGTTAACGAATTGTTCACTACCTCGTCTCAAAATCTTAACATGCTGAAAGTAAGGGCAGGTGTAGCACAGGTAGGTAATGACACAAATCCTTATACCTTGTTGAATACGCTTGGTAATAATGAAGCATGGAACGGTATTACCCGTTTGTCGAAATCAGGTACTATTCTATTACCGGATCTGAAACCTGAAATTTCTACTTCGTATGAATTCGGTGCTGACTTAACCATGTTTAAAAATAAGTTAAGAGTATCTGGTACTTATTATGTGGTTGAGAACAGAAACCAGATTATCCCAACCAAATTGCCTCCTTCAACTGGCTATACTTCTAAAAACATCAACGCAGGTTTGTTAGTAAGTAAAGGTACTGAAATCACGATTGGTGGTACACCATTTGAGAAAAACGGCTGGAGATTAGACCTAACAGCTAATTTCTACAAAAATAGAACAACTATTAAAGAGCTATCACCCGGCATAAACTTCTATACCTTATGGACAGACGCTAAAGGTGGTGCCTGGACTTACGTAGGAGAGACTATCGGGGATATTTATGATTCAGAATTAGTAACTGTAAAAGACAAATCATCTCCATATTACGGGTATCCTATTCTGGATGAAAACGGTTCATGGCAGGCAGTTAGTGCCAGCAACTCACGTAACAAGATCGGTAACTTCAACCCGGATTTCATCTTAGGTTTCCAGACTTCATTGACTTATAAAAACTTCAGCCTGAACGCAACATTCGACTGGAGACAAGGTGGTGATTTCGTTTCTCAAACGTATCGTTACGGTGAGTCTGACCTGAAATCACAACGTTTCCTGGATAACCTGATTAATCCTAACGGTTTAACCGGCGATGCGCTTCGTAACTATCTGATTGAAAATGATCTGGTTAGAGTAACAGGAAACAAATTTAATATTGTAGGTGGACCTACTGCTGAGTATGGTGGCTATCCGTTCGAATATGGTGGTAATACCTATAATTATGGTGTATTTAACCCTGGTGTTATTGCACAATATAACGAGGCAGGACAAATCATCGGTTACACTGAAAACCTTGGTGGCCCTGGTACTAAGATTATCCCTTATGGTGATAACTATCCATGGGATTTCACAAGAGCTGCTTTGTTTGATGCTTCTTATATCAAATTGAGAGAAGTATCGTTAGGTTATGAAATACCATCTTCATTCGTGAAAAGATTAGGTTTACAAAGCGCGAACTTCTCGGTATATAGCCGTAATATCATGCTTTGGACAGCTGCTAAAATCGGTATCGATCCTGAGAATGCTTTCCAACCACAGGCAGGTGCTCAGGCAGGTACTCAATTCAAACAAGGTATCGAAAGATATAACGTTACTCCCTGGGTGATTCCGGTTGGATTTAAACTTGGTTTAACATTCTAAAAATATTAAACATTGAAATCAATGAAAAGGAGTTATAAAAAAATTATTGCATTTTCCTTTCTGTTCGTGAGCTTCTTCTCTTGCAAGGACCTGACAGAAGTGAACAATAACCCGAACGGGATACAACCAGATCTGGTGAATCCTAACCTTGTGTTGCCAACTGTATTGACAGAAGCTGCAAAAGCCTATGTGAACCTTGGGTATCAGGATATAGCGGGTGTGGTACAACATACGCAAAAAGATGCGTGGTCGTCTGGTCATAATGATTATGACTGGGGTGGCAATCAAAGCTGGAGTACTTATTATGATATTTTACGTAATAACCAACTGGTGTACGACAGAGCCGTAGCTGAGAAACTTGAGTTTCATCAAGGAGTAGCCTTAGTAATGAAATCTTTCATGTTTGGTTTAATTACCGACTTGTGGGGTGATGCGCCTTATACAACTGCGCTGAAAGGCGAGTTAGGTAAAACAGAAGACATATTGCCTGCTTTTGATAGCCAGGAGGCCATCTACACAGGAATTCTGGCTGACCTGGAAAAAGCGAATACGCTTTTATCTAAATCAAAAGCTGAGTATTCGAGCATTGTAGATAACGTAGACGTATACTTTGCAGGTGACCCAACTAAATGGAGAAAAATGGCTAACTCTCTTGCACTACGTTATTATATGCGTATTTCTGCTAAAAAACCAGATGTAGCTAAAGCAGGTATTGAGAAAATAGCAGGTAATGCGGCTCAATATCCGATTATGACAGTTAATTCTGAAGATGCGACTATGAGTTTTCCTGGTACAAGTGATGGTACTGCATGGCCTGCTAATACAGTATTCGATGCCAGTGGTAGCAACTACCGTCGTATCAAAATGGGAGGCACTTTAGTTGAAGTTTTACAGGCATTGAAAGACCCACGTTTAGCTATCTGGGCTAATAAAGTAGAGATACCGTTAGTTGTAGATCCGAAATTACCTGCAGGTACTGATAAGATTGAAGGTGGTAAAAGATATTTATCGCCGGATAAAGTTGGTAATACAGTAGTTGATACTGACCCTGAATATGTAGGCCTTCCTACGGCATTCTCGGCATTGCCATCAGCTTATAACCTGAACCCAACGCCAGGTCAGACATCTTTCAACCCGCATGTTTCGTTTCTGAACGATATTTACAAAGCAGCAACCGGCCCGTTATTGAAAGCCCGTTTAATATCTGCTGCTGAAGTAAACTTCATTCTGGCAGAAGCAGCTTTAAAAGGTTGGGCTGCAGGAGATGCAAAAGCCCGTTACGAAGCAGGCGTTAAAGCCTCATTGAATACCTGGACGGTAGGCGGCACAGCGGCTACTTATCTGGCTAATCCTGGTGTTGCTTATGATGGTACATTGAAACAAATTATGGAGCAAAAATGGATTGCGAGCTGGACAGCAGCTACAGAAGCATGGTTTGATTTCAGAAGAACAGGTTTGCCTGCTCTAAAAGCCGGTCCGGCAGCGAAACGCCAGGCGCTTCCTGTAAGATTTTACTATATGCAGGATGAGTTGAACATTAACAAGACCAATACAAACGCAGCTTTGGATAAACTGGAGGTAACTAATTTCTCACAGGCTGACGGAAAAAATAGTGCCTGGTCTAAACCTTGGTTAATACAAGGCACAGGAAAACCTTGGTAAAAGCAGATTGTTTTAAAATAAAGATTAGAGGCGGTGCATAGTTGCCGCCTTTAATTTTTTCTAAGAACACAAACCCCTGAGATATGAATTTCATCAGAAAAAAGATATACAAGATTCTTTGTTTTTTTATTTGTAGTAGTAGTTTCCACACAGCTTTTTCTCAATCACATAGTCATCATCATCCGCATGACCACGCTGCATCGCTGAATATGGACGTGAAAGTCCTGTTTCCGTCAGCAACACCAGACCGCATCATACTAAATCTGACAGCAACGCCCGAAACTTCAATAGGAGTCAACTGGCGTACAGATACCACTATTACCAAGGGAGAAGTACAAATTGCATTGGCTACTGACGGAACGCAGTTTCTGAAAAATGTACGCACTATTTATGCTAACTCAGAATACCTCAAAGTAAAATATCAGCAGGAGCCCGAAGTGCAAGCCTATTATCATTCGGCCGTTATTGAAAATCTGGAGCCGGGTGGCCTTTATGTTTATCGGGTAGGCTATGACAAGCAATGGAGCGAGTGGTTTCAGTTCAGGATGCCTTCAAAAGACCCTAACCGACCAATTTCTTTTCTGTATTTCGGTGATGCCCAGAATGATGTCAAATCGTTATGGTCGAGGGTTATCAGAGAGGCCTATAAAACCATGCCTGAGGTGAACTTTATGTTACATGCAGGAGATCTTATCAATCGCCATGACCATGATGTGGAATGGGGCGAATGGTTTTATGCGGGTTCATACATTCATTCAACTGTACCGAGTGTGATGACACCCGGTAACCACGAATACGGTAAAGGTAAGTTATCACCGCAATGGAGACCTCAGTTTACGCTACCAACTAATGGCCCAAAAGGACTGGAAGAAACCTGCTATGAGGTCAATTATTCAGATCTGAAAGTGATTTCGTTGAACGCAGAAGAAATTGATGAGTCGGAACATTATGCCACAGCTCAAGCTAAATGGCTGGATTCGGTATTGACGCATAATCCACGCAAATGGACTGCCATTACACTTCATTACCCGTTTTATTCAACCAAGCCTAACCGTGATAATATCGAGTTGCGCAAGCGCTTTAAGCCTATCATAGACAAGCATAAGGTAGATATAGTGTTGCAGGGCCACGACCACGCCTATGGACGTGGTATAGTGAGTAACTCAGTAAAGGTGCAAGGGAATAAGAACCAATCATCTGGAACGGTCTATGTGGTATCGGTATCAGGCCCTAAAATGTATGATGTATCTGATGACCCCTGGATGAGCCGCAAAGCGAGTAATACACAATTGTTTCAGTTGCTTACAGTAAAAGGAGATATACTTAGCTATAAGGCTTTTACGGCCACAGGAGAGCTATATGATGCCTTTGAATTGAAGAAGCAGCCAAACAAAGCCAATCTATTAGTCAATAAAATACCTAAGACGGCCGAGAAGAAATGATATTGCTTATAGTCTGATACAAGGGATAGGAGGAAACTCTTATCCCTTTTTGTTTAATAGGTTGGGTGACTTAACCAAAAAATATTCCGCCACAATAGTACTTTCTACAGAGATATTAGTATAAAAGAATGTAGATATTCACTTAAAAGGTGATGTAGCATTTAACCTCCCTATAAAAAGAATGAAAAAGTATAGCTTCATTATTCTCCTGCTTATTTGTTCCTGTTTAAATATTAGTATCAGTTATGCCCAGACGCTGAAAGTCGGGGCAGCGCTTCGGATAATTACTCCAAGTCCGCTTTTGCCGGCATCAGGGGGAATCGGTACGCCTAAACCCACTACGGAGAAAAAAGGAGATCTTTTTGCCAGAGCAATGGTATTCGAAAAAGGGAATACCCGTATTGCCATTGTGAACGTAGATAATCTGGGTTGGACTTCAATTCTTGGTAATAGATCAAGGGCTTTAATTAAAGGTATAGCCCCAGAAAATATTCTGATCGGTGCAACTCATACACATAGCGGCCCCGATGCCTATGCATTTCCTGATGCAACCGGAAAATCGTCTGCCGATTTAAAATATCTTGACTGGTGCGTACAACAGATAGCTGATGCTGTAAACGAAGCCATCAGCAAGCTTGAACCTGCTTCGCTGAAAATTGCTGTTGATGAAGCCAAAGGCAAAATAGCCTATAATTATTATGCACCTGCGCTATATGACCCTCGCTGTGGTATTATACAGGCCATAGCCACTACAGGAAGCCGTCAAGGAAAGCCCATTGCTACACTGGTAAACTATGCTGTTCACCCCGAAGTAATAGGTTCAGGCCGTGGTATTATGAGTCCTGATCTTTGTGGGCCATTATATGACCGTATAGAATCAAAAGTAGGTGGTATTGCCTTGTTTATGAATGGAGCCCAAGGGGGTATGGTAACGGCAGATACCCGTCTGGAATATGGCAAGGAGGGTAGTTCGGCACAGAAAGAAGCCAATACTTGGGAAGAGTGTATCCGTATTGGGGAATTACTGGCTGATGAGGCTTTACGCATTGTTGAAAAAGCCCCTGTATTGGATAACCCGAATATTTATTGCGTTGCCCGTAAAATAGAGTTTCCGGTAGATTCGGAAATTATGCGGTATATTCTGAAAAACTCACCTCTGAAACATAATTTTAATAAGGAGAATGTGGTGAGTACCCAACTGAATTTACTGAATATCGGGCCTGCGCAGATTCTGACTGTTCCAGGTGAGGCTTTACCCAATATCGGTTATTATGTAAAACGTAATATGAATACCAAGTTGCCGTTTTTATTCGGGCTTACCAATGATGCCTTCGGGTATATGCTTACCAAAGTAGATTTCAACAGTTTTAAAAGATATGATTATGTGAGTCGCACCAGTTTAGGAGAAATGACCGGAGAAATTTACATTGATCAGGCGCTGAAACTGGTAAAAGATAGTCCGAAACCATAATTTTTTTTACATCAAATTCTATTAACCGCTTAAAGACCTCAATTTATGAAAAGTACCTTAGTAAGATTAATGGCGCTTTGTACGACTTTTGTAATCACATCGGTTTGTATTTATGCGCAGAACTCAATTACACCCGAAACAGCCCTTAAAAGTTATATCAACAATGGAGACAAGTCTTTCAAATGGGAAATAAAAGACTCATTAACGAAAGATAAGGTAACGATGTATAACCTTGTGCTGACCTCACAAAAATGGAGACAATATACCTGGAGACACCAACTGACGATATTTGTACCGCAGGAAAAACAGTATGACGGCGCTTTGTTGTTCATTACCGGAGGCTCAAATAAAGAAGAGTATCCAAATTGGAGCAAAGACGATAAACTATGGCCATCACTGGCAGGTGTGGCAGCAAAAACCAAAGCCATTGTAGCCTTGATTAAGCAAGTACCTAATCAGCCTCTATATGGTGACCTGACCGAAGACGCGCTGATATCATATACATTGCATAATTTTAAGAAAGATAATGATTACTCATGGCCATTGCTTTTCCCGATGGTAAAATCTGCTGTAAAAGCGATGGATGCCGTACAGGAATTTGCTAAGAAAAACAACAATTTCACCGTAAACAGATTTGTGATTTCAGGCGCTTCTAAACGTGGCTGGACAACGTGGTTGTCGAGTGCCATTGATGATAAGCGTGTAGTAGGTATCGGGCCGATGGTAATTGATATGTTGAATATGCCTGCCACGCTTGACTACCAGTTTAAAACCTATGGCGAATATAGTATTCAGATAGAAGATTATACCAAGTTGGGTATACCACAAAGCACAGATACAAAAGAAGGCAGAACGCTTACAACCATGATTGACCCTTTTTCGTATAGAGCTAAGATGAATATCCCGAAAATCATTTTCATTGGTACGAACGATGAGTACTGGACAGTTGATGCCATCAAGCATTATTACGACCAGATTCCGGGTAAAAACATGATACATTATACACCTAATTCAGGGCATGATTTAGGAGGTGGAAAACAGGCATTTGAATCACTAACGGCTTTCTTTGGCCTGACTTTAATGAATAAAGAGTATCCGGCAAATACCTGGACAACTACCAATACCAAAGAAGGAGTACAGTTGGCTATCAATGCTCTACAAACCGATTTAGTGGGCGCTACGCTATGGGCTACTACTTCATCAGACCGTGATTTCAGAAATAACTTGTGGTTAAGTGATAATATAAAACTAACAAAAGAGCCCGTAGTAAAAGTAACAGTACCGTATCCGACCAAAGGTTATGCTGCCTTTTATGTAGATTTGAAATACAAAGAC
>CALRLN020000096.1:0-13395 GCA_943368675.1 Chitinophaga pinensis | reverse complement strand
TTGTTGTCAGAAGTTTTTAACATATGTCCGCTACAAATTTAAGAATAAAAAAATCCCTGCCTCAAAATTAGTGACAGGGATTCCGACTTACGTGCTTTCCTAATAATCCATGTATAAGCTCTATCTGGATTCGATTCCAATGGGAAGTTTGTAAAACTTCCGGAGCAAATTTAAATAATTTCGTGATACAAAAACCGACTGTCAATCCACACACCAAGCTCCTCAATATCTGTATCTTTATCTAAACTTTGCGTGTAATACTGTTAAGTAGCGCAATTTATAACACAAAACATGAAATCGCAATTAAAATGAAAATTTTCTTATAAAAACCACAGAGAAAATATTTGATTAATCTGTTTTTTCATGTTTTCGCAACGCTGAAATTAACACTCTAAAACTGTGCCAAGTTCCCTTCTAAATTTATTAAAAGGTGTATATTTTTATAAAAAACTGATAATCAGATAATTAAATGTTTTTACCCATTTTTATGCTTGTTTTAAATTGGCGTATAAAATTATTCAAAATAAAATGTAATTTTTTTATTTTTTTTTGTTATATTTATATTCGTGCCACAAAAGGCTGAAGTTTTTTGTACAGGAATAAATGTAAATAGAAAAAGAAACTGCTCTTTCTCTTCTCCATACCTGGCTTTGCTATGCTGCTTTTGGTAAGTCTTTATGAATAGTTCTTTTTGGACAGTTTACGATGAATAATGCATAGTAAACAGTTCAGTATGAACATAACCTGCTCAGAATGTGTAATTTATCGCAGAAACTTTTCATATAAATTAGTAGTTATTTTAGAAGAATCAAATATTAGTAAAAATTGCTTAATTCACCCATTTTTTCTACTGCCAAACATCAGGAAACAGCCGTATTGGTTGGTCTGATCACGCAGAAACAAAACGCTGAGCGTACACAAGATTACCTCAACGAATTAGAGTTTCTGGCTTCTACAGCCGGAGTTATAACAAAAAAAACATTTGTACAGAGACTGGACAGAGCCGACCAGAAGACGTTTGTCGGTAAAGGTAAACTGGAAGAGATAGAAACATGGATTACTGATAATCCGGTTGATACTATTATTTTCGACGATGATTTGTCACCTTCTCAGGTACGTAATTTAGAGGCAGCGTTTAAGGAAATAAAGATTCTGGACAGAAGTCTGTTGATATTAAATATTTTCTCACAACGTGCCAGAACCGACCAGTCGAAACGGCAGGTTGAGTTAGCCCAATATCAATATTTGTTGCCACGACTTACCCGTATGTGGACACACTTGAGCCGTCAGAAAGGGGGGATCGGTATGCGTGGTCCGGGGGAAAAGGAGTTGGAAACCGACAAACGTATTGTGCAGGACAGGATTGCCTTTCTGAAAGATAAACTAGAGAAGATAGATAAGCAAAGCGCGACCCGGCGTAAGGAACGGAGCCGATTAGTGCGTGTTGCCCTTGTGGGTTATACCAACGTTGGAAAATCTACACTAATGCGGCGTCTGGCAAAAACCGAAGTATTTGCCGAAAATAAATTGTTTGCAACTATTGACTCAACCGTAAGAAAGGTAGTATTGGGTAATATCCCTTTTCTTTTGACCGATACAGTCGGATTTATCAGGAAATTGCCTACCTCATTGATCGAATCTTTCAAATCTACCTTAGATGAGATTCGTGAAGCTGATATATTGATACATGTAGTAGATATTTCTCATCCGGCGTTTGAAGAGCAAATAGAAGTAGTTAATTCAACGTTAGCAGAAATCGGCGCTGCTGAGAAGTCTACCGTGCTGGTGTTTAATAAGCTGGACCTTTTTAAACCTGAGTCGGAAGAAAACCTTGATGAGCATCTGGAAACGATAACAGAAGATGATCTGAAACGTAATCTGGATACACTGAAAAGGAGTTATCTGAAAAAGAATACAGAGAATGTAGTTTTTATTTCGGCCGAGCATAAAGAAAATATCAGCGAGTTGCGGGATATTTTACTGGATAAGGTGCAGGAAAAACATTTCAAGATTTATCCGAACTGGGACCCTACATTGAATCCATTGTATGAGTGGCAGTAGGCTAAATACATAATCATTAACAACTATTCAACAAACCAAATAAATAAAAAGTATAATAAGGCGGATAGTGTATCCGCTGCACAACAAAATGGCAAAGAATAAACATCAATCATATTATGACCAGCAAAAGGCCGAGATTCTGGCTTTTTTGTCGGTTAATACCACACAACCTTACACGCTGCAAGACCTTTATCAACACTATGATGTACACAATAAGCAGGAAAAGATGCTTTTTGGCATGGTGATAGAGGACCTGCTGCAGGAAGGTAAGATATATCAGGTAGAAAAAGGTAAATACACAGTAGACAGTGAGGCCAATGCGGTTATCGGCCGGCTTGACCATGTAAATCCACGCTTTGGATTTATCAGGCATGATGAAAGCAAGCCAGACATCTGGGTAAATGCTGATGACCTGAATGGCGCAATTGACGGCGATTTAGTAAAAGTAGCAACATTCGGAGAGTTCTACCGGAAGGGTGATAATCCTGAAGGAAAAGTAATTGAGATTATAGAACGAGGAAGAAGTGAAGTAGTAGGCAAGGTGCAGGTATTTGGCAACTATGCCCTCGTAAAACCTGACCATAAAAGCCTGCATGAGGATATTTTTATTCCGAAAGACAAAATAAACGGGGCCATTAAAAACGACCTCGTTATTGTAAAAATCAATGCTTATCCTACCAATACTCAACAAGCTGTTGGTGAGATAACAGAGATTTTAGGCCAGGCAGGCGACAATAACGCTGAAATGCATGCCATTTTAGCTGAGTTTGGACTCCCAATCAAATTCCCTAAAGAGATTGAAGCTGAAGCAGAGGCTATCCCGGAGATTATTGAAGAAAGTGAGATTAAGAAAAGAAGAGATTTCAGACAGATTCTTACTTTTACGATTGACCCCCATGATGCGAAAGATTTTGATGATGCGCTGAGTTTCAGAGAAACAGAAAATGGTAATTATGAAATAGGAGTGCATATTGCAGATGTAACCCATTATGTAAAACCCGGCACAAGATTAGAAGAAGAGGCGCTGAATCGTGCTACGTCGGTTTATCTGGTCGACAGAACTATCCCGATGTTGCCGGAGAAATTATCGAATAATTTATGCTCCCTTCGTCCGCATGAAGATAAACTGACTTTCTCGGCAGTATTTGAAATGACCCCTGACGCACAGATAGTAAAAGAGTGGTTTGGACGTACAATTATCCATTCTGATAAACGGTTTAGCTATGAAGAGGCGCAGGAGATTTTAGAAATAGAAGAAGGGCAGATAGTAGTAGATGAAGTAGCGCTGAAATATATTAAACCACTTCATACACTTAACCATCTGGCAAAAATTCTGAAACAAGAGCGCTTCAAAAAAGGAGCCATTAACTTTGAGACTAATGAAGTGAAATTCAGGCTAGATGCTCAGGGCAAACCGCTTGGGGTAGTATTGAAAATCAGAAAAGACTCGCATAAACTGATAGAAGAGTTTATGCTATTAGCCAATAAAAAGGTAGCCGAGTTTGTGTTTAACTTAGGCAAGAAGAAAAATAAAGATAGTGAAGAGCAGGAAAGCGGGAACACGATGGTATACCGTACGCACGAACCGCCGAACCCGGAAAAACTATTGAACTTTGCCAATTTTGCCGCTCGTCTGGGCTTTACGATTAAAACAGACACGGAGAAAGGTCTGTCGAGTACTATGAATAAGATGATGGAGGAAGTGGAGGGAACAGGTGTGCAGAATGTATTGGAGCAACTGGCCGTAAGGACCATGTCTAAGGCAAAATATACTACAGAAGCATTGGGACACTTTGGTCTGGCGTTTGAGCATTATAGTCATTTTACTTCGCCTATTCGTCGTTATCCTGATATGATGGCGCATCGGCTATTGCAGAATTATCTGGATAAGAAAAAAGCCCCAAGTCAGGAAGAATACGAGAAGAAATCAAAGCACTCGTCAGACCGTGAGAAACTTGCTGCCGAGGCCGAAAGAGCCTCTATCAAATACAAGCAGGTTGAGTATATGAGTATGCAGGACCATAGCCTGATTTTCGATGGCGTTGTAACTGGTGTAACCGACTTTGGTATTTTTGTTGAGATTACTTCTACAAACTGCGAAGGGATGGTACGTCTGGCTGATCTGAATGATGATTTCTATGAACTGGATAAAGAGAATTATAGATTGGTAGGAAAACGTACAGGTAGAATCATTACTTTTGGAGAGGGTGTGAAGGTACGTGTAAAAACCACAGACCTGGAACGCAGAAGCATGGATCTGGAACTGGTAAGTGTGAGTGGTAAAGCCTTTAAGTCGTCGTCCGGAACAACTGCCAAAGGTAGAGGACGCGATGGTAGAGGAGGCTCATCAAGAAGTCGTTCAGACAGAGGTGATTCCGGAAGAAGTGGCTCAAAAAGAAGTTCAGATAGGAATAATTCGAACAAAGATAAAGGCAAAAGGAGAAGAAAATAGGCAGATATGTTTTTTTCAAAGCGTGATATTCAGTTTAACCTTTACGAAGTGCTTGATAGCGAAGCACTTACCCAATACCCTTACTTTCAGGACCATAATCGCGAATCCTTCGATATGGTTCTTGACGCTGCACAGCAGATAGCTGAAAAAATGCTGTATCCACTTCTGACAGAAATGGACAGAAAGGAGCCTCAGCTAATTGAAGGCAAGATACGGGTACACCCGGGCATGAAGCCGATAGTAAAGCAATTCGGGCAGGATGGCTGGATAAACGCTGGGTTCTCGTATGAAGAAGGAGGGCAGCAATTGCCCGCAATAATACTCAATGCCGCAGGCTTTATTTTTCAGACTGCCAATTACTCCGCAAGTGTTTTTCCTTTTCTTACTACTGGCGCAGCTAACCTGATACGTAGCTTTGGCTCGGATACTTTGATAGATACTTTCACCCCAAAAATGTATTCAGGTGAGTGGCAGGGTACAATGGCTCTGACAGAACCTAATGCCGGAAGTTCCTTATCTGATATTACTACTTCGGCTGAACCTGCCGGACAGGAAGGCGTTTATAAAATAAAAGGGCAAAAAATATTCATTTCCTGCGGAGACCATGATGCCTGTGATAATGTGGTGCATCTGATGCTGGCTAAAATCAAAGGTAGTCCTTTGGGGGCGAAAGGTATTTCATTATTTGTGGTGCCTCAGAAAAGACCTGATAGCAATGGTAATCTTATATCTAACGATGTAGTTACTGCCGGGATTTACCATAAAATGGGTTATAAAGGAGCACCGATTGCTCACCTTATGGTAGGTTCAAACGATGGTTGTGAGGGCTATCTTGTAGGCGAACCTCACAAAGGTCTGAATTATATGTTTCAGATGATGAACGAAGCCCGCATAGGAGTTGGGCTGAATGCGGTCTCTATCGGTACTGCCGCTTATCATACCTCCTTAACTTATGCCAAAGAACGCCCGCAAGGCCGAAAGATTTCAGAAAAAGACCCGAATAAACCTCAGACAAGCATTATTAACCATGCTGATGTAAAGCGAATGCTCTTATTTCAGAAAGCTGTTACAGAAGGGGCATTTGCCTTATTAATGTATTGCAGCAAACTGGCTGATATTGCGCATGTGGCAGAGGGAGAGACAAAAGAAAGGGCGCAGCTATTATTAGATTTGCTGACCCCAATTGCTAAATCGTATCCTTCAGAGATGTGTTGCCTTTCAACCAGTGCGGCCGTTCAGATTTTAGGTGGTGCCGGTTATACGACAGACTTTCCGGTAGAGCAATATTACCGCGAAGCGCGCATTCACCCGATACATGAAGGTACGACAGGTATTCATGGGCTTGACCTTCTGGGTAGAAAAATTACTATTCACCAGGGCAAGGCTGCGCAAATTTTCTTTGAAGAAGTCTCTAAAACACTTAATGAAGCAATTACTGTAGATGAGTTAAAACCTTTGGTGGAGCAATTACAACGAACTTTAGGAAAAGCTCAACAGGTTACGGCTCATTTATTAGGGTTAGCTCAAAAAGGTGAAATCGAAAAATATCTGTCTGATGCTACGCTTTATTTAGAGCTATTCGGCATTATTACTGTTGCCTGGCAATGGCTTAAACAAGCCATTATTGCCCAACAAAGTTTACCGGATGCCCACGATTCAGACCGTGATTTTTATCAGGGTAAACTAATGACTACCCGCTATTTCTATGAATATGAATTGATAAAAGCAGAGTCGCTAATGAAACGCCTGCAAAGCGTAGATCAGGTAACGATTGATATGCAAAGTGAGTGGTTCTAAAGGGGTATGACGATTTTTCAAATCGTCGTTCGTAGTAAAGGTTTATTGCGTGAACGACTTGAAAAGTCGACATACATTTTACCCCTGCAAAGAATATAGGTAAAGGCCAAAAACCATCAGTAAGAAATAACTTACCAACGAAGCGGCACCCGCATAATCCTTGGCAATGCGTTGGCCTGTAAAAAGAGAAAGTAATGCTAATGCGGCCAATTCTAAGCCCAAAACAGCAAAATCTGCTTGCCCTTCTACAAAATAATAGATACCTCCTAGAAAACTTGTAATACCTGCCGATACTTCCAGAATAGTTATCACAATAAACAGGAGTGTAGAAACACCGCTCAGAAAAGTCTTGGCAAATACACTTTGTATATAAGATTTATTCCCGTTGAAATCAAAGACTTTATCAAAACCTGACTGTAGAAAAAGTACTCCGGCAAAAAGAGAAATGGCTACCTGTATTAATTTAAGCAGCGTATGGTCAAATATAGAGCTCATAGTATTAAGGTTTTTCTGACAAATATAGAAAAAATACCTGATCGAAAAATAATGCAGAATAATATTTTGAAATTACCTGCTTTGAAACTTTTTTTGCGGATATTTCAAAATAAAATTTGTCGGTATGGCGTATTCTGTCCCCTCAACACAAAAAGAATTCGAATCTATTGTTAATGGGTTTCGTACTAAAACACTTCCGGTTAATGAATGGACACATGAAGCACACCTGATTACAGGCTTATGGCATGTGGCCGAATTGGGGTATGAAAAGGCTTTGGCTGAAATGCGGTCAAATATCCCGGCTTATAATGAGTCAACAGGAGGTATGAATACCGATTCGGGTGGTTATCATGATACTATTACGGTCTTCTGGATATGGCTACTGAATGAGTTCTGGAACAGATATTCAGTTAATGAGCAGCCATTTGAAACCGTATGTAATCAGTTTCTACAAAGCAGGTATTCTAACAGAACCAATGCATTTGTTTTTTATTCAAAGGACTATCTTTTTTCAAAAAAAGCCCGGCGGGAAAATGTCGAGCCTGATATTCAGCCTTTGAATTTTGAGAAAATCTAGCTACGGTGCTACCAATAATCGCAGACAGCTATGCCTTTGCCACGTTTGGACTTGGGAGTATAAGAAGGATAATAAAGACCAGCAGGCTAAAATTAAGTGTGGCACGCCCTTACCCGAATGAGTATAAGACGTGCCACACTTGAGATTAGTATTCTTACAAACGAATCCCAAACATAATACTGTTGCCATTGATAGGGTTGCTATCTTTAAACATTGGAGTCATCTGATAACGGGCGAATACTGTAAAGCTTTTATGACCCAATTCAGCAGCAAAGCCATAATGAAACTTGTTCATATTGAAGGCTCCATGGTCTCTTTTAGTGCCGTTTTCACCTTTAATTTTAGTATAGCTGTCAATTCTGGCACCACCATAAGCTCCAAGACCTAATATCCAGCGGCTTTCTTTAAAACCAAATTGCAGCATAACGGGAATATTGAAATTGGTAACTACTAATTTAGATTTCTGTAACTGGTCTTTTACCTCTATAAAATCGGCACCTGTTGTCTGGTTGGCTAAAGTGATATTGTCTTTCAGCATATAGTTATTCCAGGCAAATTCAAATCCGGTTCCCAGTGCCACATCTACTTGTTTACCAGTAAGCAAACGATGGTTTTTCTTCCAGCTTAGAGCCACGTAGCGAGAGTTCCAGTTGTCTAATTCAGGCATATTTTTGGTTTCGTAGGTATTCAAGCCTAAGTATAAACCGAAGTCTCTCCGAGAAAACATATTATGTCTTCTTTCTTTTCTTTCGTAATGGTCGTCGTTATTATTCTGACTATACTCTTTTTGTTTTGAAGTTCCGAAGTGGTCTTCTTCATCTTGTGCTGTAGCTCCGAAATTTACGGTCATAGCAACGGCTAATGCGGCGATTGTTTTTATAAGCGTTTTCATAATTGTAATCGTTAAAATGTTCTACTCTGATATATTTGAAAAAACTGCCGCGGAGTTTTTAAAAAGACTTTTATTGTTGCTTTTCGTAAACAAGATGCAGAAAACAACAACGAGGGTTGCGTAGAAATAAAAAAAAATTTGCAGGGATGATAAATGGTTAAAACCGCCAGATTAGCGGTCTTATAAATAGATAGCAAGAAACTGTTTGGTACAGATTTAAATAAAATTTACCTCTGCCGAAAGCTGAATACCGAATTTTTCTTTGATTGAATCCTGTATTTTCTGAGATAATTCTTTTATTTCATTACCATTGCCCTCTCCATAATTAACCAGCACAAGCGCTTGCCTGGCATGCACACCAATATCACCAAAGCGTTGGCCTTTCCAACCTGCCTGTTCAATCAGCCAGCCTGCGGGTACTTTTACAGTTTGTTCATTGACAGGGTAAGAGGGAATAGCAGGAAATTGCTCTTTTAATAAATCAAACTGAGCTTTCGGAATTTCAGGGTTTTTAAAGAAACTGCCAGCATTGCCAATTTCAGCAGGGTTTGGCAATTTACTCTGGCGGATACTGATAACTGCGTCACTGATGGCTTTAATACTTAATTTTTCTATTCCCATTTCGGCCAGCGTATCTTTTATGGCTCCGTACTCTACATGATAAACAGGGGTTTTGTTCAACTTAAAACTCACGTTTACAATTACGTATTCTCCTTTTACAGCATGTTTAAAAATACTTTCACGATAGCCGAACTGACATTCTTCTTTGGTAAATATTCTGCTTTTCCCTGTCTTTATTTCAATGGCTTCGAGGCTCTCAAATACTTCTTTGATTTCTACCCCATAGGCACCGATATTCTGCATAGGTGCTGCACCCACTGTACCGGGTATCAACGATAAATTTTCAACTCCTGCATAACCATGATTCACACAATATATCACCAAATCATGCCATATTTCACCCGCACCTGCCTTTAGCCATATGTTTTGCTCGTCTTCCCGGTATTTTTCAATGCCTTTAATGACAACCTTTATTACAATGCCGTCAAAATCTTTGGTCAATAGCAAATTACTGCCACCACCTAAAATCAGGCGTTCGATCCCCTGAAAGTCCGGATGCTGAAGAATTTCCTTTAATTGTTCAATGTCACACACCTCAACAAAATATTTAGCATTGGCTGCTATTCCGAATGTATTATAAGGCTTGAGCGATACGTTGGTTTGAACAATCATTGAGTAGAGAAAAGAAAATTTTTGATTTACTATGGTGCAAATTTAATGGTTTTTGTAATCATTAAAGGTTATGGAGAGTCAAAATTATCTTTTTGCATCTTTTGCTCAGCAGTGCTTATTGATTCAACTCAGATTTTTAAATTCTAAACGCTTGATTGTAAGAAGGTTACAGCGATTGTGGAGCATTTTAGATGATAATCTCACAAAATACCTTTCATTGTTTATATTTTTTATGAGAAATATGCTATATTTGCATATCTATTCAAGCTTACTCGTAATGTGTTTGTTTTTATAAACCGTCTTTTTGACCCTTCCTTTAAACTTATAACTTCTTCCGGTATCAGTCTGTGCTTTCGCTAATTGTGAATAATCAAAGGATATTTGAATTTTAACAGAGATTTTTTGTTGTGTAATTGTCTGTCTACCAATAATTTATGTTTTCAGATTGCTATACAGTTGTTTTTGCTTTAAAAAAACTTTTGCACTTTTCCCATTTCAAACTACTTTTACGTAAAAATGAGGACTTACAAGTTTATATATGACAGGCTCTCGTTTTTGAGTATAAAAATTCTACTAATCGTCTAATCAATAGATATAATGAGCGTTTTAGTCAATAAAAATTCTAAGATAATTGTACAAGGTTTTACTGGCTCTGAAGGGACTTTCCATGCCGGACAAATGATTGAATACGGCACTAACGTGGTTGGTGGTGTAACACCAGGAAAAGGCGGACAACTACATTTAGACAGACCGGTATTCAATACTGTTGAGCAAGCCGTATTAACTACCGGAGCTGATGTTTCAATTATTTTTGTGCCACCAGCATTTGCAGCAGACGCAATTATGGAAGCGGCTGATGCAGGTATCAAAGTAATCGTTTGTATTACTGAAGGGATTCCTACCAAAGACATGGTTGTGGCAAAATCTTATATCCAAGGCAAAAACGTTCGTTTGATTGGTCCTAACTGTCCGGGGGTTATTACTGCCGAAGAATGTAAAGTAGGTATCATGCCTGGCTTTATCTTCAAAAAAGGAACAATCGGTGTGGTTTCAAAATCAGGTACGCTTACTTATGAAGCCGTTGACCAATTGACTAAAGCAGGCCTTGGCCAAACCACAGCGATCGGTATCGGAGGTGACCCGATTATTGGTACTACTACCAAAGAAGCCGTAGAGTTATTAATGAATGACCCTGAAACAGAAGGAATCGTGATGATTGGTGAGATTGGCGGAGGCATGGAAGCTGAAGCAGCACGCTGGATTAAAGAATTTGGTACGAAACCGGTAGTCGGCTTTATAGCAGGTCAGACAGCCCCTAAAGGTCGTCGTATGGGCCATGCAGGTGCCATTATTGGTGGCGCTGATGATACTGCCGCTGCAAAAATGAAAATTATGGCTGAATGTGGTATCCATGTAGTGGCTTCTCCGGCTGATATTGGGGCTACCATGTTAAAGGCCCTTGGTAAGGCATAAATTAAAAATTTTAATACATGCGAAGGTCAGATGTAAAAATCTGACCTTTTTTTGTTAATTTTGCGGAAAAATTCTGCTTAATAGATTGAAAAAGGGCCTTTATATACTTTTCCTGTTGGTTTCTTTTAACTCGTTTGCTGGAACTGTTGGGCCAAACGGAGGATACTACCTTGTACATGATTATCACGATGACTGGCAGGTATATAACGACCGCATGAAGGCCTATGTACCCTATATTGCTGAGCAGCATGTCAATTATCCTTCACATACCTTATTCTGCGATCTTGAGAGTAACCGTGGCTATAGTTTGCTGATTCATGCCCAAAAAGAAGATAACTTTCTGTTTATCAATGGCTCACTAAGGCAGAAAATCCCGGTTAATCAATGGATGGTATTAAATATTGATAGCTTATATAAAGTCTACGAGCAGCCACAGATATATATTACTTTATACGGCTCTCCCGATATTGACGATAAAAAAATGTATCTGGCCTACAAACGCCAGTTGAATCAGAAACCGATTGTTTTAGCTGAGTCAACCATTAAAGCCCAACCCCGCACCCCGACCCCTTATAAAAACTATTTTGTATTGGTATCGGTTTTTATCCTTATCATATTTAGTTATTTGTCAAACTCTTACGTAAGAGCCTTTGAGCGCTATTATAATTTTCGGGATTTGTTCAACACCCTTATGCGCGACCAGTCTTTTTTAATCAATAAGCCACTTAGCCGTATGAACATCATGTTTATTGTTATGCTGGCCATGATTATGAGTTTTTTCTGTATGCTTTTACAGAGCAAGGGTATTTATGTATTTGGTGCAAGAACTTTTCTGCAGGAAGGAGAAACTCTGGGAGTACTGGCATCTAATTATTTCAGAATATGTCTGGCCGTGTTTATGGCGCTCATTTTCAAATATTTCTTTATCAGTCTTATCGGTCAGTTGTTTAATCTTGAAAAAGTAGTAGATCTCCATTATTTCAAAATTATTCAGTCGTCTATTATTTTTTATACTTTTCTCGTATTGATATTACTGGTTTTGTTTTTAGAGTACTTTCCGATAGATTTTAACTGGACAGCGTATCTCTTTACGCCCATCATTTTATTCTATCTTCTCAGGTTTCTTATCGTGTATTTTACGATAAATCGAAGTGTACCTATACAAAGTCTATATTTAATTTCGTACCTTTGCATCGTAGAATTGTTGCCGATTATACTTGGAATCAGATTCGCTATTTAATTGTTAGGAATAAAATAGTTGATAAAGCTGACTTTATTGTTGAAAATTAATATCAGAAATAAACTCTGTACTTGAAACCCCGCAATTTGGATGAGTGAAATGACAGATAAACTTCTTCAAGAACGCCTCCGTAAAGTTGAGAGCATTTTAGTAACACAGGCAAGACCAACTGACGAGAAGTCTCCTTACTTTGAACTGGCAAAGAAATACGATCTTAAGGTAGATTTTCGCCCGTTTATTGAGGTCAAAGGCCTGGACCATCGCGACTTCCGGCGCCAAAAGGTGGATATTTTAGCCCATACAGCTATTATTCTGACGAGCCGGAATGCCGTAGATAATTTTTTCAGAATAGCCAAAGAATTACGTATCGAAATACCGATTGACATGAAGTATTTCTGTATTTCTGAACAAACGGCTAATTATTTACAGAAGTATATCGTCATAAGAAAACGTAAAATCTTTGTAGGACAAAAAACTGCTGCTGATCTGGAAGCCTTAATTCTGAAGCATAAGAGTGAGAAATTCCTGTTTCCATGTTCTAATATCAGAAGTAATGAGATTCCGAACCTGATGAATCGGAATGACCTTCATCTGACAGAAGCCATTATGTATGAAACTGTACCTGCCGATTTATCAGACCTTACTGAGGTTTTCTATGATATTATCTGTTTCTATAGCCCGTCAGGAATCACGTCTCTGGACGCTAATTTCCCGAACTGGCAGCAAAACAATACCCGGCTGGCGGCCTTTGGCCCTACAACTGCCAAAGCTATACGTGATGCAGGCTATATTCTTGATATAGAAGCGCCACTGCCCAATGCTCCCTCCATGACAGGGGCCCTGGAACTCTACATAAAGAAAGCGAATCATCTTTCATAGAATTTATTAGGCTAAACCACAAGTTTAGCCTAATTTTTTACGTTATAATATTACAAATATTATTTTTGCTTATATTGCTCAAGGAAAAACAGAAATACCCCCTGGCCTACTATGAAAAAATTCTACATTGTAATATTGTCTTTGACATTTTTTACAGCTTCTGCTCAACAAGATGCACATTTCAGCCATTATTACTTTAATCAGCTATTCTTTAATCCGGCCACTGCCGGGTCTGAGAATGTTACTCGTTTCCAGGCTATTTACAGAACACAATATACAGGTTATCAAAGTACATT
>CALRLN020000095.1:0-13426 GCA_943368675.1 Chitinophaga pinensis | reverse complement strand
ATCTTATATATGAACAGACCCTTTGGACTAGCCATAGCGGCAGTTGTATTTTTTCTTATAGACTTGTATGTATGGCAGGCAGTTAAATTGCTGATGCGCTCGGCAAGCGGAACTACGCAACGGATAATTGGATATGGGTATTGGGGTTTTACTATCGTCTCGATAATAGCATTTATTGCCGCCTTAACTTACACACCCGCTGCTCCTCCTATTAAGGCCAGTTTTCGTACTTTTCTGATGGCAGGGGTCTTAATGATTTATATATCAAAGATATTTTCGGTATTGATATTATTTATAGATGATATTGTCCGCTTCTTTAAATGGATTGCTTCATTTTTCCAGACTGCTCCTGCAAAACCTGAAATTACCGAAAACCTTCAGCCAGTTTCGACAGGCATTAGCCGTTCAGATTTTTTGGCTAAATCAGCTTTGGCTTTAGGGGGTTTGCATTTAGGCGCTATGACCTGGGGTATTCTATCTGGTGCACATGACTATCATTTGAGACGTGTAACGCTTAATCTGAAAAATTTGCCTAAGCAATTTGATGGAATGACAATTGCGCAGCTGTCTGATATTCACTCAGGCAGTTTCTTTAATAAAACCGCTGTGAAAGGAGGCGTAGAGATGCTCATGAAAGAAAAACCTGATATGTTTTTCTTTACAGGTGACCTGGTAAATAATATTGCTCCTGAAGTGAAAGATTATATTGAGATTTTCTCTAAAATTAAAGCTCCATTGGGTACCTTTTCTACGCTGGGTAACCATGATTACGGCGATTATACCGAGTGGGTATCGGCTGAAAAAAAGCGTCAGAATTTAATAGATCTTATGGGTGCGCATAAAACTATGGGTTGGGACTTATTGATGGACGAACATAGGGAGATAAAAGTAAATGGAGAAAAAATAGGGATTCTGGGTATTCAGAACTGGGGTGCGGGAGGTTTCTCGAAACATGGAATCATGGAGAAAGCCCATGCTAATACGCAGGATTTACCAGTTAAATTATTACTCTCACATGACCCCAGCCATTGGAGAAATCAGGTATTGCCTAAATACAAAGATATTGACGTGGCTTTTGCAGGCCATACGCATGGTATGCAATATGGTGTAGAGTTGGGTAGTTTTAAATGGTCGCCGGTACAGTTGCGCTATAAAGAATGGGCAGGACTATATGAAGAAGGAGACCAGAAATTATATGTGAACCGTGGATTTGGGTATATAGGTTATCCGGGTCGACTGGGTATTTATCCAGAGATTACGATTTTTGAGTTGAAAGCAGTATAAAAATTCAGGGCGAATATCAATGAGATAATCGCCCTGTTATTTAATATTCTGTATAAATGCGGTTATTTAAGTAAATCCCAGTTGAATATCCCGATTTTGGTGAATAAATATAAAAACGATACTCTTAAAACTCCCAAACCATATTTGGAGCTTCTGACGAAGTTAATAGATGAGGCCTCTTCGAAATATTTGGTTGGACAGGTAACCTCTGCTATTTCAAAATTCTTCCAGAATATCTGGGCTATCATTTCATTGTCGAAAATAAAATCGTCGTCACATTTTTTAAAGGGTACGGCCTCTAATACCTGTTTGGAAAATGCACGGTAACCTGTATGGTACTCTGAGAGTTTTTGTCCCATAAGTAGGTTTTGTGAAAAAGTCAGGAAACGGTTAGCAATGTATTTATATAATGGCATGCCACCTTTTAAGGCTCCTTTACCTAAAATTCTGGAGCCAAAAACTACCGGATATAGATCTTCGCCAATGATACTGACCATGGCTCTGATTAATTTTGGCGTATATTGATAGTCAGGATGAACCATCACAACTATGTCGGCACCTATCTCGAGGGCTTTGGTATAACAGGTTTTTTGATTACCACCGTAGCCTTTGTTTACATCATGCCTGATAACATGCTGAATACCTAATCGTTTTGCGACTTCGGTAGTATCGTCAGGGCTATAGTCATCTACTAAAATTACTTCATCAACAATATCAAATGGAATTTCTCTGTAAGTACGTTCAAGTGTCTGCGAAGCCCTGTAGGCTGGCATCACTATTACTACTTTTTTATCATTATACATAAATTATTCGAGTTTTCGGTGCTAATTTGCAGCCGATTTGTAGTAAAATATCCCCGTTTGAGAGTTTAGTTGCAAAATAGGGCATGATTCTTTTGATTTCCAAGAACAAATTATTTTGCAGCCTATTATAAACAGGCAAACAAAATGCCAGAAAATAACAATTAACACACGAAGCAAGGTTTCGTATTAGCAATTTAATATATGTCGTTATCAAGTGAAACAATATTTTTTATAGGATTTTCGATTTTTGTAGCGTTTGTAATGGCTCTTGATTTAGGAGCATTCAGCAAGTCAAAAAGCCATGTGGTAAGTTTTAAAGAGGCAGGTATCTGGAGTGCCATCTGGGTGTCGCTGGCTATTGCTTTTTTCTTTTTTCTTCGTCAATACGGCTATCTGATTCATGATATCAGTGATATGTCTCACTTACAGGACATCAAGGGAAAGTACTATGAAACATTAAAACTCCCTCCTAATTTTGAAGCAGCCTTACGCGCCTTTCAGAATAGCATGGCTATTGATTATCTGACTGGTTATCTCACAGAGTACTCATTATCTGTTGATAATATTTTTGTATTCATTCTGATTTTCAATTCTTTTGGGGTGCATAAGAAGTTTTATAAGAAAGTGTTGGTGTGGGGTATATTAGGCTCTATTATCTTACGCTTTATCTTTATTTTTATTGGCGCAGCCCTTATTCAGGAGTTCGAATGGATTCTGTATATATTCGGAGCCTTTTTGATTTATACCGGGATTAATATCCTACGGAATAAAGACGAAGAAGAAGAAATGGATCCGGCGCATCACCCGGTTGTAAAGTTTGCTTCTAAATATTTTAATGTCTATAAACGAAATGTAATTGACCATTTTCTGGTCTATCATAAGCGTTATAAAAAATGGTATGTTACGCCATTATTTCTGGTAATGCTGGTTATTGCAGGTACCGATGTGGTTTTTGCGGTTGATTCTATCCCTGCTATTTTTTCTATTACCAAAGACCCTTACATCGTTTTCTTCTCTAATGTGTTTGCCATCATGGGGCTTCGTTCGATGTTTTTCTTCCTGGCAAGTATTATGGGGCTATTCCGCTTCCTGAAATATGGCCTTGGCGTTTTATTAACCTTTATTGGTGTTAAAATGCTTTTACACCATCAGCTTACTGCGCTAGGGTTTACGAATGTTCATTCATTGCTGGTGATTGTTGGAATATTGGTTGTGAGTATCGGGGCTAGTGTGGTGTTTCCGGAGAAGCGTAATACGGAGTGATACTCCGTACTCTAGTTCCATAGAGATCGGGTGTCTACAAGTCACTACGTGTTGCAAATGAAAACACATTATAGAAGATATCTACCGCATATTCTTCCGCCCGACGAAAGGCTTTTTATTACCTTTCGTCTGGCTAATTCTCTGCCCAAAGATATAATACTGAAACTAAAGACCGAGAAAGACGCAGCTGTTGAACTAATACGAAAAACCGTTACCGAAGAAGCTACCCGCAAAGTAGAGCTTTACAAAATTCAGAAAAGATACTTCGCTAAATTCGACAGCTATCTTCATCAATGCTTAAATGGTGTACAATATCTGGGAATAGAGGCTATAGCCGAAGTATTATCGGAAGCATTGCATTACCGTGATACAAAATACTACCAATTGCATGCGTTTTGTATTATGCCTAATCATGTACACGTTTTATTGACAACAACTATTCATCAGGAGGGCTTTTTCAGGGTTTTGCAGTCTTTAAAAAGGCATACTGCACGGAAATCTAATGAGTTACTTGACCTGACAGGGAACGCTTTCTGGGGCGAAGAGAGTTATGACCATGTGGTGCGTGACGATGAGGAGTTTGTCAGGATTATAGATTATATTGTGCAGAATCCTGTGAAAGCAGGGTTGACAGGTAAATGGGAAGACTGGAAATATACTTATGTTTCAAAGGAAATAATGCAGTGGTATGCATAACTCAGAGTGTAAATCCCGGAGTGCCACTCCGGGGGACTATTTCACGGAGTGTCACTCCGTGTTACGGCTCCACAGTCTTTCAAATTTCCAGCCTTTTGCCCTTAGACTAATAGGCAAATAAGCATGGGTATCTTTTGGTGAAATGCTTTCGTAATACAAATCATCGTCGGTTAAAATCAGGGATTCGTATGTATCAGCATCTTTTACTGTTATATCTGCAAAAGGTAGTTCCATATAATAGCCTTTGTTTTCGCGCACTAACTGATGTTTTAATAGCCACCGGGTATTAAATTTCTCTGTACTATGTGGTTCAGGGGAATAGTTTCCCTGCGATACCTCCAATGCATACTCCAGATATTTCTTCAATAATTTAGGGCCGAGATTCTGTGATTGTTCTACCTGTAACTGATGCGGAAGGATACTACTCACAATATAAATGAATTCTCTTGCACGGGTTACGGCTACATTCAGTCGGTTTTCACCGCCTTGTTGATTCAGGCTACCAAAATTCATCAGCAGCTTACCTTTCAGATTCGGCGCATAACCTACCGAGAAAATCACAATATCGTATTCATCTCCCTGTATATTTTCAATATTCTTAATCACGCCCCAGTCTTCTCCTAAAACAGGTGAGATAGTCTGATAAATTAAATCAGCCTGTTTAAAGTTAAATGTAACCACCCCGATGGTTTTGGTCGGGGCTTTTCGTTTCAAATCTTCTACAATTTCCAATACCTTTTGTGCTTCGGTCGGATTTGTATTGTTTTCCCAGAAACCATCCAGTTTGATATAGCTTATTGCAGGTTTATTTTTGCTGATTTCGGAATAATGGGGGAGTAACTGGAGAGAGTTTTTATAAAAATGCTGATTAGAAAAATCAATCAGGTCAAGAGAGTGACTACGGTAATGGCCTCTCAGCCATGCCTGCGGCAGATATTGTGCTGATAAATCAAGCAAAGAATCTATTTCCAAAACAGGTTCATCTTCGGCATCTTCATCGTATCTAATCTGATACAAGTCTGTTGGTTGCAATTGTTTGGAATCTCCGGCAATTACTACCTGCTTGCCCCTGTATATTGCCGGAATCCCATTTTCGGCAAAGCATTGAGAAGCCTCATCAAAAATTACCAGATCAAACAGTGAATCAGTCGGATTCTTACCGGCTAAAGGGAAAATCGCTGATACTGATTCAGGTGAGGCCATCCAGCAGGGAATCAGTTTAAAGATTTCTTCTGAATGATTTTCAAGCAATTTACGAACAGACCAGAGCTTACGCTTTTTTGTTGTCTGATGCTGTAATTCCCGATAGGTTACCACATTTTGCAGGCGGTTAATCACCAGATCTTTATAAGTTTGCTCTCGCAATTTCAGCAATAATATTTCCTGACTTAATTCCTGCTTTTTCAAAACACTTTCCTGTAGTTCAGCCTCTAATTGTTCTACTTTTAAAGAGCTAACTCCCCTTAAAATAGGATAAAGCGCTTCAATGTGTTGGGTCCAGGCCAAACGCAGAGAGTTTAAGAAGACCTCTGTTAAATTTTTTATTTCAACATCAGGATTTTCATCATTCACAAGCCGTTGTAAAACTTCTGATTCAGCAGGCAGAAATGATTCTTTCAATTCATCAGCTTCTATCATCAAATCAAAATTCTGTTTCAGATAAGCAAGTATTGCCTGCTTTGCTTCAGGAGTATTAACCAGATATGCAATTTGTTGATAAGACAAATACAATTGCCATTGTACAAATTCTAATTTAGTCTCGACAATCAACCTTGCTAAATCTTTAAATGGAGAAATAGAGAATGACTTTGAGCCATGCAATATATCGGATGTCTGGCGTTGGATAAACTCTTGTTGCAGGAAAATGTTGTGAGCCTTATTGGCGGAAATATAGTTCTGGAGGTAGCTATTAATATTGTCCCAGCCATCTTTTTCGTCAATAATAATCTCTTTCTTGGTAAGCTTTTCTTTGAGGTCTTCAAAAGTTATGCGTTGAAGAATTTTTTTGTTCAGTATGCTTAATCCTGCTTCACTGAGTGGAAGCCTGTTTTGTGCCAATAGCAATTCAATATCTTTTCTATCCTTAGAGAAGAACTTCCAGGCTAGCCAGTTTACACCGGATTGGCTTGCTGAGTGTGCATTTTCTGCCTGTGTTTTTCGAAATAGTAAATCTCTGGCTGATATAGTTTGTTCGATGCCATCGTGTAGGTATAATTGTTCCAGGTCAGCAAAGATTTTCTCTAAATCAAAAGTACGGTTACTGATATATTTTTTTTCTTCAATAATGGCTATAAAAATTTCATTGGCATCCTTATTTTCAAAATACTGAATAAAATTCTGGAGGATATTTTCATCTAACTGATTCAACTCTATGATAGAAAACAGCCTGCCATTCTTTTGTTGAAAAGCAATAACATTCTCAATTGTATCAGTGATTTTAGTAACTTCAGTAAATGTTTTTTTACTGAATGAATTACGCAATTGCCAGAATTTATCACCTTCTCCGTTTCCGAGTTTAGCTTCATATTGGAGATACCGATTCAACCGACCCTCAAAATCGGCCAGTTCGTGAAAGGTGAAAGAACGATACAGATCCTGTAGATTGATAGAAGGTCTATTCAGACTACTGCTCAAATAGAGTTCTTTCACTGATACCCCACAAACCGATTCGTCAAAAAGTGCGTCTTTCAGCCTTTGTAATTCTTCCGAAATCTGATCAATTCTCCGGCTTATCTGGGTGAAATTCCGCTCCAGAAAAATTGCATCCAATCCTTTATTCTTTTTCTGAAAATCCTCAATTCGTTCTATTTGGCCGGCAATTTTTTCAAAGAGTGATTTTCTGTCATTCTTAAAATCATGAACTAAAGCCACAAAGTCTGTCATCGACACTTTTTGTAATCGCTGATAAACCGTATCTAACGCCACACGTTTCTGACAAACCACTAATACCTTTTTGCCCCGGGCCGTAAAATCAGCAATCAAGTTGGCGATCAGTTGAGATTTACCAGTACCCGGAGGCCCCTGTACTACAATAGAATATCCTTCTTTCACCTGTTTGATGGCCTCTTCCTGTGAGGCATCAATGGCAAAAGGCAAAAAAGCAGTTTCTTCTTTAAAAGCGGGCTGGTTGGTTGGAGGGGTGGCGTGCTGAAATAACTCTTCAAAGGTATCAAGTTCATAATGACCCTCTTCGGCATTTTTAATTAGTTCCTCATAGTCGGGTACCAGATAAGAACCTGCCTGCGGGAAAATACCCAATACTGCCTGAGGATATAATTTTAATTCACCATTTCGTTCTGTACTGTCTAATTCTGATTTAGCCAGTTTCTCAAAATCAATCAGTTGATTGGTAAAAAGCTCCTGATTGAAGTTAATTTCAAACGGACTATCTTTTAATAATTCATATAACTGTGTGCGAAAAGCCAGACTATCCTTGTCAAAATCTTCGAATGATTTTTCAAGCCACTCGTCTGGTAGTTTTATATTATTGAAATAAGAATAAGCCAATAAAAAACTCCTGTTTAAACTTTCAGGTTCATCACGTTGTTCCAGAATCCACTTTTTCCCGTTGGTTTTAAGCGTAACCGGAAAGAACAACAAAGGGCAACGCACGGTAGTACCATCAGACATCTTGCCCTTTACGAACGGATAGGCCACATATAAATCCTTTGCTCCGCGCTCTTCTTCAATAAAACTTTCAGTTCTTGCGAGTTTGCGCAGACGTTTGCTTACCTCATTCACTTTCTCAAAACGGCTATCCTGCACATCACATAAAGGAATCTGGTTTTTCTGACTGATTAACTGATGGATATAGTCAAAAGAAGGTTTGTTGTCTAAAAAATTCAGACTATGTAAATCAAGAAATTGTTCCTGAGGTAAGTTTAATAGTAAAAGTGACCTGTTACGTGAAGTGAGGTTAGTCAGGCGACGGAGATATGTTTTTAGTAGTTTCTGCAATTTGTCTATGATTTGGATACTAGGTAGAGGCTGTTTATATTATTGCCTTCATTATGCAAATTTATTAGTATTAACCATTCATCAACGTTTAACACACCTTAACATTTTCTGTTTGGATTAAATTATTTAAATGGTTTACTTCGTTATAGTAAAATTAAAAACGGCAAAACGGGTATAGGGCAAAAAACTATGCTTATTTTGGCGTTTCTTTGCATGTATATTATTAAATATTACACCTCAAAATTATGTTAAAAACCTACCGACACTTTCCAATCAGGCAGATTGCTATTACTTTGCTTGTAGGACTTTGCTTGTTTGGCAGCGATGCGTTTGCCCAGAAAAAAAACAAGAAAAAGAAGAAAAAAGGCGATGTAACTGCTATGGCTGAAAAACCGGTGATTCCTGATCCGGTAAAAGTTACCTCAGTTGAAGGAATCACAGAATATCTTTTGGGCAACGGCCTGAGAGTCCTTATGTTCCCCGATCCATCCAAACAAACTGTTACCGTAAACATTACCTATCTGGTAGGTTCCCGCCACGAAGGCTATGGCGAAACAGGTATGGCTCACTTATTAGAACACATGGTGTTCAAAGGTTCAACTAAACATACCAACATCCCTCAGGAGTTGACAGACCATGGTGCCCGTCCTAACGGTACAACATGGCTTGACCGCACCAATTATTTCGAGACTTTTTCGGCAACAGAAGAAAACCTGAAATGGGCGCTTGATCTGGAATCTGACCGTATGGTGAATTCATTTATCAAGAAAGAAGACCTGGAAAAAGAATTTTCGGTAGTAAGAAATGAGTTTGAAATGGGCGAAAACGACCCTGAGAGTGTTCTAAGCGAAAGAGTTATCTCAACGGCTTATTTATGGCATAACTATGGTAATTCAACTATTGGCTCACGTGAAGATATTGAGCGAGTTCCTATCGATAATCTGCAGGCATTTTATAGAAAATATTACCAACCGGATAATGCAGTATTGTTAGTAGCCGGAAAGATAGATGAGGCCAAAACCATTAAAATGGTGAATGAATACTTTGGCTATATTCCTCGTCCGACACGGGTTTTACAGCCTACTTATACCGTTGAACCTGTACAGGATGGCGAGCGTTCGGTAACATTACGCCGCGTGGGTGATGTGCAAGCCGTTGGTGCAGCTTATCATATTTGCGGTAATGCTCACCCTGATTATCCGGCTTTGGATATTCTTCAAGGTATTCTGACAAACGAACCATCAGGGACAATCTATAAGGCATTGGTTGAAACCAAAAAAGCGTCAAGCCAATACGCCTATTCGTTTACAAACAAAGACCCAACGTTTTTGTATTTTAATATAGCGGTTCTGAAAGACAAAGATTTAGAAGATGCTAAAAAGACTTTGTTAGCTACTTTGGACGCTGTGCCAACCATGACAATTACTAAAGAAGATGTTGACCGTGCTAAAAATGAAGTACTGAAAAATCTGGAATTGACATTGCGTAATACAGAAAGAACGGGTCTTCAGTTAAGTGAATACATTGGTGCCGGCGACTGGAGATTAGTATATATTTACCGCGATGCTATCGAAAAAATAACGCCTGCTGATGTAGCACGTGTGGCTAAATTCTACTTTAAGCCATCGAACCGTACTGTCGGGGTATTTATCCCTGAAGAAAATTCTGACCGTGTAAGAGTACCTGAGTCTCCGAATGTAGAGGATTTAGTGAAAAACTACAAAGGTCGTGCAGTAGTAGCACAAGGAGAGGCTTTTGATCCGTCTCCGGCTAATATCGAAAGCCGTACCAAACGTGGTCAGGAACCCAATGGTCTTGAATATGCTTTATTGCAAAAAACAACACGTGGCAACACAGTAAGAGCCAATATTACCCTAAGAATTGGAGACGAGCAGAGTCTGCAAAACAAACAAACAATTGCTTCGTTTGCGGCTTCTTTGTTAAACAAGGGCACCAAGAATCTTACACGTCAGCAGATTAAAGATAGTCTGGATAAAATCAAATCTCAGGTATTTGTTGGCGGTGGTGGCAATAATATTGTAGTAAATATTGAGTCTAATAAAGAGAATTTGCCAAAAGCTTTGGCTATTGTTACGGATATTCTGAAAAATCCGGTGTTTGATGCCAATGAATTTGAGAAATTAAAACAGGAAAACATTGCGCAGATAGAAGCTCAGAAAAGTGACCCGCAAGGCCTTGCGTTTACGGCTTTCCAACGGACAATGAACCCGTATCCTAAGAGTGATGTTCGCTATGTAGGAACACTCGATGAGCAATTGGAGAATGTGAAAAATGTGAAACTGGAAGACATTAAGAAATTCTATACGGATTTCTATGGAGCTTCGGCTGCCACAGTTTCGGTAGTAGGTGATTTCGACGAGGCAGCTGTGAAAAAAAGTATCAGTGTGCTGGGAACATGGAAAAATCCGATTCCTTTCAAACGCATTCAGGCAGTTTATCAGGATATTGCCCCTAGTGCCAATGCTATTAAAACTCCGGACAAAGCCAATGCACTATTCCTTGCCGGCCTGAACCTGCCTTTGCAGGATACTGATGCAGATTATCCTGCCCTTATTATGGGTAACTATATTTTAGGTGGTGGTTTCTTGAGCTCTCGTCTGGCTGTCAGAATCCGTCAGAAAGAGGGTATCAGCTATGGAGTAGGTTCACAATTAACAGGAGGACCATTTGATAAATCCGGTAGCTTCATGACCTACGCTATCTATGCACCAGAAAACGCAGAGAAACTGGAAAAAGCATTCTATGAAGAACTAAACAAAGTGGTAACAGAAGGCTTTACAGAAGAAGAACTGAAAGCTGCCAAATCAGGCTGGTTGCAAAGCCGTAGTGTATCCCGTTCGCAAGACAATGAGTTATCAAGCCGATTGAATAACTATCTGTATTATGACAGAACATTAGCTTTTGATGCCGACTTTGAGAAAAAGGTAGAGGCATTAACAGCAGAACAGGTAAATGCGGCAATGAAAAAACATGTTGATCCTAAGAAAATCTCTATCGTGAAAGCGGGTGATTTCGATAAAAAAGCATCAACTGGTACAGCCCCTGCAGCCGGAGTATCCGGAAGCGGAAAAAATTAATACTTGTGATGTTGGTGAACATCCGGTTCGCCATTATGTAAAGCAAATGGGTCGCAGATAAGCGACCCATTTGCTTTTATTACTCCATTTTGGATAAATCTTTATACTCGCTCAAACCTTTTTCCGTCAGATAGGGGACAATCAAGGTAAATGTAATATTCAGATAAGTCTGCAATTTATCTTCTTCTTTGCCTTCATACAAAATCTCGGCACTTGCCAGCCAGAAATCGCCGATGATAAAAAGCTGATTAAAGAAATTTTCATACTGACCTTCAATAATTTCAGGCTTTAAGAATCCGGCACCTATCCCTGCTTCAATGCCCATCTGGAAAAACAATCTCCGGCTTGCGACCAGCTCCCGATGCTTTTGCTTCAGACCAGGGATTCTTCGGGTAAGGCTGATGAAATCCTGTATTAAAAACTTGTACTTGTAGAGTTTTTCAAAAACAAATGCACATAGTTTATAAAGCGTTTGCAGGTTAATAGTATTAAATACAGAAGGCTCTTCAAGCACACTATTCAATTCTTCGAGCAATTGTTCATAGAGCGTTTCGGCGATGGCATCTGTATTCGGGAAATGATAACATAAATTGCCATGACTCATGCCCAATTCTTTAGCAATATGCCTGACAGTAACCGCATCAACCCCATATTGATTAAATAATTGTAGCGATGATTGAAGAATTCGTTGTTTGGTGGTCATGAAAGGAACATAGAAAATTTAGCGAAGGTATGAAAAAAACTCCATTAGGACATTTGTACTAATGGAGTTTCTGATTAATTTGTTCTGTTTATAGATTATTTTTTAAATATTCTGTACAATCTGCCTTCATCAGTAATGGCATACAAAGCACCATCTTTACCTTGTGTAATGTCACGGAAACGTTGTTTTTCTGATTCCAGTAACCTTTCTTCGCCAACTACTTTGTTGTTTTCAATCACTAATCGGTCAACATGCTTGGCACTAAGGCAGGCCAGAAACAGATTATTTTTCCATTCAGGTATTAAATCACTACTATAGAAAGTCATGCCGCTGGCAGATACCACAGGGTCCCAATAATAGACAGGTTGTTCAAGTCCTTCTTTTTGTTGAATACCCTCGCCAATTTTTTCTCCTTTATATTCAATGCCATAAGTAATAATCGGCCAGCCATAGTTTTTTCCGGCTTTTATAATGTTTACTTCGTCGCCGCCTTTCGGGCCAAATTCATTTTCCCATAAATCACCTGTCGTAGGATGAAAGGCAAGTCCTTGTACATTACGGTGCCCATAGGAGTATATTTCAGGTTTATCATCAGCCTTTCCTATAAAAGGATTTCCACCGGCAGGTTTTCCATCTTTGGTTATTCTCACTATTTTGCCCAAAGCAGAGTTTAAGAATTGTGCCTGTGGTCTTGTTTCCAGGTCAGACCTTTCTCCGGTACTTACGAATAAATTACCGTCCTTATCAACCAGGATTCGTCCCCCATAATGTTTATCACCATCATAGGCAGGCATAGCTCTGTAGATAACCGTGGCCCCTTCAATCTTCTTTTCATCAGCCGATAATTTCCCTTTAGCTACTGCCGTCAGGTTTCCATCAGGTCGTTTTTCTGAGAAAACCCAGTAAACCATACGGTTAGTGCTGAAATCAGGGTCAACGGTCAGGCCTAATAAACCTCCTTGCCCATCAGAATTTACTTTCGGAATGCCTGTTATGGCATCACTCAATGTGCCGGAACTGGTAGCCATTCTCATGGTTCCTTCTTTCTCTGTAATCAATAATCGGCCGTCAGGAAGGCTAACAATGCCCCAGGGTTTTTTCAGGTCATTTGTAAGTATTTTTCCTTCATAAGGTGTTTGTGATTTTACTGCTGCTATTCTTGTTTGTCCGGCAAAGGCGGGTACATAATCGGTATTTGGTTTTTCAGTTTCTACCGAAGCTGCTGTTGAGATACTGTCGCCATCGGCAGTAGTTTCAGGCGCTTTGTTTGTGTTGTTTTTACAAGAGGAGAGAGCAAACAGCGTAGCTGCAAGAATTGTTAGCATTTCTTTTTTCATTGTTGTGCTTTGTTTGTGTGATATACTGTTGTCCCAAAATTTAATGCCAGTAATGGCTATGTATATTTTAAGACATTAGTATCTATAACTAAATTCAAAGCAAAATGGCTTTAATTTTTATAAATTGATTTGCATTTTTACCCTGAATTGGATTTTATTTGAGTAAAAAATCAGGAATTTTAATACAGAATCTATCTGAGTTTGCAAACGCTTCTCTGTTTCTTACCTGATACTTTTTACGGTTGTTTTAATCCGTGAATAAGGAGGCAAATCAATACCCCGCAG
>CALRLN020000094.1:0-13431 GCA_943368675.1 Chitinophaga pinensis | reverse complement strand
AAGTCTGATAGTTAACTATAGCGGACATGGTGGCCCTGACGGGTGGACAGAAGAAAAGATACTGACGACAGATCAGATAGAATCATGGAGAAATCTGAGTAATATGCCTGTGTTTCTGACAGCCACCTGTTCGTTTGGCAGATTTGATGACCCATCGGTTGTATCAGGGGCCGAACTGGCCATGTTAAGCCCAAGAGGAGGAGCCATAGGCTTGCTGACAACTACACGCCCGGTTTTTTCTTATACCAATTATTTGCTGAACAACGCATTTTACTCGGCGTTCGTCTTAGAAAAACAAGCAGGAAATTGGCGATTGGGAGATATTTTCAGAATTACTAAAAATAATTCGCTTAGTAATGTTAATAATCGTAACTTTTCTCTTCTGGGAGACCCGTCTATGAAACTGGCGTATCCGGCGGATAAAGTAACCATTACAAAAATCAACAATCAAGCTCCAGACAATCAGACATTAAAAGCATTAGCAAAGGTAAATATAGAGGGAACTATACAAGAATCAGGTTCTGATAAAATAAAAACCAATTTTAATGGTTACGTTCTGGTCTCAGTTTTCGACAAACCGTCAACAGTAAGTACTTTAGGACAAAAAGCTGAGAAATTCAGTTATCAGATCTATCAGAATAAAATCTTTGAAGGCAAAGTCGCTGTTAAAAATGGCGTTTTTTCTGTTAATTTTATTGTTCCTAAAGATATTAATTATCAATTAGGGCCGGGAAAAATCAATTGTTATGCATTTACCGCTGATAGCAGCAGTGATGCCATCGGAAGTTTTGACAGAGTATTGATAGGCGGCAGTGAGTCTGCTGCTGTCACAGATACCAAAGGCCCCGAAATTGAACTTTTTGTAGATAAAAGCAATATGCTGCAAGCCAGAATTTCTGACGAAAGCGGCATTAATTTATCGCAGGCCGGTATCGGCCATGAAATGCTTCTTACGCTCAATGACACAATGCAAGTTGTTGTTAATCAGTATTTTACGAGCGACGAAGACTATACTAAGGGTATCATAAAATATGCTTTTGGGAAGCTCCCGGCAGGCACTTATACCATTAAATTAAAAATATGGGACATCTATAATAATTCTTCGGAAGCATCGTTAGAGTTCATAGTAGAGAATGAAAAGTTCAGGTTATTGCAAGCATACAATTACCCTAGTCCTTTTCAGGGAGCAAGCAGTTTTTTGATTGAACATAATGCTGAAGGAGAAGACATTGAGTTTGAAATCAAGGTTTTTGATGCAACAGGCAGAACAATTTTTGAGAAGTCAGAGTTATGTTATTCCTGCCTTCAAACACTGAACATTGGCATGAATATTGACCTTCAGGATTTGACCATTGGCATTTATTACTACCGGATTACTGCTCAAATACTGAACCATAAAATAAAAACTTATGCCTCCGGAAAATTAGTGTTTTGGAAGTAACTGAGAAAAACTGTTATATTTGGTGCCTTAAATCAATAGAATCCGATACATACATCATATTAAAAGTACCCTGTTTTGGGGTAGAATGAAAAAAAAGCTCTCATGAAAAGCAAATTATTGGCCATTCTGGCAAGTTTAGTTTTAATAAATTCTTTTTCTGCGCAAGCACAAAGTGACGAGAAAAGAGTAGTTTCTTCAGCTGTTCCTTTTCTTACTTTTTCACCCGATTCAAGAGGGGCAGCTTTAGGAGATGCCGGCGCAGCCTCTACACCAGATGCCAACTCTATGTATTGGAATACCGCCAAATTGCCATTTATTGATCGCAGTCTGGGTTCAACCGTTTCTTACACACCCTGGCTGAGAGATTTAGTAGATGATATGGGGCTTCTTCATGCAGCACTTTTTAAGAAAGTTGCCAAAGATCAGGTATTGGGACTATCTATTACCTATTTTAATCAGGGTAAATTTGAGTTCAGAAATATGTATGGCGAAGAGACAGGCACTTTTCAATCAAGAGATTTAAATATTGCTGCCGGATATAGCCGCAAACTCAGCAGAGATATGGCTATGGGTTTGAATATCAAATATATTCACTCTAACCTTATAGGTTCGCAGGTGATTAATAACATAGCAAGTAAACCGGCTAATACAGTGGCAGGTGATCTTTCGTTTTTCTATATGAACGATTCGCCAGCAGTAAGAAACCGTGAAAAAGGTGCTGCGTTTTCGGGCGGTGCAGTAATACAGAATATTGGTGGTAAAGTAAACTATGGCAGAGACCGTTACTTTTTACCAACCAACCTTAAATTAGGTGGCAATCTGAATTTAAAAATAGACAATTACAATCAGTTCAACTTCCTGGCTGATATTAATAAATTACTGGTACCTACACCTCCTTTAAGAGACAACAATGGTAAAATAGTCAAAGGTAAAGACCCGTCTGAATTAGGCTCTATTCAGGCTATATTCTCTTCTTTTACTGATGCCCCTGACGGATTTAAAGAAGAATTAAGAGAATTTACAGGCTCTTTAGGCGTAGAATACTGGTACAATAATGTATTTGCGGTACGTGGCGGTTATTTTATGCAAAGCAGTTATAAAGGCGGTGAAAAATACGTAACTACAGGTTTGGGATTAAGACTGAAAAACAGCTATGGTATCGATTTCGCCTACCTGATTCCGGTGTCGCAAGGCAATGCTTTAGCTAACACCTGGCGTATCTCTTTGATTTTTGATATGCAGTCAAAGAAAGTAAGCGACGCCTCAGAAGAAGCATCAGAATAAAATGCCCGAATAGCAGAAAGTTTTCTAGTATAAAATAATAGTCAAAAACCTCACAGTTTTAAAAACTTGTGAGGTTTTTGTTTTTTAGCTTCGTAACTTTACTGTCTCAACCTTATAAACTTATTAAAATTGAAACCTGTATTTGTAAGACTTATTTACTTTACCCTAAAACTATGCCTTTTTGTTTTTCTGTCTTTTACTACCCATGCCCAAAAGAAAAACGATAAAATTGAGTACCATATACATCCGGCTACCTCTTCTATAAAAGTAGACGGTATCCCCGACGAAAGAGCCTGGGCAGAAGCGCAGCTTGCCACTGATTTTTATCAGGTTTTGCCTATGGATACCAGCAAAGCCTTTGTAAAAACAGAGGTAAAAATGACCTACGACGACAAGAATCTTTATATACTCTTTATCAATTACGATTATGCTCCCGGTTCTTATATGGTTGAATCGTTAAAACGGGATTTTGCTTTCGGGAAAAACGACAACGATTTATTATTTATAGATACTTTTGACGACCAGACCAACGGCTTTACCTTCGGCGCTAATGCACATGGTGCTCAATGGGATGGCTTGCTCTACAATGGTAGCGCCGCCAACCTGAGCTGGGAAAACAAATGGACATCTGAAGTAAAATATGACGACGATAAATGGATATGGGAAGCCGCCATTCCGTTTAAGACACTCCGTTATAAAAAAGGCATTACCCGTTGGGGCGTAAACTTCAGCCGCCTTGATTTAAAAACCACTGAAAAATCGGCATGGGCGCCTGTACCACGCCAGTTTCCTACTGCTTCATTGGCTTATTGCGCCTCATTGGTGTGGGATCAGCCACCACCACAGGCGGGCGCAAATATCTCGGTTATCCCTTATGCACTAGGGGGCGTTAGTGTTAATCAGGAAGAAAGAATCCCTACAAAGCTGAGAGGGGATATCGGTTTTGATGCGAAAGTAGGTCTTTCATCCTCACTCAACCTTGATTTAACAGTTAATCCGGATTTCTCGCAGGTAGAAGTTGATCAGCAACAAACCAATCTTGACCGCTTTGAATTACTATTCCCTGAGAAAAGGCAGTTCTTCTTAGAAAACGGAGACTTATTCTCAAACTTTGGTTATCAGAATATCCGCCCGTTTTTCTCACGTCGTATTGGTTTAAATGCTCCTATTCGTTTTGGGGCAAGACTAAGTGGTAAGCTCAATAAAGACTGGCGTATAGGCTTTATGGATATGCAAACCGGAATGAATAAAGATAGTGTACCCGCTCAGAATTTTGGTGTAATAGCCTTGCAACGCCGTATGTTTGCGCGCTCCAATATTGCCATCATGTTTGTTAATAAAGAAACCTTTAATTTTGAAAGTACTTCTGAAAACGTCATTAAATTAAATAATCTTACTCAGTTTAATCGTAATATAGGCATTGAATATAACCTTGCTTCTAAAAAGAATGACTGGACAGGCAAGTTTCTGTACTTAAATTCATTCGGACCTAATGCTAAAAGTAATGACGCTGTTTTTGCCGGAAACATTCTCTATACAAATAAAAAATGGGTAACAGGAGTGCAGGTTGAGCAAGTAGGTAATACTTATTCAGCAGAGGTAGGTTACGTGCCACGTATTAATTATGGCAAAATCAACCCACAGGTTGCCTATCTGTCTTTTCCGAAAGCCGGAGGGGCTGTATTAAGTCATGGCCCTCAACTCATGCTGACGCATTATTTTACCAAAGACTTTTCGCAGGAAACCGAAAACGAAAAATTTATAGCCTATAAAATTAATTTCCGCAAGACCAACACACTCTTGGTATGGGCGGCTCATAATTATGTAAAGCTGCTTAGTCCTTTCGATCCTACGGGTAATGTTGCTAAGGTATATCTGCCAACAGGTAGCGAGCATCAATGGAACTCTGCCGGTTTCGATTATACCTCTAAGCCGCAGGCTTTATTAACCTATTTTGTTTCCACACGCTATGGCGGTTATTATGCAAATGGCACACGTCTCCGCCTGAATGGAGACATTGGCTACCGATTTCAGCCTTATGTAGCTATAACCATGAGTGCCAACTATAACCGCCTGGCATTTAAAGAAGATCCGATTCTGCCTAAAGAATTAATAAATAAACAATATAATCTCTGGCTATTAGGTCCTAAAATAGATATTACCTTTACAAATAAATTGTTTTTTACTAATTTCCTACAATTTAATAACCAGAATAAAAACTTTAATATCAATTCCCGCTTGCAATGGCGCTATAGCCCGGCATCAGACTTATTTCTGGTTTATACAGATAATTATTTTTCTGATACTTTTCAGGTCAGAAACCGGAGCCTGGTGGTGAAGTTTACTTATTGGTGGAATGTCTAGTTAAATTTTTGTCATTATTCAACCTTAATACACATGAAAACCTTAGTATTGTTTTTATTTCCTATCTTAACATTTGCTCAAACCATGAAGTTCGAAATCGAGGGCCATCGCGGGGCACGTGGCTTAGTGCCTGAAAACACCATTCAATCTTTCAAAAAGGCCATTGATTTAGGCGCCCATGTGATTGAGTTAGATGTCGTTATTTCAAAAGATAAAAAGGTGGTGGTATCACACGATACCTATTTTAATCCGGACATTACCACGGATCCTAAAGGTGAACCGGTAACCAAAGAAACACAGGGAAACCTATATACCTTGGATTATAAAGAGATAAAAAAATATGATGTTGGCCTGCGCGGCAATAAGGGTTTCCCGGAACAGGAGAAAATGAAAGCGTATAAACCTTTGTTTAAGGAGATGATCAGAGAGATTGAAAAATACACTAAACAAAAGGGGTTGCCTCCTGTTAAATATAATGTAGAAATAAAAAGCAACGAAAAAGAAATCGGTAAGACACAGCCTGATTATGCTGAATTTTCAGACCTGGTTTATAATATTATTGAGAAAGAATTGCCATTGGAGCGAGTTAATATGCAGAGCTTTGACTACAATATACTGAAATACTGGCATGCACGCATGGAAGAAGGAAAATACAAAAAACTGGCCATTGCAGTATTGATTGAACCAAGAGCTAATAACGATGTACAAGTAAATTTAGATAAGCTGGGCTTTAAACCGGATATCTGGAGCCCTTATTACACACAGGTTAATCCGGAAAGGGTGAAACAATTGCATGATCTGGGGATTAGAGTAATTCCGTGGACTGTAAATAAAAGAGAAGACATGGAGAAAGTAAAAGCCGTTGGTTGTGATGGAGTAATAACGGATTATCCTGACCGGGCAAAAGGCTTATAAGCAATACAGTAAATGCTTAAATGTCAATGCCTTAGCTTATTAATAGAGAAACAGGCTTTTATAAATGATGAGCGAACAAAGAATTTTATATAATTTAGGCAGTTTTTTAAGCAGACTTTAATAGCGTGAGTATTTTAAATGACATACTAGGCTTCTTTATTAAAAGACGTATTGAGCGTATTGAGGAATTTTTGCAATATCCTGTTGACACGCAACATCGTATATTTCATGAACTGATTGAAAATGCCCGTTATACTGAATGGGGATTGAAATATGGCTATGGAAGCATAGAAACTATTAAGGATTTCCAGGAAAGGGTTCCAATCTCTACCTATGAGGAATTATTCCCTTATATCGAAAGAGTGCTGAAAGGGGAGCAGAATATACTCTGGTCTTCTGATATTAAATGGTTCTCAAAGTCATCCGGTACTACCAATTCGCGCAGTAAGTTTCTTCCTGTATCTGAAGAGTCACTGGAAGACTGCCATTACAGAGGTGGTAAAGATGTAATGACCTTGTATCTCAATAACCGACCAGAATCAAAACTTTTTGAAGGCAAAGGTTTATCAATAGGTGGTACTCTTCATAAAAACCCGTTTAACAATAATACTCAGGCGGGCGATATTTCAGCAGTAATTATGAAGAACCTGCCCGCCTGGGCAGACTTTATCCGTACTCCACCAATTGAAGTGGCTCTTCTGGAAAACTGGGAAGATAAGATGCAGCAGATGATTGAAATCTGCTCTCAGGAAAACGTAACGAGTATCTTAGGTGTACCAACCTGGACAGTGGTTTTGCTTGAGAATATTCTTGAGCGTGCGGGTAAGCAGAATATGTTGGAGATATGGGAGAACTTTGAAGTATTTGTACACGGAGCAGTGGCATTCCAACCATACCGGGAATTATTCCGTAATAAATTTTTTCCATCAGATCAGGTAGCTTATCTCGAAACTTACAATGCCTCAGAAGGATTTTTTGCTATTCAGGACGAATTAGGGCGTATTGGAGAAATGCTGCTGATGCTCGATTATGGTGTGTTTTATGAGTTTATTCCGATGGAGGAATGGGAAAAAGACCATCCGAAAACCCTGTTGCTCGATGAAGTTGAATTAGATAAAAACTACGCCCTCGTGATTTCTACTAATGCCGGGTTGTGGAGATATAAAATAGGTGATACCGTAAAGTTTACTTCCAGGTATCCGTTCCGGATTAAAGTAAGTGGACGCACCAAGCATTTTATTAATGCTTTTGGAGAAGAAGTAGTGATAGAAAATGCGGATATAGCCATTACTGAAGCCTGCGCAGCCACAGGCGCCGTCATGGTTGATTATACAGCCGGGCCTGTATATATGGGTGAAGAAAATAAAGGAGGCCATGAGTGGGTGATAGAATTTTCTAAAAATCCTGACGATAAAGATGTTTTTGCGAAAACGCTTGACGATACACTGCGTAAAGTAAACTCTGACTATGATGCAAAGCGTTACAAAAATATGGCCTTACAGGCACCTAAAATACACTTTGTTGAAAATGGTACGTTTTATCAGTGGATGTCGAAACGTGGTAAATTGGGCGGACAAAATAAAGTACCTCGCCTGAGCAATTCCCGTGAGTATTTAGATGATATTCTGGAGATGGTAAAAAGCTGATTTTAAGTTTTATTATAATCAATTTAAAGCCACTCGTTTTCAAAAATCGGTGGCTTTTGTTTTTTTAATTAGAGTGAACAAAATTTCGTTGTACAAACATAAAACCAATGAAAATCCTACATACTGCTGATTGGCATTTGGGTAAAAGACTGGATAATTATCACCGACTGGAAGAACAGAGAGAGGTTCTGGAAGAAATCTGTGAGATTGCTGAACGTGAGGCGGTAAATGCTGTAATAGTAGCCGGAGATTTATTTGATAATTTCAATCCATCGTCAGAAGCGATGGAATTATTATATTCTACCCTCCATAGACTTTCTGCCAACGGAAGCCGTGCTGTAATAGCTATTGCAGGCAACCATGATTCGCCCGAACGTATTGAGGTGCCTGATGCCCTTGCCCGAGCCTGTGGGATTGTCTTCGTAGGATTTCCGAATTTTAGTGTAAAACCTATCAGAACCAGGGCAGGTTTAGAAATAACCAAAGTTGACAATGGCTTTATAGAGTTAAAAATCCCGGCTTGTGATTTTCCACTCCGTGTTTTGTTAACCCCCTATGCCAACGAACAACGTTTAAAGACTTTTCTGGGGATTGTAGAATCTGAAGATGCGCTGCGGATTCATTTACAAAAACACTGGCAGGATATAGCCGATAAGTACCTCGATAATGATGGATTTAATCTGCTGGCGTCTCATCTGTTTTTTATGAAAAAAGGAGGTGAAATGCCTGAAGAACCCGAAGATGAAAGGCCTATCCTGCATATTGGTGGTGCGTCGGTTATTTATTCAGAAAATATACCTTCACAGGTGCATTATATGGCTCTTGGACATTTGCATCGCTATCAGGTAATTGATACTGTCCCCTGCCCTGTTATTTATTCAAGCAGCCCTCTGGCATATAGTTTCTCTGAAGCTAATCAGACCAAATACGTTGTGCTGCTGGAAGCAGAAGCAGGTCGTTTACTTAGCTATAAGCCCATTGCACTGACAAAAGGCAAAGTATTATTAAAGAAGAGATTTGATAATATAGATGACGCCCTCGTCTGGCTTACCGAAAACCCTAATACACTGGTTCAATTAACTATCGTTTCTGATAAATATTTAGAAGCAAGTGAGAAAAAGCGATTATTAGATGCACATGACGGGCTGATACAGATTATTCCTGAAATCAGAAACCTGAATGGAATTGAGGGGAACGCCATAGGAATAGACCTTTCGATGAGTGTAGAAAGACTATTTGAAGAGTATTTCAGAAACCGCAAAGGGCAGGAGGTATCAGATGAGCTTATGTTATTATTAAAAGAGGTGCTGGCAGAAGGAAACGAGTAAAACCGATTAAATTACCTAAAAATGATTCCTTTATATCTTAAAATAAAAGGGCTGTATTCTTATAAAACCCTACAGGAAATTGACTTCAATAGCCTGACAGGTGCCTCTCTTTTTGGGATTTTCGGCTCGGTAGGAAGCGGAAAATCTTCTGTATTAGAGGCCATTATGTTTGCGCTGTATGGTGATACCGAAAGGCTGAATAAATCGGGAGATGACCGCTACTATAATATGACCAATCTCAGTTCTGACGATTTATTGATTGATTTCACCTGTATGGCCGGAAAGGAGGATAACCGATACAGATTTGTAGTACAGGGAAAAAGAAACAGCAGGAATTTTAAAGAGGTAAAGGTAGAAAGAAAGGCCTATCAATGGATAACGGATAACTGGAGCCCGATTACAACAGATGAAGTAGCTGAAAAGGTAATCGGATTAAGCTACGAGAATTTCCGCCGGACGGTTATCATTCCACAAGGTAATTTTCAGGAGTTCATAGAACTCAAAGGCAAAGAGCGTTCAGAAATGATGAAGGTGCTCTTTGGCTTAGAAAAATTTGATTTATTCGATAAAAACAAACGCCTGATAGAGCGGAACAACGGAGAATTATATTCTATAGACGGACAGTTGCTAAGCCTGGGTGAAGAGACTCCGGAGGCTATTGAGCAAAAAGAGCATCATTTACGCCTTAAAAAAGAATTAAGTAAGGGCATAGAAATAGATTTGGTAAAGCAACGCAATGAGGAAAAACAGCAGGACGAACTATTTAAACTGTTTGCCAATTTAAGCAATACCACCCAAAAATTAGAAAAGCTCAAAGAGCAGGAAAACTGGTTTAAACTCAGGGAAGAGAAATTAAAGCTATATGAAAAATGTGTGATTAATTTCAAGTCCTTATTTGAGCAAAAAGTTACTAAGGAAAAAGATTACACAAGAGATAAAGGTGAACTTGGAAAAACTCTGGATATACTTGAACAGAATAAATTGAAGCGGGAAGAACTTGCAAAAGAACTGGAAAAAGTAAAACCTTATTACGACAAAAGAGAAGATTACTTTGAAAAAGCCAAAGATTTAGGCTTAATGAGAACCATAAAACTATTGGAAAAAGAAAAAGAAACTTTACAAAATAGTATAGATAAAGAAAGAGCAGCTCTTCTGGCAAAGGAAGAAAGCATAAAACAATTGCAACATCAAAAGGCTGTTCAGGAACAAACCTTAATTGAAAGGAAGCAAGAAATAAAAGAGCGTAAAATTGAACAGTTATTAGAAGAAGAACTCGTGCATCTGCGTGTACAAAAATCATTACAAAAATTTGCGGATGCCTTAAAAGACCAGGAGCCCTGTCCTTTATGCGGTTCGGTGCATCATCCTGATGTGTTAAATTCGGAAGAAGATTTCGACTACAAAATCAATCAGTTGATTACTCAGCGAGAAAATATTAAACGCGAACTTGAGACTGCGGAAAACAACATAAAGAAGTTAAGCACCCTGATTGAGCAGGGAAGCAGGGATAAAACTGAGAAGTTCGAAAAAAACCTAAGCAGACTTACTGAGCAATTAGCCGGGTTTGAAGGTAGAAAAGCCTCATCCATGTCACAACTAAGTATTTTTAGCTGGGCTGATTTTGAAGAGAAAACACTCGAAGAAATCGAAGAACAAAGACTGAAAACAGAAAGGAATCATAAAAAAATCATAGAGACCTTTAATCGCTTAGATGCTGAGCAAAGAGCCCTTGATGGGAATATCAGTAGCACTGAAGGTATTCAGAAAACCTTACTATCTAATCTTGAAACGCACAAGAAGTCTCTGGAATTGATTCAGCAGAGCATAATAACTCAATTACAAACCGATGGTTTTGAATCGGAAGAAGAAGTTGCGGCTATTCTGAAACAAAACCTGATAATTGATAAAGAGAGACAAGAAATACAGGTCTTCAGGACAGATTTGCAGGCCACTCAACAGGCTTTAGAACAATTGGGAAAAGATGCAGAGGGTAAACAATATGAGCCTGAAAAGCATCACGCAGTTAAAGAGGCTATTAAAATAAATGAGGCACGCTTTAATGAATTAAAGAAAGAAGAGGGCAGTCTGGAAAAAGAAATCGAGAGCGGTAAAGAGAATCTGAAAAACAAACAACGGTTACTGGCTGAAAAGAAAAGATTAGAAATCAGGAAAGAAAATCTTGATACATTACAGAAACTCTTTAAAGCCAATGGTTTTGTAGATTTTGTATCAAGTATCTATCTCAAAAACCTTTCCCATGCGGCTAATGAACGCTTTCATCGTATGACCCGCCATCAGTTGCATTTAGAGGTAAATGCAGATAATGATTTTGAAGTACGTGATTTACTGAATAGTGGTAAAACCCGGTTGCTCAAAACCCTTTCAGGCGGGCAGAAATTTCAGGCAGCTCTATCTCTGGCATTAGCTTTGGCCGATAATATTCACAACCGTGTGCAGTCAAAACATAATTTCTTCTTTTTAGATGAGGGTTTCGGATCATTAGACCGTGAGTCCTTGCTGATTGTTTTTGAAACTTTAAAATCGCTTCGGAAAGAAAACCGTATTGTGGGTATTATCTCTCATGTAGATGAGCTACAACAAGAAATACAGACATTCTTAAGAATTGAGAATACTGAAGACGGTAGCAGAATATCTACAAGCTGGTAACCATTTTTAGGCACGATTTTAGCAAAGAGGTTATGATAATCAATAACCCGTATTAAAAGTACCAGAGCCGTACTTTTAACGTGCTTAAAATCAATGAATAAACTACTATTCTTCTTTATACTATTATTGAGTTACACAGGCTTTTCTCAGCAGACCTGTGATTGTTCCCGGAATTTCGATTTTGCCTATCAGAAATTAAAAGATAATTATGCTGGCTGGTCAGATAAAGTAAGACCTGATAATCAGACTGCCTTCGACCAACTCTCTGCTCAGATAAAAGAAAAAGCCAAAAGCATTACCAATGATCGTGAGTGTTATTACCATCTTAAAAAATGGTTCGATTTTTTTCAGGATGGTCATGTATTTATTACACCTATTATTCCTTATACTATTGATGATAGCCCAGAAGTAGTAGCTACCCGAGCCAATAAGGTTCCTGTACTGCCTTATACTGAAATAAGTTTCATGCAGTACCTGAAAGAAAACGAGAGCAGTCTTGCCAATGTAGAAGGTATCTGGGAAAGTGATGATAAAGCCTATAAAGTCGGGATATTGAAAGATAAAAAAGACAGCAAAAAATATGTCGGTTTCTTATTGGCTGAAAGGGATGCTACATGGAAAGCCGGCAAGGTAAAATTTGAAATGAATCAGGTTTCACCTTTGCGCTATGTAACAAATTACTATTACGCAGATTTTTCGACTGAAGCGAGCTTCACCAGAGAAGTAAAGAATTTTCTGATAATGGAAAATCTCTACAAATTCATCAAGGTATTCCCGATACCAAAAGAAGAGGTAAGCGATGAAGATATTAAGCAAAGAATTCTTGATTACCGAATCGAACAATTAGATAATGAAACTGCTCTTTTTGTGTTACCACCTTTTACTTTAGTAAATGGCCCGGAATACATCAAGGAAATGATTAGCAACAGCAAGCATATTCTGGATAATTCTCCGAATCTGATTATTGACTTACGGAACAATCCAGGTGGTGATGATGCCGCCTATGAATCTTTATTCCCTTATATCAATACAAGTTCTATTGTCAGGAAGGGGGGAATGTTCCGGTCAACTTTTGAAAATACTGTTTCTGTCAGGCATGAGTTAGAAGCTATTCAGAGTTATCCGGCCTATAAAGAACGTCTTTCTCCTAAATTGCAGCAGGTATTAAGACTAATGGAGGCGAATACAGGGAAATTTGTAAATGGCCCTGATAAAGAATTTCCATTGGCAAGTGTGGCTCCTAATCCTAAAAAAGTAGCTTTTATTGTCAATAAAAATACAGCCAGTACAGCAGAACAATTTATTCTGGAAGCCAGACAAAGTAAGAAAACGATGGTTTTTGGCGAAAATACAAAAGGTTTGGCTGACTATATTGAGGTAAGAGACTGGGGGATGCCCTGCTATGGCTGGCGGGTAGCTTTTGCATTGGCTAAAAGTGCCCGTTTGCCGCAGAATCCTATTGATAATGTGGGTATCGCTCCTGATGTTAAAATCAGTGAAAAAGAGGCAGACTGGGTTGATTTTGTCAGGAATTATTTAAAGAAGTAATATAAATGCCCACCGATGAAAGTGGGCATTTGCTTTTAAGAGGCTAATCCTTCTCTTATATTTCTTAGAATCTCCGCCCCCCCTTGAGCTAATACACTTTCAGCTACTTTTATTCCCAATCCTTCAGGGGCATCGACAGAACTCTCTTCTATTACTTTAATGAGTTTCTGTCCATCGAGACTGATAAGCCCTGCTGTCATTTTCAGATGCAGACCACCATTTTCATTTTCTTCTAAAG
>CALRLN020000093.1:0-13468 GCA_943368675.1 Chitinophaga pinensis | reverse complement strand
ACGGAGAAGATAAGCCTGAACATCTGCCTATTTTGCTCGAAGAGGCATCTAAAGACAATGGAAAGGAAATTGTTTTTGCCCGCCGTACCAAACGGAAAGAGAGCTTTTTCTTCAAGATTTTTTACAAAATATACAAATACGCCTTTATTTTCCTGACCGGAAAAGTGATAAACTTTGGTAACTTTTCAGTAATACCTAAAAAAGTTTTAGATAAGGTTACGCACGTTTCAGATATCTGGAATCATTATCCCGGGGGAATTATACGTTCACGGCTTCTTTATAAATCAGTCGGGTTAGAAAGAGGTGTGCGATACACAGGTAAATCGAAGATGAATTATACTTCTTTGGTTATACACGGGCTAAGTGCTGTAGCAGTTTATATTGATACCGTGTCTGTTCGTTTATTAATTGCTATTTCGTCACTTATTCTAGTGGCTATTGTCGGTATTATTACTGTGTTTATTTACAGCAGCTATATCCCGAGTTGGGCTGTATTAATATTCTTCGGAATCCTGATGCAGGCCTTTTTAAGCGCCTTGATTCTGGTTTTTACAGTACTCTCCTATCGGGTAAATTTTAATTTTCTTCCGGCAGCACATTTTCAGGATTATGTCGAATCAGTTGAAAAGTTTTAAAAGGACATTAATCCGGAATTACTCACACAAACACACTGGTTTCTGAATGAAAAATAAAGCAGGTATATATTTTCTGATTCTGGCTCCAATCATTGCGTTTTATGTTTTTGTATATAAAAATGCTTTCAATATTGGTTGGAACGATGATTGGCATGGCATTGAGGGATTTTTAGCAAGCTGGATGCAACAGACCACCTTTTGGGAAAAACTAAGGCTGTTGTTTTCGCAAATGTGTGAACATCGTATTGTGTATGTCCGGTTAAGTACCTTGCTCTGCTATCATGTGTTTGGCGAAGTTAATTATAAAATACTCATGCTGATGGGCGTATCATATCTGCTCATTCTGCCTTTTGTTTTTTATCGGCTATTGAAAGAAATCAATCTGGGGCTGGCTTATCTTGTGCCCGTTATATTCATTATTTTCAATACTCAACCCATCGAGAATATATTCTGGGCCATTACTTCATTACAGCCTAATACTGTTATTATTTTCGGGCTCTGGGGTTTTTGTCTGCTGCTGTTCAATAAAAAAGCATGGGCGTTTTATCTGGCCAATGTGCTGTTTTTTCTGGCTATGTTTACTAATGGTAATGGCATGTTTTCATTTCTGGCTGCTATTCCACTGGTTTTATATGCACGCACAAGAGGCGAGAAAATACAATACTTTGTGTTTCTGTTTTTTAGTTTCTGGCTTTATTTTCATGATTTCCAGAAGCCGGGCATCAGACCGGATGTCATGGTCAATATCACCCAATTCCCACACGTTATCCTGGGTGATTTTTTTGCTTTCTTTGGTTCTCCTATTGATAGTACAGTGCAGGTTTATGATATTACGGTTAAGCATGTAGTAGCTATTATAGTAGGCGTATTAATGATGGGTTGGTTAGCTGTGATGCTGTTTACCTTCTTGTATTACCGCTTCTGGCTCAAGACAAAAAAGAATACACACAACTGGTTTTACCGATTGTATGAGAAATTGTTACAGTATCCGAAGTTTAACCTTTATTTGCTGGCTGCGTTTCTTTTTGTGGGTTTAAGTGGGGCAGCCTTTTCGGTTTCGAGGGCAAGCCAGGGTTTAGAGCAGGCCTTTGCGAGCCGTTATAAAACAGTATCACTGATTTTGTTTATTATACTTTATCTGAGTTCGTTCAATATCCTGCCACTAAATCAGTGGAAAAAATACATGCAGATTTCTATCATAGCAGGTCTGCTGTTTAATCTCTTTTCTTATTATGAGAGTTGGGACGATGTTGAGAACCGTCGCAGGTTCTTCGGTACAACTATTCTGAATTGGAAAAACAACGGGCGTTATTATTATTATGCCTTTGAGAACTCCCGAAATCCGGACGACCACGCACCTATTACCCAATACGAGAGATTGCCTATTCCGCCGCTTAATTATGCAGGCTTTGTGCCGGGTGTTATGAAATATGTAAACGATATTCTCTGGGTTAGCCGGGTACATTTTAAAAACTACACACCTCCGGCAGAAATTGATTCAATGAACCAAGCCCTGTATGAAAAACAGGTAGCAAATGCAGGTAATGAAGCCGTGAAAGTGACTGATGGCTCTAATACTTTTCATATCGAGCTTGACAACGCTTTTATTCCATTCGGAACACGTTATGATGGTTATTATGCCATTTTTACGAATGATAAAAACCGGTTGGCTTTCCCTTTGGAAACACAAGCCAATAAGTTTACAACATTTTTGAGTACCCGAAGATTTTATAATAAACGGATTGATGCCATAGTAGCTAAACCTGATTTACCAGTCGGGCAGTTTAGTATGAAAATCGGTAAGCTTGAAAATAATGAGTTCAAAGTGATTAAAGAACAAACAATCAACATCCAATAACGAACGAAATAATAGCATCTGACATGAAATTAAATATAATTGGTGGTGGCATGACCGGCCTGGCAGCAGCCTATATTGCAGCCAAACAAGGTATAAAAGTTACTGTTATAGAGGGGAGTGATAAATTTGGCGGCTTACTCAATACTTTTGAAATAGGTGGCAACCAGTTAGAGTATTATTACCATCACTTTTTTACCCAGGATGCTGAATTGCGTTGGTTATTGAATGATTTAGGAATTGCCGATAAAGCCTTTTATAAGAAAACTACTATGGGGGTTTTCAGAAACGGCAAAATATACAACTTCAACTCGCCAATGGATTTACTGAAGTTTAAGCCTGTTGGTTTAATCGGGAAAATACGCTTTGGCCTGACCAGTATTTTTCTTGGCAAATTTGCCAAATGGCGAAAAAATGAAGAAATATCTACATTAGACTGGCTATACAAATGGGCAGGGAAAGACATGACAGATGCGCTCTGGAAACCCATGCTGAATATTAAGTTTGGCCCCTATGCCAACCAGGTACCTTTAGCATGGATGATAGGACGCATGGCACAACGCCTGGGCTCACGTAAAGATGGTGATGAAAGTCTGGGATATATTCAGGGAAGCTGGAAAACGCTGATAGATGCGCTTTTGAAAAGACTGGAAGAAATGGGCGTAGAGTTAATCAGAAACGAGCCGGTGGAGGAGTTTAAAATTGATAATAACGAGATAAAAGGTATTAAAACCAGGAATCTGGAGATTGGGAAAGATGGTGATAAGTTTCTACTGACCATCCCGTCGATTTATTTTGATAAGATTAAAAGTTCTCCGCTTGATGCCAATGGCATTGAATACTTTGGCGCCGTGTGTACGATTCTGGAATTGAAAAAATCGTTCAGTCATATTTACTGGATGAATGTTGCCGACCAGGGCTTCCCGTTTGGCGGAGTGATTGAACATACCAATTTTATTCCGAAAGAGCAGTACAATGGTTCACATATTGTTTATCTGTCACGCTACTTTGCTATGAGCGAAGACCTGGCAAAAATGAGCGATGATGAAATCAAGGCCGTGATGATACCTCCATTGAAACGCATTAATCCTGAGTTTTCAGAAGACTGGATTAAAAATGTGTATATATTTAAAACCAACACGGCTGCAACTGTCTGTGACCTGAGTTTTTCAGAGAAAGTACCTGCCTGTGAAACGCCGACCAAAAATTTGTACATAGCCAACATGGCGCATATTTATCCTGATGAGCGTAGTACTAATAACTCCATCAGAGTAGCTGCCGAGGCATGTAAAGTAATGGGCGTAAAAGCTGATTTTGTTCCCTATGGCGCTTCGCTTTCAGGGCAAATCGGGTTTGGAGAAAATTAACTTTCACTGGATAAATTAAGAAAGAATACCACAAGAGTCCTGTTAAAACCAATTGGAAATCAATTGGTTTTAACAGGACTCTTGTGGTTTAATAAGCCATTTAGAGCATGTTTAAAAATTATTGTTCGACCTATGAAGGCATCCGCGTGGCATCCGCTTTTTTAGCTATACTGCGTTGCATTTTTTCGATGTAGCTGCTGGCTACATCTGCAAAATGCGCCCGCAGCGGCGGCCGCTTGTCTAGCTAAAAAATCTATCCTTCTCGGTCAGAAAAACAAAATTTAAACATACTCTTAATTATTTGATACGATAGGATTGTTTATTCCTAAAACCTTACTGTTTTTTGTTAACATGCATGTTGTTTACTGTCTTGTCGCATAATGGCTAACTTCGCTCTTTTCGTTCACTTGGCACATAAAATTTCACTCTGATATCCGTCTGCTACAGGCCTGACCCTGCTGTCCGGGAATGGAATAAAATGTCCAGTTTCGGACAGAAAAATCCCTGTACAATTCTTCAATCTATTGGTAACAAGACAGATACAATGCTGGCATATTTTATGATATTTACTTTTGAAGAAAAAAAAGGAAATACTATGATACGCCATTACCTAAAAATCGCCTTGAGAAATCTAATCAGATACAAGGTTTATTCTTTCATCAAGATCCTCAGTCTCACGGTAGGGCTAACGGCAGCCATTTTTACATTTCTGTGGGTGATGGATGAAATGTCTTTTGACAAATTTCATACAAATGCCACAAATATTTACAGGGTAATGACCAATAACACATACCCTGACGGCAAGATTGAAACCTACCCGGCTACTTCAGGACTTTTGAAAGACGCCATAAGAACTGAAATTCCCGAAGTAGATAAGGTAGCTTTGCTAAGCATGGAAACTAATGCGCTCGTTAGAAACGAAAAAAACTCGTTTAACGAACAGGGCGTTTATGCTGACTCATCACTATTTTCAATATTTAGCTTTCCTTTGCTGAAAGGCGACAAAAGGAACCCTCTGCCGGACAATACCGGAATAGTTATTTCTGAGAAACTGGCTAATAAACTTTTTGGAGATAAAGAACCTGTCGGAAAATCTGTAACTGTGGACGATGGGCTTCAATTTATGGTAAGGGGAGTATTTGCCAATGTTCCTTCAAACTCTACATTACAGTTTGACTTCGTATTACCTCTCGGCCTTTTTATAAAAGATAACCCATGGACACAAAACTGGCAAAGTGGCGGCACACAAACTATGGTTTCTTTAAAGTCCGGTGCTTCGTTGGAAAATGCCAATGCAAAAATCGGCCAATTGATTAGAAAAAATTGCAAGGATTGCAGCACAAGCGCCTTTTTATTTCCATATACACAACAAAGGCTTCACAGCGAATTCGAAAATGGGAAACCTTCGGGTGGTCGCATTGAACAGGTTAAATTGTTCAGCATTATAGCATTCATTGTTTTGCTAATGGCATGTATCAATTTCATGAACCTCGCCACTGCCCAATCGGCTACACGCAGCCGGGAAATAGGGGTGCGAAAAATAATTGGAGCCAGACAATCCGGACTGATTGTGCACTTTATTTCCGAATCTCTGCTGTTGTCTTTTATCGGCTTGTCGTTTGCACTGGCTGCCGTGCATCTTTTGCTGCCATTATTTAACGGAATAACAGAAAAATCTGTACAGCTGGATTTCACCAACCCTATGTTTGTTACTGGTACATTTGTAATCACAGTAGTTTGCGGCTTACTTGCAGGATGCTATCCGGCATTTTTACTTTCATCCTTCAGGCCGATTGTTGTGCTGAAGGGTGATGTATCTCCATCACTTTCGGGCGGATTTCGTAAAACATTGGTAGTTGTTCAGTTTGCAACATCCATTATTTTAATTACTGGAAGCATCACTATTTACAGGCAAATCAATTTTATCAGCAATAAAAATCTCGGCTTTGAAAAAGAAAATGTAATTGAAATAAAGCGAAATGAGACCCTCGGTAAAAACTTTGCGCCATTTAAAAACGACTTGCTTCAGATTCCTGCTGTTAAAAGCATAGGATTTGGAGGAAGCAATATTTTTACTGTCCCTATAACCACGACCGCCCCTGTCTGGCGAAATAAGCCTGTAAATTCTTCCGTAACGTTTAAAATTCTCCGCTCTGATGAAGGGTTTATACCCACCATGAATATAAAGTTGCTGGCTGGCAGAAATTTTTCAAATATAAATAACCACGACTCTGCCAACTATATCGTTAACAAAAAAGCAATGGAGATAATGGGGCTTACGACGGATAATGTTATTGGTGCTGACCTGGAAATGTGGAATGGGAAAGGAAAAATTATCGGATTGACCGATGACTTTAATAATGACAACCTGCGGCGTGGCATAGAGCCGCTTATATTTCTTTATTCAAAAAATATCGGAGCAAATTACTTTATCAAAATAGACGGAAGTGTCCCGGTAAATGGAACACTTGCTGAAATAGAAAAAACATTTAAAAAATACAGTCCTGCTTATTTGTTTGAATACTCATTTCTGGACGAGGTTTTTGCAAGAGAGTATCGTACAGAACTCATCATTGGCAAACTGTCTTTAATTGCTACGGTATTTGCCATGCTTATTTGCTGTCTGGGCTTATTTGGCCTGGTGGCATATACAGCCGTAAAAAGAACTAAAGAAATAGGTGTTAGAAAAGTGTTGGGTGCATCTGTTTTCAATATCGTGAAATTGTTGTCAAAAGATTTCATTATATTGGTGCTTATAGCCTTTATCATTGCCGGGCCTGTTGCTTATTTCATCATGCAAAGTTGGTTGCAGGGTTTTACATACCATACCAATATAAGCTGGTGGATATTTGCAGCGGCAGGAGCCGGAGCATTGACAATCACATTATTAACGATGAGTTTTCAGGCCATAAAAGCGGCTTTAACAAATCCAGTAGAGTCCCTTAAAAATGTCTGAATTAAGCCTGTTCAGTAATAAATCCATTTATTGTTCCTCTCACTTTTGAGATTTTTCTGATTAAAAAACAATTTTGAAAAATAATACGATAATTTTTCAAACACGAAACTTTCTATGAACTTCGGGCGTTTATACCACATACGCATATTTCAAGAGGAAAGTCCTGCTCAATAAAAAAGCAGGACTTTTTTATTGCTATATTTTTCTTCATTGCCTTTTTGTGTTTCAAATACCCTATCTTTGCCACTTAAATATTCGCACTAAGCTCTTGTTATAATGATTTCTATTGTAATTCCCATTTTTAACGAAGAAGAAAACCTCCAAAATCTTTATAATCGATTAACCGCTGCTGCTCCGTCATGGAGAGAAGATTACGAAATTGTACTGGTAGATGATGGCTCCCGTGATAGTTCATTAACTATGATGAGAGTAATGGCTGAGAAGGATGCTCATGTGAGAGTGGTAAAACTTTCCCGCAATTTCGGACACCAACCGGCTATCTCTGCCGGAATAAAAACAGCCAAAGGTGATGCGATTGTCATTATGGATGGAGATTTGCAAGACCCACCGGAGGAATTAAATAGATTTCTGGAAAAATGGCGCGAGGGCTATGAAGTAGTATATGCCGTAAGAACCAAACGTAAAGAAGGTTTCTTTAAAAAAATAGCTTACTCTACTTTTTACAGGCTTCTTGCCTGGATTTCAGACATTGAGATTCCGCTGGATTCAGGCGATTTTTGTGTAATGGATAGAAAAGTAGTAAATGTATTGGTGCAGGAAATGCCCGAACAACTGCGTTTTGTAAGAGGAATGCGTGCATACGCAGGGTTCAAACAGATAGGTGTCACTTACGAGAGAGCTGAAAGGGCAGCAGGAGAAGTAAAATATACTTTTAAAAAGTTGGTTCAACTGGCACTTGATGGTCTGTTCGGATTTTCAAGTTTTCCGCTCCGATTAGCTACTTATATGGGTTTTCTTATTTCTATTCCATCGTTTTTCTTAGGCATTTTCTTTGTTTTACACCGATTGATAGGCTTTAAGGTTTTTGGCCATGCGCCTGAAGAAACCCCCGGCACAGCTTCGTTAGCCGTAGGTATGTATTTTCTAGGCGGTGTTATCCTGATTATTCTAGGTATCCTGGGCGAATATATCGGCAGAATATACATTGAAGTAAAAAAACGCCCGTTCTTTGTGATTGACGAAGTGATTGAGAAGAAATAAAGTCAAATTATATATTGTATGCCATCTCCGGAAGAGGTGGCATTTTTTTATCACGATTTTTTCATAATTTCATCAATCTGCTTCCTTTATCCCCGGCGACGATTTAAAAAATCGTGATACATTAATTCAATCCGTTTGATTATTTCCTACCTTTGTGTCTTTGATTTAAATGACCAATAATGCTCACTCATTCTCTTAAACTCCGAAAACCCCTCGCTGTAATTGACCTCGAAACGACCGGAGTGAATATTACCAAAGACAGGATTGTAGAATTGTGTATTGCCAAAGCCAAACTTGATGGAACGGTTGAAGTAAAGACAAAATTGATAAATCCCGGTATGCCTATTCCGCTGGAATCGAGTCTGATTCATGGGATTTATGATGATAATGTAAAAGATGCCCCTACTTTTAAGCAGATAGGTAAATCTCTGGCTCAGTTTTTAGAAGGTTGTGATCTGGCAGGGTTTAACAGCAATCGGTTTGATGTGCCTATGCTGGTAGAAGAGTTTTTAAGAATTGATGTAGATTTTGATACTAAAAACCGTAAACTGATTGACGCCCAAAGGATTTTTCATCTAATGGAGCCTCGGACCCTTTCGGCAGCTTATAAATTTTATTGTCTCAAAAATCTGGATGGTGCGCATAGTGCGGAAGTCGATACGCTCGCTACGCTGGAAGTACTTTGCTCGCAGGTTGAGAAATATGATGGTGTAAAATTGAAAAATGATAAAGGCGAAGAATACGAACCTGTAAAAAATGACATGGATGTATTACATCAGTTGACCTCTGCCAATATTGTTGATTTTGCACAAAGAATGACCATGAATAATAAAGGAGAGGTACTTTTTAATTTTGGCAAGCATAATGGAAAGCCTGTTAAAAATGTATTAAAACAAGAGCCTCAGTATTATGATTGGATGATTAATGGAGATTTTCCATTGGATACTAAAAGAAAATTAACCGAAATAAAGCTGAAAATGATGCTTGAAAAGTAATTTTCAAGCATCTGAAAGACATTTTTCTTAGGCAAATAATAGTATTTTACTAAGAATTAGTTCGAAGTTAAAATTCAGGCTGATAATTGTTTATTGATAATTGTTCATTATTTTTGCGAAAATCTTTTCGGAAAACAACCATAAATCTGCAAATGCAAAGTAAAATACCAGACATTATCCAGACCGTCCCTTTGCTAAATTATGTTTTATTGGCAAGTATTTTATTCATCATTGGGATCGTGGGTGTATTGATACGCCGTAATGCTATCATTATATTTATGTCAATTGAGTTGATGCTTAATGCTGTTAATCTTTTATTGATAGCGTTTTCTTCTTATCGGGCTGATGCTTCAGGACAGGTTTTTGTATTTTTTATTATGGCAGTAGCTGCAGCAGAAGTAGCCGTTGGTCTGGCTATTATCGTGATGATCTATAGAAATATCCGTTCTATTGATGTAAGTCTGTTGGATAAACTGAAGTGGTAATCTCTTCATTAATATACTAGTTTTTAAACCTTATTTAACATGCCTTTGAGGCCGGGGCTATTAATATATGTCAATCATTACTCTAATACCTTTATTTCCACTCATTGGTTTTTTAATCAACGGTCTTGGGTTTCGTAAAATTCCTACCAGTTTAGCCGGACCGATAGGCGTTGGGGCTTCTTTATTATCATTTGTTGGTACTGTAATAGCCTATAACCAATTCCTTGAAACCAACCAGCCTATTATTGTCAATGTTTTTGACTGGATTACTGTCGGAGCATTGCAAATCAATTTTTCGTTTCAGATAGACCAGTTATCCATTCTGATGCTCTTTGTGATTACGGGTGTAGGTACGCTTATACACATGTATTCAATGGGCTATATGCATGACGACGAAGGATATGGCAAGTTTATGTCTTTTCTTAATTTGTTCTTATTTTCCATGTTATTATTGGTGATGGGGTCAAATTATATTGTGATGTTTATCGGTTGGGAAGGCGTTGGTTTATGCTCATATCTACTTATCGGCTTCTGGAATAAAAATACCGAGTATGGTAATGCCGCCAGAAAAGCATTCATTATGAACCGTATCGGGGATCTGGGCTTTCTGATTGGTATTTTCCTGATTATTATCAATTTTGGTTCAGTTGAATACACCGAAGTATTTGATAAAGCGAAAGGATTAACCATAGGCAATGGTACTATCATTGCTATTACAGGCTTCCTGTTTATCGGTGCAATGGGTAAATCGGCACAGATTCCTTTATATACCTGGTTACCTGATGCGATGGCCGGCCCGACACCTGTATCTGCCCTGATACATGCGGCTACGATGGTTACCTCGGGTATTTATATGATTGTCCGCTCGAATATTCTCTATACACTTGCGCCTGAAACACTGGAACTGGTTGCATGGATTGGTACAGCAACTGCTGTTATAGCCGCAACTATTGGTATATTCCAGAATGATATTAAGAAAGTATTGGCTTATTCTACTGTCAGCCAGTTAGGATATATGTTTATGGGATTAGGTGTAATGGCCTATACTTCCGGTTTTTTCCACGTTATTACCCACGCATTCTTTAAAGCACTTTTATTCTTAGCCGCAGGTAGTGTGATTCACGCCATGAGTGGCGAACAGGATATCCGTCGTATGGGTGGCTTATGGAGTAAAATCAGAATTACTGCCATTACCTTCCTGATTGGTACAATTGCCATTTCGGGTATTCCGCCTTTTGCGGGGTTCTTCTCAAAAGATGAAATTCTGGCACATGTATATGAACACAATAAACTGATGTGGGTACTGGCGGTTATAGGCTCTATGATGACCGCATTTTACATGTTCCGTCTGTTCTTTCTTACTTTTACCGGCCCTTTCAGAGGTACGCACGAGCAAGAGCACCACTTACATGAATCTCCTGCAAGCATGACCATTCCTTTAATGGTTCTGGCGGCTTTATCTGTAGTTGGTGGTTTTATCGGTTTCCCTGAAATCTTCCATTTACCTCATTCTCTGGCTGACTTCCTGAGCCCTATTTATGAGGGTTCTAAGGCTGTTAATCCTGAATTTGGCGCTCATCCTATTGAACATTCTACTGAATGGATGCTGATGGGTATTTCGGTAGCCGCAGCAGTGATAGCCAGTTTTGTGGCTTATATAAGATTTGGAGGCAGCAAAAATGTACCAGTGGAGGATAGCGAGATTACAGGCATACAAAAAGTGATTTATAACAAATATTATGTAGACGAAATTTACTGGGCTGTTTTTGTGAATCCTGTAAAGCGCCTGTCAAACATATTTGTGAGTATATTCGAGCCCAAAGGTTTTGATGGTATTGTGAATGGTGTAGGCAGTTTTGTTAATTCATTCAGTAGCTTTGCCCGCAGATTACAAGCCGGTGGCACTGGCTTCTACTTGTTTGCGATGGTTATCAGTATTGCCGTATTTATCAGTATTAACCTGGGTTATCAGGTTTTAGAATCAATCAAAGCATTTGTTGGAATAAAATAATGTGATATTCCAACCTAACATTACGACTTAAAAATTTAAAATAATTCAGGATGCTAGCACTAGTCCTTATACTAATTCCCCTTATTGGCAGTCTTTTACTGTTCTCATTAAGAGGTAGTAACGATGGAGTATCAAAAAATGTAGCCTTAATAACTTCTGTTATTGAATTTATCGTAGCTGCATACGCTTTTATAACTTTTGATTCTCAAATCATTGTAGAAGTTAAATATGCCTGGATGAAAGATTTGAAAATCAATTTCCATTTAGGAATTGACGGTATAAGCCTTTTAATGATTGCCCTGACAGGTTTTTTAGTACCGCTCATTATTCTTTCTACCTTTAAGTACAGCTATAAAAAACAGGAATCTTTCTACTCGCTTATCTTATTGGCGCAAGCTGCTTTGATGGGTGTTTTTATGGCCAAAGATATTTTCTTATTCTATTTCTTCTATGAAGTTGCGCTGATACCGGTGTATTTCCTGGCAGCTATATGGGGAGGCATAAATGCGCCGAAAATCACTTTCAAAATGTTTGTTTATACCATGTTTGGAAGTTTGTTTATGCTGGTTGCCATCGTGTATTTATATGTAAAAGCGTCAACCGCTAATATTCAGGAGTTATACACCGCAGTTAAGTTTCTTTCACCTACCAGCCAGAACTTGTTATTCTGGGCGTTCTTCGTAGCATTCGCCATTAAAATGCCTGTGCTGCCGTTTCATACCTGGCAACCGGATGTTTACAGCGAATCTCCGACTCCTGCTACTATGTTATTATCAGGTCTTTTATCGAAGATGGGGGTTTATGGTTTAATCCGAATCTTATTACCATTGGCTCCGGTGGGTGTTACAAACTATGGTCTGATAGCCATGATACTTTCTGTAATTGGTTTAATCTACGGCTCAGTTATTGCCATTCAGCAAAATAATATCAAACGTCTTATTGCTTATTCATCATTTGCCCACATGGGCTTAATGGCGGCAGGTGTGCTATCAGGCACGCTAAGCGGTATTCAGGGAGCCTTATTGCAGATGGTTGCTCATGGCGTTAATGCAGTTGGTTTATTTTTTATTGTAAAAATCATGTATGACCGTACTAATACAAGAGATTTAAACGCTCTTGGCGGTATTACGCAGAATACACCGGCATTAAGTATCTATTTCATGATTATTATGTTAGGTAGTGTTGCCTTGCCCCTGACCAACGGTTTTGTAGGTGAGTTTTTATTGCTGAAAGGTGTATTTGATAAAAATGCCTGGTTAGGTGGTGTGGCAGGATTAACCATTATATTAGGCGCTGTATATATGCTGAGACTGATGCAACGCTCCATGTTCGGCGAACGCAATCAGGTTACAGCCGAATTCAGCGATGTGAAAGGTACTGAAGTAGCCGTTTTATTGCCAATAGCTGCTGTGGTTTTATTGATGGGTATTTTCCCGAATGTGTTTTTGAAAATTACTGAACCTGCAGTCAATAGTTTATTACAACTGATTCATCCTTAATATGTAGTTCATGTCTGACAGCCCCTGGAGCTGTTGTTGAACTGATAATGATAAATAGATATTATGTATCCAATACTCGTACTTTCTGTTACCGGAATTATTACCTTATTCCTGGGTTTTCTTAAATCAAAGAAAGTCTTACTCCCTGCTACCTTATTTTTTACAACCCTTGCTTTTTTAGCCAATTTTTATGATTGGAACAGACCGGGCTTATATTTCAATAATATGCTGGAGGTAAACAACCTGTCTATTTTATTTTCGGCTATTATTCTTCTTTCTGCCTTTTTGATTATAGGTTTGTCAAGAGGCTTTATTGATGATGACCACGCACAACCTGCAGAATATTTTGCCATATTACAGTTTTCGTTAGTTGGAGCCATCATGATGACGGGATTTCAGAACCTGATTATGCTTTTTATCGGTGTTGAGATTCTTTCTGTTTCG
>CALRLN020000092.1:0-13478 GCA_943368675.1 Chitinophaga pinensis | reverse complement strand
TTGAAATCATCGGCGTAATCGCCTTTATTGTGGCTATTGTAGTAGGCTTCAAATTTTTAGGATTTGGTATGAACCTGCTCGCACCTACAATCGGCGAAAATCTGGCTAATCGTTTTCTGCCTTACCTGAGTTTTGCAATTATATTTTTCCCTACTATTTTCTTAATCAACAAGCTGGGCTGGATGCTCCGCAGAGCTTTGAGGCTTACCATATTGGGTACTATTGATGGCTTTGCAGGCGCTTTAGTAGGAGTGTTTACATGGGTATTTGGTATCAGTACGTTTCTATGGCTGATGAGTGCCATTGATATATTTTTGCCAAAGCACCTTACCAAAGATTCTATTACCTATCCGGTAGTAATTAAAGTTGCGCCTACTGTTATCTCTAAAGTTTCAGACTGGATTCCGGCAGGAGGTAATCTTATCCGTCAATTAACAGAACAGAATAAATAGTTTCATGCGTACTTTCAAGCAAATTAAAAGTTTTTTGATGCGGGGCAATATATTAGACCTCGCTACAGGGGTAGTAATAGGTACAGCCTTCCAGAAAATTATTTCGGCTTTGATTGATAAAGTTTTTATGCCGGTTATTGGTGTAATGATAGGGGGTATTGATTTAAAACATAGATATACAGAAGTATTATCTGTCAGAATCGGTTGGGGAGAAGCCCTGCAAGCTACTTTTGATTTTGTGATAGTAGGTACAATTCTGTACTTCTTTCTGAAAGCATTAGGACAGAGCACCGAAGCCAAACCACAGGTAGATGATTTATTGATTGAGATACGGGATGAATTGAAAAAACTGAATGCCAATACAGCGCAGAATAAGAGATAAATGCAGGTTGTTTAAAATTTTTGTTTTATGGTATATACCAGTTATTAGCGTTTCTCTTCCAATTACAAAACTTAAGCCTCCATTTTCAAATTGAGTCTTTTGTTAAGGAGGTTTTCTCTCCAACTTTGTCGTCTCAATTAAACAAAGATTTATCAATAAGCCATGAAAACTCTAATCATTATTCTATTCTCTTTTATGCTGGCAGAAACAACATTTGCACAAACAGGTGCATGGAAAATTGAAGAAGGCAAATTGCCTGACGGAAAATCATATACCGGAAATCTGACCATTAAAGCTATAGGCAAAGCCTATGATGTAGACTGGGTTACTTCAGCAGGCAGCTATGGAGGTATCGGCCTTCTGGCTGACGGGAAGTTATTCGTAGGCTACGGTGTTGGTGGTGGCGACTACGGCATTGTGGTATATAAGGCCAATGCAGCCGGAAAATCCTTTGACGGTGTCTGGACAACCGGAAAGATGAATGGCGCTACCGGAACAGAAGTACTGGCGAAAAATAGTGAAGGCAATTTTGACATATCAGGCAAAAATGTGGATGGCTCGGCCTATAAAGGCAAGCTAATGCTACAAAAAACGGGTGAAACGTATCAGGCACAATGGAATGTGGCTGGCGCTACTTATAATGGAGTTGGCTTTTTATCTGGTGACTATCTGATTATCGGGTTTGGTTTCGGGCAGGCTTTCGGTACAGTAGAATACCTCATTATGGGAGGAAAAGCCCGTGGTCGCTGGGCAATGGGAGGTGGGGCAGCTCTGGGCACGGAGAATATTACGAGATAATCGCTATTGAAATTTAAACATCTTTTTAATTATCATTTTTATAACCTTAATTATCAAACCCTGATTTTAGACATGGATAACTCTCAAGATATTTCTGCCAATGCATTTGATGTTCATTATAATCGTGTTATTGAAATGATACATTGCTATGCTGAGTTGGTTGGTCTTACCCGCGACGAAGTATATAATGCAGAAAAGAATAACTGGCAGTGGAAAAATGGTTCAGCCAATATTGAAGTATGGATTCAGAAATTGAACTTTGCGAATGGTACACGCCGGGATTTTTTACGCGTTTTTTGTCCGATAATGGAATTACCCTTGACAAATCCGATGGCATTTTATCGTCGCTTGCTCGAACTGAACGATATTAAGTTAGGAATCAAGTTTTCAATGGTCGCTAATTCACCTAAAGTATGGGCAAGTTTTGAAAGAGACATCAAAGGCATTGATTATAACGAATTATCAACATTTATTTCTGATTTTGAATACTGGGCTGATAAGCTGGATGATGAATTAAAAGCAGAGTTTCCGATTCTGAACTAAGGTTTATTCGTATATATTGCAAAAGCCATCAGAAATAAACCTGATGGCTTTTTTGAAAGCTTTTTTTGTTGTGAATTTTCTTTTAAAGTAATAATAAATCAAACTATTTATGAGTGACTCGAATACCTTTTTTATTTTGGTTCGCAAAACAGAATTACTCCTTATTTGAGCATTTCGTATTTAAGCAATAATGTCAGACAACTTCAGACATTAAAAAGCTGAAGTTTGTACTTCAGCCCTGCTTTTACGGATAGCCATTAGCGGCTATCATACTAATATCAGATGATTTTCAGCGATTGAATTAATCCATCTTCAAATTCATAGTGATAAGTCATTACAATCGGACTTCCGGGAAACGTTCCTGAAACTTCAGTTTTCAATGTATGTTCGGTTTCTGAATATTCTAAAGGTTTCATTACAGCCTGATATTCTTTATTGGCCTTGTCTATCCATTTTTTTATTGCTGTTTTTCCGATGTGCGTTTTTCCTTCGTCAAATACTACGGCTGTTTCGTTAAAACAATTTGCATAAGCTGTGCTGTCGAAATTGTTTTGTGCTTCAATTAATCTGGTAACTACTTCTGGTAAGTTCATTGTTTTCAAATTTTTAAGATTACTAAATGGTCGGGATTGTTCCGCCGTCGATTATAAATTCTGTTCCTGTTAAATAACTGGCTCTAGGTGACACTAAAAAGCCCACCAATTCGGCAACTTCTTCGGGATATGCCGGTCTGCCGTAAGGTATACCACCCAATGCATCCATTACGCCTTGTTTAGCTTCTTCAGTTGTGATGTTTGAACTTTCAGCGATGCGTTCAATCATTCTTTCCGATGCCGTTGTCATTATCCAACCCGGAGAAACTGTTAAAATTCTTACACCTTTTGATGCGACTTCGTTCGACAAACTTTTGCTGTAGTTGATTAAGCCTGCTTTTGCGGCTGCATAAGGTAATGTAGAATCATATAAAGGCAGCTTACCCTGAATGGAGGCAATATGAATGATAACACCAGTTTTATGTGCAATCATTTGCGGTAAGAATCCCCTGTCTAACCGAACAGGGGCAAGTAAATTAGTTTGAATGCTATTTTCCCATTCTTCATCGCTCAAAATGGCAAAGCCACCCGATTTGGTTTCAGAACCACCCAGGTTGTTTACTAAAATGTCTAATGTCCCATAGTTTGCTAATACTTCTCCAACCACTTTTGTTGTTCCTGTTGATGTACTTAAATCGGCCGAAATAAAATGTATCTTTTCATTCGTTTCTTCAGGTGCATTTCTTGCAGTAATGATAACAGTTGCCCCTGCTTTTACCAGCCGTTCTGCAATAGCTTTTCCTGCACCTTTTGTCCCGCCTGTTACCAAAGCAATTTTGCCCGATAGTTCATTGTTGAAATTAAAATCCTGTTTCATTGATTATTTTTTATACAAATTTCAGTCATATATGCACATGAAACAATTACGGAAAAACGATTCAGATAGGGATAAATTTTTCCCCTATTGCATATTTTGAAACATAGGTTTAAGTTTGTCTTATGTATGAAAGAAAAATTTTACCGAATCTGAATTGCGGTCTTGATTTGATCGGCGAAGTGCTCTATGGTAAGTGGAAAATCCGTTTGTTATGGTTTATCAATGAAGGTAACAAACGCCCGAGTGAGTTGCAACGCAAAATACCTGATGCTACCAGGCGGGTTTTAAATATTCAGCTGAAAGAATTGGAAGAACATGAGTTGGTTACAAGGAAAATTTATCCTGTCGTCCCTCCGAAAGTAGAATATAGTCTTACCGAATTTGGCAAAACCTTAATTCCTGTTATTTCAGCTTTGGGTCAATGGGGCGATGAAAATGAAGAACATTTACGGGCTGTCATATCAGAGCGTTTGAAGCAGGGAAGTCGGCAGGATTTTGACAATTGAAAAAAAATCTTTTTAATAACACAACTTGATAGACAAACTGCAATTTTTGAAGAAAGTGAAAATTTTGAAATGGTTTCTCAATCCTATTACCTTCTTGCAGCTCGTCTCCCTCCTCCGCCAAGCCCAAAAATGCCTATTATAAAACCTAGCCAATAGAAGAAACCTGTATTGTTTACTGCATACAAACCGTACTCATTAGTAAATAATTTGCTAATGAGTGCAAAAGGGAAAACAAGTCCATGAATAATTCCATAAAAGAAACCGTGCTTATGCACAGTATACCCATGTGATGCACAGGATGAAAATAGAATTATTACTAAAATGACTACTAATGGTAAGACAAGTTTTGATTTTTTCATCGTATTAAAGAGTTATGGACGAACTTACTTTAATTTACTATTTATCATATAACTACAAAACAGGCGTCTATGGTTATTTAAATCTGGTAATTTTTTTTGAGAAAGCGAAATAAAAATGCCGTTCTAAGAGCGGCTGACAAACTGACTAAATTAAAATTTAGCCAAACGGACTCTAAGAATCCTGAGTTTTATATAAAAGGCAGGTCTTTCCAAAAAAGTATGATGAGAAAAGCTAATATATGCAGTATAAAGTTCAGAAAATAAGTCTCTTTGCTTAATATGTAACGAACAATGTAATACAGACACATTCCTAGGGATCCTAAAAATAGAATGCCGTAATAAAGCATATCTAAATTTGGTGCACATGGACCGCTTTTGAAGTTAATCAATACAATAGGCATCAATGAAAATGCAATCGTATAGATAATAAAAGTTTTAATAGGGAATCTACTATCTCGCAAAATCATAATCTATGTTTTATTTCTGTTAGCATCATTGAGTTAAACATATATTTATTCGATGAGTTTGCAATTCTTAGAACAGCATCATAAACTTAATATATATTTCTTTAACTATATCGATTTACTGCCACCACAACAAGAAAAAAGCCCTCAAGAGAGGGCCTTTTCTGGAAAAACTATGATGAAACAATTCTACTTAATATTTTTTAAAATATTTTCAAATATAATGTTTTCTTTCAGGAAATTATTGTGCTATCCACAATTTTGTTGTGTTCAGATTCGTTCCACCTGCCGCTGTCTTAAAGTTTTCAGCATTGTAGGTGATTTCATCATCTGGATACACAAAACGGCTATAGGTGCCAAAATTGCCTGTATAATACTGTGTATTTGAAGTCGACATCGGTGTTTTATTCCCAGTTCTTCTTTTCAAAGTCCAGGCATCAAATGGTTGTCTGAACTGGTCAATCCACAACTGCGCATAAATCTGATTCAATGCTGTAGCCGGGTCAGCCGAATAAGCTACCGCCGGGTTAGCTAATAAAGTAGTCATTTCTGCTGTAGTTGCTTTAGAAGAAGTCGGTTTCGCCACTGTCCAGACAGGTGAGCTAACCGCGATGCCTTTCCACATATCAACCGACGCTTTGATACCCGCTTCGTATTCAGCCTTAGCTGTTGCTGCATTGGCAGTTACACCCATGCCTCTGTTATAGATTTCGGCTTTGATAAAACGTACTTGTGCGGCTGTCAGGATTAATTCAGGAATAGAGGTTAAATCCTGCTCGAAATAAAGATTCACTGGTGAATAAAGGTTGCTTGCTCCTTTATCGCTCCATGCTGTATAACGTTTTTTATCGTAAGGCAAACCACCTTCAGTCGGGGTTACACCTGATACAGGGTTTTGTGGATACGCTACCCATTCTCCGGCATTGTTTGGCTCATAGAAGATTTTAGCACGAGGGTCAAAAATACCACTGCCATCTTTGTTATCATTGGCCGACATCAAATGCCACATAGTCGAACCCATTCTTAAATAGCAGTTAGCAGAGAACGACCACTCACGCCATTGTAAAGAAAGATTCAAAGCTGCAGGCCAGATACCTATATTGTCAGTATCAGCTAACAATGGTTTGGTTAAAGCTTCAGCGATATGTGTGGTTGCCAGCGTTTTGTCTTTGTCATAGATAGTGGCTGCGATATACAAACGAAGACTGTTTGCAAACTTAGTCCACATAGCCACATCACCTTTGAAAAGCGTTTCGTAGTTACCTAATGAAACCTGCGATGCATCAGCTTTCAGGTTATCAACTGCCCATTTTAAGTTAGTTAAAATGTCAGTGTAGATTTCCTGTTGCGTATTATATTTGGCTTTATAAACTCCCGTTCCTTTAGTAGCCGCCAAAGCTGCATAACCTGCTTCTTTATAAGGCATAGCACCAAAGTAATTGGTTGCTTTGAAGCTCTTATAAGCCATAATAGTTTTCAGCATTGCAGATATATTACTCATTGAGGCAGGGTTTGCACTCTTCTCAATACGGTCTTCAATTACGCGTACATTAGCCAATGTGTAGTAGTAGTTTTCCCATACAGCACCTTTGGCGTTATCGTAAGGGTATGAACCAGAAGTAATAGCCGCCTGCTGTGTAATAGGGTATATCCAGGCATTCATTACCGATTGTTCTCCTGCAGTTAATGGCAATGAACTTACCACAGCATTGAACATCTCGGGAGTAGAGGCGCTATTGGGTTTATCCCAGGGCGCATTGATTTCTTCAAAATCATTCTTACATGATACCGAGGTAATCAGCAAGGCAACGATAGATATTTTTGATAGATATTTCATGATTCTGTGTTTAATAAATTATAACCTTGCTTTTAATGAGAAACCTAAATCACGAGTACCCGGATATTGCGACCATTGGAAACCTTGTGCGTTACCAATACCGTTTACAGCCTCCGGATTCATTCTGTCAGGCAAGGTTGTGAATATATAGAACAGGTTACGGCCTACAAACGATACGTCTAATCCTTGTAAGAATCCGGTACGTTTTACAATAGCCGCCGGAACAGAGTAAGTAAGATTTACTTCACGTACTTTTGCCCATGAGTTTTCAAAAACAAGGTTGCTTCTTGGCATTTTTACGTTCGACCAACCCATGTATTGACCTGCATATTTATACATATAGTGTACTACGTCTGTGTTTTTTGAACCATCTGCAAATACACCTTCTAAAATTACACCGTGATTAGCTGTGCTGCCATCAGGATAAGTGTATGGTAAACCACCACCATTTCTTTCAGCCAATGTGCTTGGTGACAAACCATGACCCACAGAAGCACCATAATCAGCCGAGTAAATATCACCACCTAATTTGAAGTCAGTCAATACATATAAGCTGAAGTTTTTATAGCGGAATGTGTTGCTCAAACCACCTGTCAATTTCGGAGTAGTATTACCGATTGCTACAGGGTCTGCAGTAGTTACATATTGCGTACCAACTACTTTGTCGGTCGATTTATCAACTACTCTTTTTACAACTTTCTGACCATTAAGATAAGTATAATCATAACCGTAGATAGTACCATAGTTCTCACCTGCTTTTACATACATCAAGGCACCGTTAGTTCCCCAAAGATCAGCCAATGGATAACGCTCAATACCTTCGGCCAATGAGATTACTTTATTCTGGTTATGTGCACCATTCAGGGCTAAATCCCATCTGAAAGAACCTGTGCTGATTGGCGTAGCTCTTACAATAAACTCAAAACCTTTATTAGCCAACTCTCCTGTGTTGAAAGTAACCGCAGTCGCTCCTGATGAAGTAGCCAATGAAGAACTTAAAATCTGACTTGTTGCTCTTGTCTGATAATAAGTTAATTCCATGCTTAGTTTACCTGCAAGGAAGCCTAACTCAGTACCAATTTCAAACGACTTGTTTCTTTGTGGTTGTAATAAACCAGCCGGAGGCAATGTAGTTTGCAAGCTACGAACAGGCAAACCGCCGAACGAAGTAGCCGCAGTTCCATTAATCGTATTGGTAATGGTAGACGTATTATAAGTATATTGTGTCTGGTATGGGTTTGCACCGTTAGCACTTTCAGCTAGTGATACTTTCAATTTACCATAGCTTAAGAAATTCTGATTTTTGAACGCATCAATTGCTTCAGTGAACACAAAACTTAAGCTTCCTGATGGGAAGAAATAAGAGGATGTAGCAATTGGCAGGGTCGAAGACCAGTCATTTCTTCCTGTCAATTGTAGGAACAAATAGTTATTGTATGATAAATCTGCGATACCGAACAAAGAGTTCAAATTCAGATCATAACGGGTTTCACCGGTTGTGATTTTGGTTTTATCAAGATTGTTGTTCAGGTAATATTTGAACGGTACGTCAAAATTACCTGCGTTCCATGTATTTACACCGTGGCTTCTGCTGCGTAGTGCAGAGTTACCAATTAATAAACTTCCATTGAATTTAGAACCAAACAAACCATCTTTATGCAAAGTTGTGAATGCTTCAAAGTTCAGATCCTGATTGGCAATGTTTTCCATACCGTATGCTCCCTGAATACCAGCTACATCAATTGGCGTGTTTTTACTTTCAATAGCAGTAGTAGCGTTGTTGATAGAGGCACGTCCTGCCAGATTCAACCAAGGGGTAACATCAGCCGATAAGCGGATAGAGCCTAACAATTGATTACGTGATAATCTCTGGTTGTTTTCGTAGAATTTCCAGAACATATCCTTAAACGCATTGTTATTGTAAGGATAATATTTGAAAGGAGAAGACTGGTCGAAGATGTTTTTGCTTCCGTCAGCGTTTTTATAGGTATCTAGTTCTAACGGAATATAATCGCGTGACATACCGTGAATCATGAAGTTAGCCCAACCGTTATCGTTAGCAGACTCAGGTGTATTCAAACGATTATAGTTAGTATAGCTACCAGTAATTTCAGCTTTTACTTTTTTAGAGATATTCAACGATGAACCAATGTTTACGTTGGTCTGGTCGTAGTTACTGTTAGGGATAATTGCTTTGTTATCCAATCTTGTTAAACCTACACGTAGTGAACCGTAGTCTCCACCACCACTGAACGAAAGATTGTGCGTATTGGTATTACCAGTCTGGAAATACGCTTTTCTGTTATCCGGTTGTGCTTCCCATTTGCGTTTTACACCATCCCACCAGGTTATTTCGGTACCATCTAATTTGTGCCCCCATGACGAAGCAGGACCATACCAGCTGAAAATATCCCAGGATGAATAACCACCTGGAATAGCACCACCGCTGCGGTAATTGTTGTTTACATCCTGTGCATCCCAAGGATAGTTACCCGGATAACGTGGTTGACCATTAACAGTAGGGAAAGGTTGAGTAGCCGACCAAAGGGCAGAAGCACCGCCATAACCATACTCATTCTGTACGTCCATATAACGGTAAGCAGTAGTTGATAATGATGAGAAATTATAGTCTAAACCAAAACCTTCTCTTTTACCACCTTTTTTGCTGGTAATCATAATGACCCCGTTCGCTCCACGCGCACCATAAAGAGCCGCCGCATTGGCACCTTTCAATACAGTAATATCTTCTACTTCGTCAGTATTAATAAAGTTCAGGAACGAACCCCAGTCTTTCGGGCTGGTAACATCGCTGCTTTTACCTTGTGTACCACCCACAGGGTCGTTTTGTACCTGAATACCATCAATAACTATCAAAGGCTGGTTAGTACCCAGGATACTGTTGTTACCTCTGATAACGATTCTTTGCGAACCACCCTGTACCCCATTAGGTACTGAAATATTCAAACCCGCAGATTTCCCCATCAAACCTGATGCAATATCAGGAGGAGCAGCCTGCACCAATTCTTTAGAAGCGATTCTCTGGGCAGAGTAACCAATTGATTTTGATTCTCTCTTGATACCCAGGGCTGTTACTACAACTTCATTCAATTGTTTGGTATCTTCTACTAAGTCGATATCAACAATTGAACGACCATTTATTTCAACAGTCTGGCTGGCGAAACCGATAAACGAAACAACAAGTGTACTTTTCAGGCTTGGCACACCCAACGAATACTTTCCATCCTGGTCAGTTACTGTTCCGGTGGTTGTACCTTTTATAGTTACCGAAACGCCGGGTATAGGTTCTCCGTTCGAGGTTACCTTACCAGTAATAGTCTGGGCTAATACCGGCAGGCTAAAGCCCATCAATAATATCAGCACCAACTTTGGTAAAAAATTTCTCATATAATTTGAGTTGAGGTTAAAAATGATTGCTTTAAAATTCTTGATTGATTTTCTGTTTCTGCCTGTTAATGGCAAACAAAACACAGAAAAATCGTAAAAACTGCATCCTGATTGATTACAATCAGAAGCAATGAACAATGAGAATTACCTACTATATACTTTGCTTCTATAGCCAGGTGATGTTCTGTGTATTTTAGCGATAATTTGACGATTTAAGGTTAAACATTCTTGCTTAATAACTAAATATAAGACTCTGCAATTCTGATACGAACGCCAGAGGTGAACAGGCAAATAAAGATTATTATAAGGCGTGGATCTAAGAATGCGGATAAAAGCTGTTGTCCGAAATAAGGTATTGTTTAGATTAGGGTTGTATAATGTTTTTTTTAAAAAAATATTAAACTTGATTGCAAACATAAAGAAAAATTATTTAATAAAAATTAATTATTAAATTTTTTTAAAAATATAGGATATGTTATTAAATTTTGTATGATATTTAGGCGTGATTTGCAAAAAAACGCTTTCCAACTAATAGTCTTGGCTTTTTTTTAATAAATTGCTAAACGATTATTAAAATTTTGCCCTAAACTAAACCGGACATCTGCTTGCATGCCTTTCAGATTGCTCGCTCTGGCATGTCTAGTATGAGCCTAACCTTATTAACTATAAAAAACAATGTCAGAAATTACCCTCGATAATGAGATTGAAATGACGAGTAAAGAATCGGTCATTGACATCAAAAAAAACAAGCAAAAAAAAGGAATTGTATCTGAGCTGTATTTCAACGAAACTAATACCATTGCCGAGCTTTCTCACTCATTACACATCAGTATACCTTCTATTACCGCCCTTATAGAAGAATTAGTAGAGGAAAAATGGATTGTTGAAACAGGTTTTGGTGTATCAAAACAAGGCCGCCGCCCTGCTATTTACGGAATCAATTCAAAAGAAAAATTTGTGCTGGTGCTGGACATCAACACACATGATACCAAGGTGTTTATTATGAATCTGAGAAATCAGGTAATTTATACGCAGGTATTTGATTTGCAATTAAAGAATAACCCTGCATTTCTGGAAACCCTGTTTGCTATTGTTGATAATGTAGTTGAGCAGAAAATTACCAAGGGTAAAAAATTGATTGCTTTAGGTGTGTCTATTCCCGGTCTTGTAAATAAAAATACGGGTATCAACTATACATATAAGAGCCTGAATAGCGAAAACAAGTCTCTTGGTAAACTGATTGAAGAGCATTTCAAACTTCCGGCCTATGTAATCAATGACTCAAAGGCGACTGCTTTTGGAGAATATCGATTCGGTTTAGCCAAAGGCAAGCATCATGTGCTTTCGATTAATGTTGACTGGGGTATCGGTTTGGGGATTGTGGTAAACGGCGAAATTTTTGATGGCGCTTCCGGTTTTGCCGGAGAACTGGGGCATATACAGGTTAACCCTGATGGCGTACTTTGTACTTGTGGCAAAGTGGGCTGTCTGGATACGATTACGTCGGCCTCATCTTTATTAAAGAATATAAAAGATGGCCTGCGCCAGGGTAAAGTTTCTAAATTGGGTGAGTATAAAGACCGGATAGAAGATATTAATCTCGAAATGGTAATTGAAGCAGCCCAGCAAGGGGATGCCTTTGCCATTGATATTATTCATAATATTGGTCTGGAATTGGGCAAGGGGCTTTCGATAGCTGTGCATTTGTTCAATCCGCAGATTATTATAATAGATGGTGTTCTTTCAAAAGCGCAGAAACTTATAGTGAATCCGATTGAGCACGCCATTAATAAGTACTGCCTCACCGACTTCAAAGAAGATTTAAGAATCGAGATTTCTCAATTAGGCGAAAACGCCAAAATATATGGCGTACATACTTATGTAGTTGAAAGCTTGTTGAAGACAGCTTAAGATTACCTGAAACTATATTCTTGATTAAAGATAAATCGTCTTAATATTTTCTTTTCAATGCAAAGTCTGAACCGAAGAACTTTTCTTAAAACCACTTCTCTTGCCGGAATCGGTTTGATGGCAGGCAATCCTGTATTTGCCGCTGATTTCCCGACTGTCAGAATTGCACCCGACAAAAGAAATTTCAGCAGCCCGGCCATTGAAGCCACCATTCAACGCATGAAGACCTCTATAAAAGATGGTGAACTGGCGTGGTTGTTTGAGAATTGTTTCCCCAATACTTTAGATACTACTGTCATTTTTAAAAATAAGAATGGCAGACCTGATACTTTTGTAATTACAGGAGATATACATGCCATGTGGTTGAGGGATAGTTCCGCTCAGGTATGGCCTTATCTGCCTTTAATCAAGCAAGACCCGAGATTAAAAGATTTAATAGCCGGGGTGATTAATCGCCAGACAGAATGTATTCTGATTGACCCATATGCCAATGCCTTTAATGATGGGCCCGGGAAATCTGAATGGATGACTGACCACACAGATATGAAGCCCGAACTGCACGAACGTAAATGGGAACTGGATTCGCTTTGCTATACGGTTCGGCTGGCGTATCATTACTGGAAAACATCGGGTGATACAAGCGTCTTTGATGAAAAATGGTTGCAGGCAGCCAAATTGATTATTGCTACCTGCCGTGAGCAACAACGTCTTACCGATAGAGGTAAATACCGATTCGGACGCACTACGTCCTGGTCAACAGATACAGTGCCGGGCAATGGCTACGGTAATAATACCAAACCTAACGGATTGATCCATAGTATCTTCCGGCCATCTGACGATGCTACATTGTACCCATTTCTGATTCCTTCTAATCTGTTTGCGGTTGTTTCTTTTCATCAGTTAGCCGAAATAGCTGAGAAAGTAATAAAGGATACTGCTTTCGCAAAAGAGTGTATAGCCTTTGCCAATCAGGTAGAAGCAGCTATTAAAAAGCACGCCATTATCAGCCATCCGGTTTATGGTAAGATATATGCAATGGAAGTAGATGGTTTTGGTAATTGTTTGTTACAGGACGATGCCAACGTACCTAATTTACTAAGTTTACCCTATTTAGGAGCCGTAAAAGCTACTGACCCAATCTATCAGAATACCCGTCGTTTTGTATTGAGTAATAGCAATCCTTATTTCTTTAAAGGCAAAGCCGCAGAAGGTATCGGTAGTCCGCATACCCTTATCAATCAGATATGGCCGATGAGCATTATTATGCGTGCCATGACCTCTGATAATGATAAGGAGATTCTGGCGCAATTAAAATTCCTGAAAAATATTCATGCAGGCACAGGTTTTATGCATGAGTCTTTCGATAAGGATGATGCCAGCAAATTTACACGTAAATGGTTTGCCTGGGCCA
>CALRLN020000091.1:0-13621 GCA_943368675.1 Chitinophaga pinensis | reverse complement strand
ACGGGCCCGCTTTCAGCTATTCTGGCACTATTAAATCACCCATTAACAGACAGTGGTCTGGCAAAATTCCTGGCCGACCATGCGAAAGTAAATCAGAAGTAAGCCTTTTTGGTTAATATTATGCAGTTTTATCATAAAAACTGCATAATATTGACAGATAATCAAAGCCGATACATGGAACCCGTTATTTCTCTGCAAAATGCTTATATATACCAACGTGACCAACTCGTGTTGTCAGCAGTTAATTTTACTATTCATCAGGGCGAATTTGTATATCTGATTGGTCGTACGGGTAGTGGGAAATCTTCAGTTTTACAGACACTGTATGCTGACCTCTGGCTTGAAAAAGGTACTGGTGTTGTTGCAGGATACGAACTTCACGCTTTAAGACGCTCTCAGATACCTTATTTAAGAAGAAATATCGGAATAGTTTTTCAGGATTTTCAATTATTGGGAGATAGAAATGTTGAGAAAAACCTGATGTTTTATCTGCGCGCAATGGGTTGGAAAGACAAGGAAGAGATGCATGTCAGAATAGGTGAAGTATTGAACCTGGTTAATTTATCGCATATTCTAGAAAAAATGCCTCACCAGTTATCAGGTGGTGAACAACAAAGGGTAGGCATTGCCCGTGCATTATTGAATCAACCTCAGATTTTACTGGCTGATGAACCCACAGGGAATCTTGACCCTGAAATGTCGGTAGAAATCCTTAAATTGTTTAAGGATATTAATGAGAAATCGAATACAGCCGTACTGATGGCTACCCATGATTTTGAATTAATAGAACGTTACCCGAGCCGCACATTGTATTGTGATAAAGGCTTAGTGCAGGATTTATCCGAAAGTATTTAATCAACATCAGTTGAAGCCGGTAATCCCCATTTTAATGACCCATTGATTAGTAGTTGTTAACACCTGTTTGCTTTTAAACTCAAAGTTGCTGTCAATTTCTACCGAATTAGGTTTTACAATTTTAGTGGCCTCTGCCTGCTGATAATAGACACCAATATCAAGATAGTTATTTTTCATGCTACCAAATAATTTGATGCCAATACCTATACCCAGACCATAGTTAGGCGTTACTTTGGTCCATCTCTTCAGATTTTCAGAGTCTTCTTCATTTAATTGTTCAACCAGAGTTGTCTGGATAAATTTACCTCCAAAAAAAGCATCTGCATAAGGATTAATTTTTGAACTCCATAGTATAGGCCGATACCGCACAAGACCATTCGCCCAGTAAGAAGTATTGGTGACCCTGAAATCTCCACTGAAAGCAGTAGTCAGATCATCACGGCCGTCTCCCTGAAAACCCAGCTCGGCTCCATAAAATACAGTTGATGCCTTTTTTCTTCCATACGGATTAAGCAGGACTCCTCCCGTCAAACCAAACTTGGTGCCTGCTTTATCGCCCTCTTTCAGTACAGTTCTGTATTTTCCAACTGCATTACCCAGATTCAGTGCCAGAAAATAGGAAAATTTATCTTCAATATATCGAGGCTGCTGTTCCTGGGCAGCAGCCTCTAAAATACTTGCACAAAAAAATAAGCAAATTATGAATCTCATTTCTGTTACTATTTTGCAGTAAGATAAGCAAAAGGAACTATCATTTCTTCAATTGAAATACCTCCATGCTGGAACGTATCTTTATAATGGCTTACATAATGATTATAATTATTAGGATAAGCAAAGAAATAGTCTTCCATCGTAAAGAAGTAGGCGGTTGATACGTTGGGTTTAGGCAACATAAATAGCTCGGGTCTTCTTACTACAAGTACATGGTCGTCTTTATCGTCCAGATTCAGGTTTTTACCTTGTTTATAGCGTAAATTAGTATTTACATTCCTGTCTCCAACAATTCTCTTCGGGTGTTTCACGCGAATCATCCCATGATCTGTTGTGATGACCAATCGCCCTTTCTTCTCCGAGATTTTCTTTAGTAAATCTAATAATGGCGAATGTTCAATCCATGATCTGGTAATGGAACGGTAGGCCGATTCATCAGGTGCCAATTCTTTAATCATACCCATTTCAGTCCGGGCATGAGAAAGCATATCAACAAAATTATAAACTATAGCTATCAGTTGGCTCTTCAATAAATTATTAAAGTTATCAACCAGGCTCTTTCCCTGATTAGTGTTCAGAATTTTGTGGTAAGAAAAACTGATATTCAAACGGCTTTTGTCAATCTGGCGTTTAAGAAATTCGGCCTCGTTATTGTTCAGTGCATCTTCGTTTTCTCCTTCATCATTTACCCAGAGGTCAGGATGTTGTTTTGCCATATCAGAAGGCATCAGACCAGAGAAAATAGCATTACGGGCATAAGAAGTAGCCGTAGGCAGAATGGCATAATAATCGCTCTCTTCTTCTACGTTGAAATAGCCACTGATTACTTCTTCCAGAATCTTCCATTGGTCATAGCGCAGGTTATCTATCAATAGAAAAAAGAGGGGGGAGTTTGATTCCACTAAAGGGAAAACTTTTTTCTTCATTAATTGGTGAGACAGTAAAGGCTTATCAACTTTTGGGTCATTAAGCCAGTCTTCGTAGTTTTCTTCGATAAACTTACAGAAATTTGAGTTTGCTTCTGATTTCTGCATTCCAAAAACTTCTTCCATGCTTTTGTCCTCTGATTTATCCAGTTGAAGCTCCCAGTAAATCAGTTTTTTATAGATTTCAGCCCATTCCTGATGACCGATGCGGTCGTTGTACTGCATAGCCAGATTCCGGAAATCCTGTTGGTAACCCAGATTGGTTTTTTCTGAAATAAGACGTTTATTTTCGAGAATCTTCTTTACTGAAAGCAGAATCTGATTCGGGTTAAGCGGTTTAATCAGATAATCGGCAATATTTGAGCCGATGGCATCTTCCATGATTCGCTCCTCTTCAGACTTCGTAATCATTACTACTGGCAAATTGGGCTTGAGAACTTTAATCTGCGAAAGCGTTTCCAACCCAGTCATGCCAGGCATCATTTCATCCAAAAAAACCACATCGAAACGTTCGGTTTCTACTTTATCAATGGCATCGGCGCCGCTTGGTACGGGAGTAACGTCATAACCTTTGCCTTGTAGAAAAATTATGTATGGTTTTAGTAAATCAATCTCATCGTCTGCCCAGAGTATGTTGTATCGCATAAGAGTATCTTTATTTTTAAAAAATATGTAAAGCTAGAATGGAAAAATATGCACTTTTATTGCCTATACGCAAGCTTAATTTTTCTTAATTTATGGTATTGCAATATCGCTAAAATTCACGAAAACCAATATTGTGAATCTTTAAACCAAGTAAATTTGTATTTTTGTAAACCAGACAAATTTAGTTTTTGATTTGAAACGCCTACAACGCTTCCTCGAAAGTATCTATCTATGGAACACAACAGTTTCACTGTACCATTTGTTGAGTATTCTTTGGAAAAAAATTATAACTTTTGATATTGACCAGCGAGCAGCCTCTGTTTCCTATAGCTTTTTGCTGGCAGTTTTCCCCGGAGTTATCTTCTTATTTACTCTTATTCCGTTTATACCAATCAATCATCTTGACCGCCTGATTATGGACTTCCTGAGTGATGCCATGCCGCGTGGAATTTATGATAATATGTCGATGACTATTCAGGAAATTGTGAGTAGAAAACGGAGTGATATCCTGTCTTTTGGGTTTTTCTTTACGGTTTTTGCCGCCACTAATGGCATGATGGCCCTGATGCGGTCTTTCAATATGGCGCTTCAGGTAAAAGAAAAGCGTAACTACCTGAAAGCCAGACTAATAGCTCTTTTTCTGACTGTATTACTGATTATTGTAATGGTTTGTGCAATTGTCATATTAATCGTTGGCAGAATAATCATTGACTTCCTGTTTGATAAGGGCTTATTGAGTGAAAACTTCACCTTTTATTTATTTCAGATTGGGCGCTATGGGGGTATTTTCCTGATTTTCTTTTTTGGTATCTGTGTTATTTATTATTTTGCCCCTGCGGTTCATAAAAAACTAAAGTTCTTTAATCTCGGTGCATTTATTGCTTCTTTTCTTGGCATTATAGCTACTAACCTTTTTTCTTTTTATGTAATTAATTTTAATTCGTATAACAAACTATATGGCTCTATTGGTACACTGATAGCCCTGATGGTATGGTTATACCTCATTGCCCTGATTCTGATTCTCGGTTTTGAGATTAATATTGCGGTGAGAGATGCCCTGTATTTTTATAAAAAAGAAAAAGGTGAGCTTAACCCACCTTTAGAAGAATAAGATATGAGTCTTTTACTGCCAGAATCCTTCGGCAATCATGGCTTTTTCCAGTTTCACACCTAAAGCATCAGAGGCTTTTACCAGAGGCAGGCGTACTTCTGAACTACAGATATGCTTAATTTCAAGGCATTTTTTAATACCTACTGGGTTAGACTCTGTATAAAGAAGAGTGTCAAAATCTACGAATCTTTTCTGAAGTTCAGCGGCTTTGTCAAAATTGCCATTTAGCGCAGCCCAGGTCATTTCACCAAATTCTTTCGGGAAACCATTGGCAATAACTGATATTACACCTCTGAAACCTATACTGATCGACGTAGTAACCAGATTATCATCACCAGATAAGAGCAGGAAGTCTTCAGGGCAACGTTTTGCTAACTCCAGGGCATTCTCAATACTGCTTGCATCTTTTATGCCAATGATATTCGGGTGTGCGGCAAGTTCAACTACTGTCGGAACCTGTAAGTGAATAACAGTACGTCCGGGAACATTGTATAACAGAACAGGCACCGGAGAGGCATCTGCAATGGCCGTAAAGTGAGCAATTAAGCCTGCTTGTGAGGGCTTATTATAATATGGGCAAACTGATAGAATAGCAGTAACGCCTTCCAAATCAGTAGTTTTAATCGTTTCTAAAACCGCTCTGGTGTTATTTCCTCCTAAACCAAAAACAATGGGAAGGTTTTTAGGGTTATTCTCACGAGTAAACTTTAGCAAGTCAGCCTTTTCTCTGGCAGTAGTGGTAGAAGTCTCTCCTGTGGTACCTTGTACAACAAAATAATCTACTCCGCCTGTACTTGTAAAATCGAGCAGTCTGCCGTAAGCATCAAAATCTACTTCGTGCTGTTCATCAAATGGTGTTATTAAAGCTACACCTACTCCTTCTAAAGGATGTGCCATTTTTATTGAAATAATAGTGTTTTCTTACCCCGGCAAAGTTCGTCAGAAAATCGGACTTTGTAAAACGATTTTCTAAATCGTTTCAAAGGACTTTGCTTATCCGGAAATTATAAAAGTGCCTGATAAACCAATATCCTGAATTTACGTACAATATCAGAATAATGTGCATAGGGGTGAACATTAGTAAATACCAGAAGAATGAGATCTTCTTCAGGGTCAATCGTATATTCAGAGCAATACATTCCTCCCCAGGTAAGCGAGCCGGGAGTAGCATTATCGCCATAATGTGATTCAGGCGTGATAATCTGAAGACCAAGGCCGAATTTATCGTGTCTGTCCCATACAAAACTTTCTCCTATCTGGTTTCGCGACATCAAATCTACTGTACTTCTGCTTAATAGTCTTTTGCCATTAAACTCTCCTTTGTTTAACATGAACTGGCAGATTCTGGCATAATCCTGAATTGTGCTTACCAAACCTGCACCACCGGAGAAATAAGTTTTTTGTCCACTTATCGCAAACTTTCTATAAGTTTCATTTGTATGCAAAGTCAGTTTATCTTCGGTTGTTCCTTTGGAATATAGTTCAACTAAACGATTGGCTTTATCAGCGGGCAGATAAAAATAGGTATCGTTCATGCCTAAAGGAGTTAGTATTTTTTTGCGTAGGTATTCATCAAAAGGCATACCCGAAAGGACTTCAATCAAACGACCTATTACATCGGTATTCAGACCGTAAGTAAACTGTGTGCCGGGGTCTGAAAGAAGAGGGCGGGCAGCAATCTTGTCTACTACATCCTTTAGGTTATCATTCTCAACCGAACAGAAGAAAGGCACTTTATACTCAGGCAAATCCTGCAAAGGGTGCTCATAAGGCATACCTGCTGAATGGCTCAATAACTGGCGGATAGTAATACCTGATTTGGCCGGACGCGTAATATATTTGCTACGGTCTTTCTCATCATAACTAATCAGCACCTTAGGGTTTTTAAAGGAAGGAATATATTTTGAAATAGGTTCATCTAAAAAGAATTTCCCTTCTTCAAATAGCATCATTAGACCAACCGTGGTAATAAGTTTTGATTGCGAGGCAATTCTGAAAATATCGTCTTTTTTTAGCGGAGTTTTGCTCTCCAGGTTACTATACCCAAAGGCTTTTTCATGTACTATTTTACCTTTACGAGCCACTAGTGTAACGACATTAGGCGCAATACCTTTATCTACAATCTCCTGAAAATGGGCATCCAGTTTTTTAAGCCTTTCACTCGAAAATCCTACCTCTTCAGGTGTTTTAGCTTGTGTTAATACCTGTGGTATCTGTGCATGAACTCCAGTCAGTAAAAAAAGTATAAAGAAGCCTGACACAGAAGCTGATTTTTTCATCGAATTTAAAGTGAAATAAGGGTGTTCTGATTAATAAGAAAAGTTTTACTACTTTCTTAAAACTTAGAAAGTAGTAAAACCGTGATTAATTTTGCTTAGAATAAAAAAATCAATTAGGCAATTTCGAAGATTGCCACGAGTTTAACTTCCAGCCTTTTTTAGGGTCTTTGGTATAAACAACCAGGTACCGCAAATGCAGAAGAACAGGTTTGTCGTTAACAGGTGGTTGGGTAATAAGAACTGTTCCATTGACTACTGCCGTTTGCTCTTTATTGTAGGTTCTTACGCTGATTTCCTCTATATCAATTTTTGAATATACACTACCACCATTCAGCACCGAAGCAATATAGGTTTCTTTGTTATCCTTTTTTCCGCTTGAATGTACATATATCAGATCATCTGCAAAGATTTTATTCAGATAGTCAGCATCTTTGGCTACCTGTGCGGCAAAGCGTTTTTTTTCTAAATCTTCAATAGTTGCCTTTACATTTTCTCCATAAATGGATTTCCCATCTTGTCCGAAAGAGAATTGAGCAATACATAGGAATAGACCTACTACAACTAATTTTTTCATGATAAATCTTTATTTTGGTTGAATATCAGAATAGGTTGCTGAACAAGTATTACAAATCTACCTTTTTCATATTTGGTACCAGAAAGTGCATAATAAGCCAGGCTAATAAATAGGCACCACCACAAATACAAAACATGATAAAGTATCCGGTCTGTATCTGATTGATTTCTGTATAATACACAAACATTCTCTTCTGTACTAATGCTGTAAGGAGTATACCGCCTAAACCACCGAACATCCCTCCGATACCCGTAACCGATGCTGTAGCTTTTTTAGGAAACATATCAGATACTGTAGTAAAGATATTAGCACTCCAGGCCTGATGAGCAGAGGCTGCAATACCAATCACTAATACTGCCAGCCACATATTGATAGCACCTAAATATTGCGAAAATAATACAGGCAATACGGCAAAAGCATAAATAAGCATACTGGTCTTACGAGCCTTGAAAGCAGGCCATTTTTTATTAATCAGGCTCATAGGCAGCCACCCTCCGGCTATACTTCCGATACTTCCGATAATATATACTAAAGCTGATGGTACTGCCACTTCGGTTTTAGAAAGCCCATATTCTTTCATCAGGAAGTCGGGTAACCAGAAAAGATAAAACCACCACACAGGGTCAGTTAAAAACTTGCCTATGGCAAATGCCCATGTCTGACGGAACGTTAAAAGCTTTGACCACGGAACGCTTTCCTGTGAAACAGGCTCTGCTTTATCTGACTGAATATAATCGTACTCAGCCTTTGATAAGCGTTTTTGTTTTTCGGGTACTTCATAGTAAATAAACCATAAAATAAGCCAGATAAAACCAACAACCCCGGTTAGAACGAATGCCCATTGCCAACCCCAGTATTCAGCAATAAGTGGAACCGATAATGGAACTATAATAGCTCCGATGTTAGTACCGGAATTAAAAAAACCTGCGGCTAAAGCTCTTTCTTTCTGAGGGAACCATTCTGCTACAGATTTGATGGCGGCAGGGAAGTTTCCTGCTTCAGTTACGCCTAAAAAAATACGGGCAAAAATAAAGCCCAGCGTTCCTGTACAAAAAGCATGGGCAACCGCTGCTACACTCCAAAGACCAGTAGCGATTGCATAACCTAATTTTGTTCCGAATTTATCAACAAAACCACCAGCAAAAAACATCCCGAAAGCGTAGGCAAATTTAAAGGCTAATTCAATATTAGAATAGTCGTTAGCCTCCTGCTCAGGTGACCAGTTGAATGCCTCTGCGAGATAAGGTTTTAAATAACTGATGACATTTCGATCGAGGTAGTTTATAGTTGTGGCCATAAAAAGAAGGCTACAGATAGTCCAACGATACTTTCCGATTTTTTCCATAGTAATAGGGTTAAAAAGATTAGGTTCGGGAAAGGAGATGAGGCCTTTCGGTGATGGATTTATTCTTCAAAAACTAATTTTACAGTGCCAAGCAGACCTGATAGTACAGGTTGCCATTTAGCGGCATTAAAGGGTTGATAACGTATGTCCACCATATTGGTGTCATAAAATTTTTTCCAATTTACTCCTGTTTTGTCTAAATACCTAATTCTGTTGGCTGACAGGTTGGTTACTTCAATTTCTAATTTATTGGTGGTGCTTAATATATCGGCTGTAAATGGAACTCTGAACGGCAAAGACCAGTATTTGCCTAAATCCTTGCCATTTAATTTTACTATTGCCATCTCTCTTACATCTCCTAAATCAATCCAGCCATTTTTTATTTGATTTTTATCCAGACTGAATTGTAATTCGTAATGCGCAGTGCCACTAAAATATTGCGCCGTTGAATCACTTAGATTTACCCACGATTGAAGGCTGTCTGTCTGAAATGAATGAGGGATGAAAGGTTCTCCTTTTATAAAATCCACTTTCCAGACTCCTTTCAGGGCAATAGTGCTTCCAGCCTTTTTCGCAGGATTGATTTTAATATTTGCAGGCTTTTGATTGAAAGTTTCGATAAACACACTTTCTCCGCCCGAAAGTGCTAAAGGTATTTCTATCAGATTATTGTTTATTTTTTTGACTGATACCCACGTATTTTTCTGATGAAGGGGATCAGATATTCTGATTGCCTGAGCTGAGCTTGCCAGTTGGATATTACCCTCTTTAAATTTATTGCCTAAGTTGCTGACAAAGTAAAGAGTACCATTTGCATTTTTCTTACGGATAAATGATAAACCTGATTCAGCAAGTGTCTCCTGTCTGATTTTTGCCGCTTTTAAGCTCTCAATGATATTTGTACTGATTGAAGTATTAAATTTTGTCAATAATTGCTCAAATTGCTTCTGATGTATATCCCAATTATAGAATCCTGTTGTTGACACAGGTAAATGATTGAGAAAAAATACGGGTATCCCTGCGCTTCTGCATTTATCTAAATAAGCCAGCGTCTCAACCGGAAGGTATTGTATAGGAGGCACCACAATAGCTTTATAAGCCTGTTTGCCTTGTGTAATCAATTGTTTACTGGCAATACGTGCGTTTTTTAGCTGTAAATCTGAGATAAAATCGAAGCTGTAGCCGTGACTGATTAGTTCTTTGCAGGCATCACCAAATGCTGAATGCAACATGCCGTCTTTCATGATAGCATGAACGTCTATGGCGTGCGTTTTTGCTTTATTGCCAACCGACTGCCATAGATCTGTGATGGGGAAATACATCAGAATATCATTATCAGGCTTGCTGTTTTGTAATTTTTCCTGACAACGGGCAACATAATGATTTAATTCGGGCAGGTACTCCCAGAAATGGCTTTGCTGATTGAAATTGGTGGAGGCATAAAATAGCCACCCGGGAAAGGGCTCATTGGGCGGCGAATAGGGGACACCATGATAGAAAATATGATTGACACCACCTATAAATGACTCATCAATAATAGGTTTGACTTGTGAAAGCGATACTTTAAAATGATTGCCTAGCCAGGTAGCTGTTTCTGAACTCACCAGTTTTTTACCCATAACGTTGGATACGGACGATGCCAGTTTTAAAACCAGGGCATCCGGCACCCCAAAGCGTTTTTCCTCATAATCAGGATCAATTCGTGAAAGAGGAATGTCATAAGGCTTGCTTCCGAAGAATTCAGTTTCAGGAATATCAGCAATCGCATATAAATCCAAAATATTGGCGGGCGAACCATGGGCTTCGTTACGGGTAATTTTGCCTTGTTGCTTTGACCAGCCTACCCATGTTTTGGTAAAGTCTTCTCTAAGAATATCTGAAAGTGTTTCGTTATAATCTCCCCAGATGAGTTTTTCTCTTTGTGTTTCTGCTTTTTCTTTGGCTAATACATCCAGGTGTGCCTGCAAATCATAACCTCTTAATTCTTTAAATCGTTTGAAGAAATTGGCAGTCCAGTTGGCCCCATAAGCCTCATAGGAATCATTATAAAAGGCACGGACAGGATATTTCTTTTGTCCGAAAGCATCTTTAAATGTCTGAAGATAATGGATTATGGCCGCCTTATTAAATGGGTCAACTACTAATCCTTCTCCGCCGGGTGCTGCTCTTTTTACTTTCTGATTGGTTGGCGCAAAAGTAAGCGTATATTCCCCATCTTTTTCAATAACTTTGAAGGCCTGGGCAGCATCTTGCACAGAAACATTTTTACCACCAAAAGGCCATCCGGTGCCTAGAGTAAGGTCAATGCCTAAATTGTTTTTCCTGGCTTCCTGCAAAGTAAAATCAAGCATATCAAGCCATTCTTTGGATAGGAATGGCAGGAACTTACTTTCTTCTCCTTTTACTCCATAAATCGGGATGATGTGCATACCGCCGAAGCCCGCTTTGGCATATTCCTGTAAATTTTGTCTGATGCCGTCTTTGGTAACAGCACTGCCCATCCACCACCAGTAAGCCCAGGGCTTGGTAGTAGATACTTGAGCCGATACGTGACAAGTAATCAGGCAAAAAAAGAGGATAATACGCTTCATTAAATTCAATTACCAGCCGAAGTAGTTTTTTGCATTATTATAGCAAATGTTCTGTATGGTTTCGCCAATCCATGGTACATCATTCGGTAATTCACCGTTTTCAATGTCATTACCATAAATATTGCAAAGAATCCGGCGGAAATACTCGTGGCGAGGGAATGACAAAAAGCTACGGGAGTCTGTAAGCATACCGATAAACCGGCTCAGAAGCCCCATGTTGGATAGTGCATTGATTTGCCGTTCCATGCCATCTTTCTGGTCAAGGAACCACCAACCCGAGCCGAATTGTACTTTCCCAACCATTGAGCCATCATTGAAATTACCGACCATTGTGGCAATTAACTCATTATCTCTTGGGTTGAGATTATAAATAATGGTTTTGGCTAACTGATCGTATTCATCAAGTTTGCCTAAGAATTTGGATAAAGCAGCAGCCTGAGACCAGTCGCCGATAGAATCCCAACCTGTATCTGGTCCTAGCAGGCGCATGGCACGCTTGTTATTATTGCGCAGCGCTCCCAAGTGAAATTGTTGAGTCCATCCCAATTCGGAATACATTTTACCTAATTCGTGTAAAATAGCCGATTTAAAAGTCAATGCTTCTGCTTCTGAAAGTATTTTGCCTGCAATAGCATTTTTGAAGGCACTATTGGCTGATTCAGGCGTAAAATCGGCCGCATAGATTTGCTCTAAGCCGTGGTCAGATATTTGTCCGCCTTGCGAGGCAAAAAAGTCTGCTCTCTGGCGTAGTGCTTTCAGCAAATCCTCAAATGATTGTATTTCAAAATTGACAATCACTCCCAGTTTCTGAATATGAGCGGCGAAATTAGGATTGTCAATTAATATAAACTTATCCGGTCTGAATGCAGGTAGCATTTTTATCTCAAAATCACCTGCTTCTCTTAGTTTCTGATGGTATTCCAACGAATCTAATGGGTCGTCGGTTGTACAGACCACTTTGACATTCATTTTGCGAAGAAGATTCCTGACAGAAAAATCAGGAGAATTGATTTTCTCTGAACTGATGTCGTAAATCTTTTGAGCAGTTTGCGGGCTTAAAGTTTCTTTTATATCGAAATAGCGCTGTAATTCAAGGTGTGTCCAATGATACAAAGGGTTGCGCATGGTATAAGGTACTGTCTCTGCCCACTTCTCAAATTTCTCGTAGTCTGAGGCATCGCCTGTACAATATTTTTCATTGATTCCATTTGTGCGCATGGCACGCCATTTATAGTGGTCACCATACAGCCATATTTCAGTGATATTTTTAAACACTTTATCTTCCAGTATCTGGTCAGGTGGTAAGTGATTATGATAATCAATGATGGGCATATCTTTCGCAAACTCGTGGTAGAGTGTGCGGGCAGTTTTGGTTTGCAACAAAAAATCTTCGTCTAAAAACGGTTTCATGCTCTCTAAAGGCTAAGTTTTAAGATTTCGCAAAGGAGTGAAAATCCTTACGCGGTTTCTTGATAATCTTTTAAATATTGGTTCAGCAAAACTATTTAGTTTCAATTAATTTCTTCTGCCCTAATTTTTCTTTTTTTAATACTATTTTGACGAAAAGGAATGTAAATCATTAGAACCATTTATGGCTCGCCGAATGAATTCGGTGGCTAAGATAACAAAGGTCTTATTTTGTATGTATAAGCCGACTTAAGTCGGCTTTTTATTAAAAAATGTAAAATCAGAGGATAGATTATTTTCCGGGGATTTGTTGCAAAAGCCATGTAGCCAAATCTTTGGCAGCACTGAAATTCTGATAGACAATCGGGATACGTCGGCCATCAGTATATTCATTATATAGCCAGGGGTCACCTACGGCAAAAACTGTTCCTTTGCCTATTTTAACAGTGGCAATAATTACTTCACCTTTATCGCTTAATATCGATTTTGCCTTACCGCTAAGGGCAAGTGGGGATAGCTCTTTGATATAAACGGCTTGGGTGTTTTTAAAGACAGGATTCTTAGCCGGTATATCAAGGCGGCCCTGTTCCCATTGTGTGCCTTGCACCATATTGATGTTTTTAGGGAGGAATTGTATCCCGAATTCTTTGGCAAGGAGGTTAAAGTTTTTATGTTCGCAGTTGGAGGTATCATTTGCCATCATTACCAGTACACCGCCGTTTTTTACCCAACTGCTGATGTTTTTGATGTCGTCTGCCTGTATAAAATTAGGCCTGGCAGTCTCTTTTTTTGTATCGGGGTCAACAATAATGTATACGTTTACATCCTTTAGATTTTCGGCAGTAGAAGCAGCTTTAATAGTAGTTGTTCTTGCACCTAATTCATTGAAGATTGTACCCCAAACCCAGAAACCCGAGTGCATTCGGTCGTCCCAGGTGTAATGGAAGTTCTCCTGATTGCCATTCAGGTCTTTTCTGAACTCATTATTGAAATGCCCATCAACTGCTACTACTTTGCCTTTACCAGGCGCATTCTCATTAGCAATTTCCATTTCTACGCTGGCAAAAATAAATGGTCCTACGCCTTTTAAATCGTTTTTACGGATTGGCTCACTCAGGTAATATTCATAAGAACCATCACGGTATGGGTTTCCACCCAGGCCACCTACGCTAACTGT
>CALRLN020000090.1:0-13700 GCA_943368675.1 Chitinophaga pinensis | reverse complement strand
GTACACCCATAGTACCAAAAAAATGCATGGGTCTGCGGCCGAACTTGTTCACAAACGCAACAGTCAGTAAATCAAGAAAACCGAAAATAAAGCGTTCAAGACCAAATTTGGTGCTGCCATACTTACGCGGTCTGTGCTGTACTACTTTTTCGCCAATCTTTTTAAACCCGTTCCATTTGGCTATGATAGGTATATTACGATGCATTTCGCCATAAATCGTGATATTCTTTGTTACTCTCGATTGATAGGCTTTCAGCCCGCAATTAAAATCATGCAGATATACCCCCGACACCCAACGCGAAACCCCATTGAAAAGTTTGGTAGGAATCGTCTTCGTGAGAGGGTCGTAGCGTTTCTTTTTCCAGCCGGATACCAGGTCATAACCCTCTTCAGTCACCATCCTGTACAGTTCAGGAATCTCGTCGGGGCTGTCTTGCAGGTCTGCATCCATTGTTATCACTACCTGGCCCTTTGCCTGCACAAAGGCCGTTTGCAAAGCCGCAGTTTTGCCGTAATTGCGCACAAATTTAAACCCCCTCACTTTAGGGTTTTTATGGGCAAGGTTCTGAATGACTTCCCACGAGCCATCATCGCTGCCATCATCAACAAATAAAATTTCGTAAGAGAATTGATGTTCCTGCATCACCCTCACAATCCAGTCGTGGAGTTCCGGTAAAGATTCTGCTTCGTTATATAATGGTATAACGACCGATATTTGAAGTGCTTGGTTCATTAAAGGCAAAGTTCTAAAAAATCGTGTAATAATCGCTCAACAGCCGCCGGAATTTATCAGAGTACGTGTTGGAATGCGTTTCATGAATCACTAACGTATATTCCTGCTGTACTGATACAGGCTTTTTGCCAAAGCTGAGAATGTGCCTGAACACGGCCTTCTGAGGATCATGTTGTATCAGCAATTTTTCTGACAAATATAAGGCTTTTTTCTGAGCCGCTTCTGTTAATTGCTGCGCTTCAAAGGGTGGAAGAAGAACAGTAAACCTGCCATCAGGGCTTAAAAGACAGATAACTGCTTCAACCAACTCATCAAAAGTCAAGGTAGCTGCGTGTAAGGCTTTATTGGTTTGCCAGTCAGGCGATTGTAGGGAATGCTGATAAAACGGCGGATTAGAGATAATCAAATCATAGGGAGGATTGGCACGGTATTGATGACTAAAAGACTGAATAGATTGATGATAAAGGCTAACCCTATCAGCAAAAGGGCTTTCGGCTATATTAGTTTGTGCCTGTCCATAGGCGGCATCATCTATTTCTACGGCATCAATAAGTGCATTGCTTCTTTGTGCCAGCATGAGCGACAACAGCCCTGTACCTGTGCCGATGTCCAACACTCTCCGGGCATTTGTCGTATCTGCATAGGCACCCAGAATACAGGCATCTGTGCATACTTTCATGGCACATCTATCCTGATGAATAAAGAATTGCTTGAATTGGAAATAAGATTTCGGCACCCTTGTATGCTTTAAAAGGGGCGAAGATAGCGCTTTTTGGATAATTTAAGAACAGACAATTGCGTCCAGCCTCTCCACCTCATCCAACAAAGCAATCAAATCAGCCTCCGTAGTAAGCGGATTCATCAATGATACCCGCAGATACAGTTTATCCGCCAGGGTAGTTTGTACAATATAGAATTTCCCTTCCTCTAATAATTTCTTTCTGATACCGGCATTAAATTCGTTCAATGAACCGGATGTAGTTTTCAGGCGGAAACAGACAATATTGCTTTCCGGCTCAAGTGCTAGTTCGAAATTCGGGCGGGCTTTGATGAGCGAGGCAAACGTTTTTCCTAAATCATACAAATACTCCACATTATCCGTAAAAATCTGCTCGCCATGTGCTTTCAGTATGGCATATACCTTTACACTCATCATCAGCTTGGTACATTCAAAAGTTCGTTTGCCCGAATTAAACCAGTCTTTAGAATGTTGGTTCGCCCATAAATACTGCGCTTTCTGCTGAAAAGTCTTGAAAGCGTCATCATTCCGTTTAAATATCACGGCTGTAATCAAAGCGGGGGCCATCAGCATTTTATGCCAGTCTATCACCACCGAATCGGCCAGATCCAGACCTTTCACCAGAGGCTTATATTTATCAGAAAAAACCACAGCCCCACCATGTGCACCATCAGCATGAAACCAGAGTTCATGTTTTCGGGCAAAAGCCGCAATAGCTTCCAGGTCATCGTAGCTTCCGGTAGAGGTAGAGCAGGCACTTCCGATAATGGCTATTACCCGCAAGCCCTTGTCGGTAGCTTCCTGATAATATTGTTCCAGTAAATCGGTTCTGAGCTGGAAACGCTCATTGGTTGGTACTTTAATAATCCCTTCGCTGCCCATGCCCATAATACGCGCCGCACGGTCAATACAATAATGCGCTTCTTCTGATACCATCACAGCCAGTTTCGCGTTGTTTCCCTCTTCCCATACATCCGTTCTGGCTGCTCTTGCAGCCAACAATGCCGTAAGATTGGCTAATGTACCCCCCGAGGTAAGCAAACCACTCGCATGGGTATCGAATCCAATTTTTTTGGCTAATAACTCCGAAAGGATACGTTCTAGCGGGTTTGAAACCAGCCCCATTTCATACACAGCCATACCATTGTTGAGCATACCTGTCAGCAAACCGGCCAGAGCAGCCACAGGCACAGGGGGAGTAACCTGATGCCCCATATATCGGGGGTGATGCAGATGCGTAGAATACTGAATGGTTTTGGTAAAAAAATCAACTATATCACCTTGCCCTTGTTCATAATCGTCCTGCCAGAAAGCCAGACTTTCTTCCGGGTCTTGATACGGAATCACCGTTTCCAGCGAACCGCTTTGCGCCCATTCAAGATAGTCAGCCATTATATCAACCAGGCTATGTGCGTGCTGGCGGAAATAATCCGGTGAAAAAGCATTTTGTAGGGAAGATTTCATAAGTATATTTTATTTTTCCTTAATGACAATGGATGATTTATCAGTGCACGCGGACTTAAGTCCGCATTGGAAAGTAAACTATTCCTTTGTTTAATTAGACACCCAATTTATTGGGTGAGTTTTTGAAGGTATTGCCAGAACTCAAGCCTGCCAGAAATAATAATGGTTTTGCTCACGTACCCAGCCCAACCGCTCATATAAACTCTGGGCTTTGGTATTGTCGGGTGTGGTTTCCAGCAATAAGCCCTTGTGGCCTTGTTGTTTAATAAAATTCTGCGCAGTGACCAGGAGCGCCTTGCCTACCCCCTTGCTTCTGATAGCCTCTTTTACAAACAAATCATTGAGTGTCCACGACCGATGCATCGAAACCGACGAAAACATGGGGTATAACTGCGTGAACCCCAACGGCTGGTCGCCTTCTAATGCCAGAAAAATAACCGATTCTTTGTTCACTATCCTTTCTTCCAGAAACCGCTTCGCTCCCTCAATAGCTGATGGCTGACCATAATACTGGCGGTAAGCATCAAAAACTTCAGCTACTGCAGCCACGTGTGATAAGTCAGCCTGAACAATCTGTGTATTGTCTGCTAAAACGATATTTGAATCGATAGATAAGGGCATTTGTGATGTTGATTAACAAAATTTACAAACGCAAAACAAATATTTAATTTTGATAACAAAAAATACTTAATTTTGATTAATTGATGCTATTTTTGTATCAGTATCTGTTTAAACTTTTTATTTATTGATCAGATTATACCATTTTAATCCAAATCGCAGCAGCGAACCGCAAATAAGGAACCTGTTTAAACTTTTAATTTATTGACGGGAATGAACTAGTTTTTGCTCAGATGAGACTAATTATTGAGTGCGTAGCAGAGCTACGGACGAAATAATTGGACGAAATATGAGTGAAAACTAGACATTCGTAGGCCAAAGGAATAAGTTTAAACAGGTTCAAGATTAAACAGGTTCTCAATCATAATCGCAGCCATTGATTTTAAGTATGGATTTAAAAACTATAGAGCACTTTTTAAAACTTACTGAGAAACTTAATTACCGTAAAACAGCAGAGGCTATCTATATTGCACAGCCTGCCTTAAGCCGGCAGATTATGCAGATGGAAGAAGAACTAGGCGTGCTTCTTTTTAACCGACATAAAAGAAAGGTGGAATTAACCGAGGCAGGAGTCTATTTCAGAGACGAATCGAAACGGATTTTAGAAGATTTCGAAAGGGTTTGCCTGCGTACAGCACAGGTGCACAGAGGCGAGGGCGGCGAGATTCGCATTGCTCATTCGAGTTCTTCCATGCAGTTTTTATTACCGGCAATACTGGCCAGGATTCAGCAGGAAATACCCTCTATGCAAACCGTACTCATAGAGTCAACCAATGTCTATGAAATCAATGCTTTGCTTAACCGGACTATTGATGTTGGGTTTGGACCCAATATGATTGTGCCCAAAGAAATCAATGCACGAACCCTATATGCCGAGAATTTTGTGATACTATTGCCGCAGAATCATTGGTTAAATACCGAAAATTTTCATTCGCTTGCTCAGTTGGCAAATGAAAACTTTATATTACCTTCACGTAGCGAAAGTTCCGGCTATGTTGAGAGCATAGAAGCGCTATGCCAGACCTATGGTTTTATACCCAAAGTAGCGTATCAGTCGGGCAATACCAATACAGTGTTGCGTCTGGTAGAAGCAGGGGTGGGGGTTTCGATAGAACCCAGGTCTGCCCTGAGCGGGCAGAACATGAATGTGAAGCATATTGAATTATCGGGCATCAACGCCAGATCAGAAATGCGAATGGTTTGGCTGAGAGGCAGAGAAAAAGAACTGAGTCGCTTTTTTGATATTGTAAACGGAGTGGTAGAAAGGGCTGAGGTTTAAGAAAATTGTTTTAAGTATTGATATACCCGAGCCGATACTTTAAAACATTTTACAGGTGCTTTAAGTTACGTTTATATATTATAACCATCCCAAATTAATGTCAACCTCTTACCCACAAAATGTTGGTAATGCTCTCACATTACCCAGCCAGAAACTATTATTGAGTCTTTCACTCGACGATCTAAGTAGATTCCTGTCCGGCCTGGATATGGAAGAACTCTTCGAACTACTGCAATTCTATGAAGCCAGAGAGTATTTTGAGGCATGTATTGTAGTCAGGAATCGCATAAAATACGAAAACAAGAAAATCGCCGAACAGACCGAGTTGATTTTATGCTGATGTAAAGCATAACGAGTCAGTTAAGATTAAGAGCTACTCATTTTGTAGCTCTGCTTGTTATTTTTTGCTTTGCTAAAAACTTCAAAAGGTTTTCCCTATTCACCACGCAGTAAGTAAAATTCTGTTTACTAAGTGTGGCTCTTATCCTTTACCCCTCCTTGTAAAGAATGCAGATTTTTTATGCCTGAAACTGGTTCAGTAGAGTTTGAAAATACTGCCTCAGCAGATTGAAAACCTTCCTGAGCATAAATCTGATGTCTACCAGGCTCCGCAAACCAATAGTAAGTTTTACCCGAAATCGGGTATTTTTAGAAAAGCCATCAACGCTTTGCTTTAAAATGCTTACTTTTGCAAAAAAATTGCTCAACATAATTCTTTAGACCTAATGTTAAGAACTCATACCTGCGGACAATTACGAATCGCAGATATTAATCAGACAGTTACCTTATGCGGGTGGGTACAAGTTGTTCGTGATAAAGGCGGTATTATATATATCGACCTTCGCGACCGCTACGGTATTACACAATTGATATTAAATGAAAATAGCAGCGATACTGCCGTAATTGCTTTAGCCCGTACATTAAGCCGTGAATTTGTGATTCAGGCATCAGGCGAAGTTATTGAGCGTGTATCGAAAAATGATAAAATTGCCACTGGTGATATTGAAATTAAAGTTACTGCTTTAGAAATATTAAATCCTGCCAAATTACCCCCATTTCTTATTCAGGATGAAACCGACGGCGGCGATGACATTCGTATGAAATACCGTTATCTCGACCTGCGCCGTAGTGCCGTGCGTCAGAACTTGCAGTTGCGCCACAAAATGGCACAACAAACCCGCAATTATCTCGACGGTCAAGACTTTATTGAGGTAGAAACCCCGGTTTTGATTAAATCTACGCCGGAAGGCGCCAGAGACTTTGTGGTACCGAGCCGCATGAATCCGGGTGAGTTTTATGCTTTACCGCAATCGCCGCAGACATTCAAGCAATTATTGATGGTATCGGGCTTCGACCGTTATTATCAGATAGTAAAATGCTTCCGTGATGAAGACTTACGTGCTGACCGCCAACCTGAATTTACACAGATAGACTGCGAGATGTCTTTTGTGAAGCAGGAAGACATTCTGCAAATGTTTGAGGGCCTCATTCGCCACCTGTTCAAAACAGTAAAAAACATAGATATGCCCGAGGTACCCCGCATGACCTATGCCGATGCCATGCGTTTATATGGCTCTGATAAGCCCGATACCCGCTTCGGTATGCAGTTTGTTGAGCTGAACGATGTGGTAAAAGGCAAAGACTTCGTAGTATTTGATTCCGCCGAACTCGTAGTAGGTATCAATGCCACAGGTTGCGCAGAATATACCCGTAAGCAAATAGACGAGATTACCGAGTGGGTAAAACGCCCGCAGGTTGGGGCAAAAGGCTTGGCTTATATCAGATACAATGCTGATGGCACCTTGAAGTCGTCATTTGATAAATTCTTTGATGAAGCAGCGCTGAAACAAATTGCCGATAAATTTGAAGCAAAACCCGGCGACCTGATATTGATTCTTGCCGGAGAAGCCAATAAGGCACGCAAACAATTGAATGACCTGCGTCTGGAAATGGGCAGCCGTCTGGGCTTGCGTAATCCTGACGAATTTAAAGCCTTATGGGTGCTTGACTTCCCCTTGCTCGAATACGGCGAAGAAGAAAACCGCTGGTTTGCCATGCACCACCCGTTCACGAGTCCGAAACCCGAAGATATTCCGCTATTGGATACCGGAGACCTGGGCAGCGTAAGAGCCAATGCCTATGACATGGTCATTAACGGAACAGAAGTAGGAGGGGGGTCTGTGCGTATCTTCCAACGCCCATTGCAACAAAAAATGTTTGGTATCTTAGGATTCACAGAAGAAGAAGCCAAAAAACAATTCGGCTTCCTGATGGATGCCTTCGAGTTTGGTGCCCCACCTCATGCAGGTATCGCCTTTGGCTTCGACCGCCTTTGTTCAATCTTCGGCGGCGCCGATTCCATCCGCGACTTCATTGCCTTCCCGAAAAACAATTCAGGTCGTGATATGATGATTGATTCCCCATCTACCATTGACCAGAAACAAATGGATGAATTGAAGATTAAAACGGTATTGTAAGAGGCTTTTAGTTTATATCAAAAAGAAGAGAACCCCGGAAAGGTTCTCTTCTTTTTTGGTGATATAACGCCACCCTTACTTCTTTACACAGGCAGCAAGATAAGCTTCAAAAATATTGATGTAATTCTGGCCTGTTACAGAGTTAAACTCACCTGTATCAATTCTTTTCTGCATAGCCGGGCAATCGGTGAAATACGATTTCAACGATTTTTTGGCAGTCAATGCTGGTATCTGATAATATTTTTCATCTTTCGGTTTTTTTAGTGCCCAGTCGCTTTGCGGAAACACTTCATTATAAACCGATAATCGCGGATGAATCTTTACTTCTTCCATCAGTGCATAGCGATCACTATCCTGAAGTACATCACCCACCACACCTACTTTATAGGTTTTTCCGTCTTTTGTTTTGATATGGGCAATGTCATCAATTTTTCTTTTCACTGGTTTTTTTACGCCTTCTATTTCGATATACACGGTACTATTATCTGTTTTGAAGGCACTGATAATCCCGCCGAGTGTTACGGCTCCGCCTTCACTTCTTCTATAGTCCTTCACAGGTGGGTTATCGTTCATCAGTTTTATTTTACCTGTAAACTTCTCGCCCTTCTGGTCAAGTAGTTCACCTTCTAACAAAACATATCTGAAAACATCGGCTGCTTTTTTGTATTCAGGCAAAACCGGAGTGGCCGCAATCGGACTAATATTTTTAGCTTCTTTTGATTCGGTAGTATACTCTTTTACTGCCTTGATGTTATCCATCAATGCGTTATAGTTAAGTGTTGAGCCTAAAAACTTACGGTCGTTTTCTTTTACCAGGGCAGCGTATTTTTCGGTTTGCGGCATATTGCCCAACAGAAGATGCGAAAAAGCAAGGTTATAGGCAGCAGCCATTCTTACGTCTTTTGTATCATCATCATCTTTTACCTGATATTTCAGCAATGTTTCCCAGTATTTCTGGGCTTCACCAAACAGGTTGGGCCATTGGTCACGGCTTACACCACTAATAGATGGGAAAACCTGCGTAGAAAGATTGAAGTCTGTCAGATCGGTTTTCTTGGGCAACTTCAGGTCTACATATTGTGCTTTTAATACAGGGCCATATAAGTAGTATAAAGTAAAGTCGTTGATTAGTTCCTGATAAGTAGTATAAAGAACACTATAGATAACCTGATAGGGTCTTACATCGCTATCAACGATAAAAGTATTTACTTTTGGCGACTGAAAGCGTTGATAAATGATTTTACCTTCTTTGTCTTTTACTTCAACATTGGCCTCAATACCCATAACAAATGCCGGAGAACGTGAGATACTTTTTGAGTCAAGAAACTCGTATTTTGTTACATTATAAGTAATCCTGAAGTCGCCATCAATCTCATTTTTCAGACCATAAATGGCCATGTCCTCTGCCCATTGAGACGGGCTATATGCACCACCGCTATTTTTAACGATTGCTTCAAAAGTAGTGGGTACGTTCAGTTTCAGGGTGTAGCTTTTGTAATTGGCATAATTGAGGTCAACAGGTGCTACCGGCCCTCTCATATTTATTTTTTTCTCATCTCTTTTCTGAGAATATCCTGCAACGGCAGTAAGAATCAGCAGAATAAGTATTAATTGTTTTTTCATGTAAAATCTATTTTGTGATTGAGTGATTAATCGTGAATTAGTGAATAAATAGATCCTATTCGCTAATTCGCCATTCGCTAATTCGCAATTAATGACATTATTATTTATTGTAAACCCAGGTTATGTCTGGTATTGGTTTTGGCTAGTTTCATAGCATCAGCCAGTATGTTGGCATATTCAACCAGTTTCTCACCGTCTTTTTCGTCAAATTCATTTTTGATTAAACCTTCAGCCTCTTCTCTTGCTTTTTCAGGTTTATCCAGGTAATAGTAAATTGTTGACAGGTTGTAATACGCCGAGTAACGAAGTTTTCTATTGCGTTTATCGTCGCCTTTATACTTGGTTTTCAAAGATTGCAGGTAGTCAATAAGCGGGGCCAGATTGTTTTCCAGGTCAGTAATCGGCTGATCGGCTTTCATGGTTTTAAACAATTCTTTCACTGCCTGAATGGCCTCTTGTTGGGTCTGGTATTCAGGGTGATCTTTTGAGTTCAATATCCACAGGTAATCATCAGTTTCAATCGGAGTAAATCCATAAGTGAAATTCAGACTGCTATTTACTCTATTGATTGAGCCATCGACAAAACCTCTTAATTTTTCCGAATAAATTGCTTCTCTTTTGCCTTCAAACTCTTTACTTACGACTGATGAACTGGTGTTTTTACCAGTAGTATAAGTATCAGAAATACCCAGACCGATATTATAACCCCCGGTTACTTCTGGTTCTTTGTTGACATTTACATTAGCCAGAAAACGGTTATTAGTTTTAGCTTCTTCTTTTTTCTTTAATTCCTGTTGCTCCTTTTCAGTTAGTGGTTTTGGCGTAAGAGGGCCTTTTACACGACAAATGCCTCTGGCATCATAACCTGCTTCTACCCAATAGCTGGTAGTTCTTGAAGTTACTTTGCCGTCTTTGTCTTTTTGTTCGCTCGTTTCTGATTTTATGCTGGAACCTCTATACGCAAAATCATCTAAATTCATTTCAATGCCTACGGTTGGGCTCGATTCTACTTTTTTCCAACCATCTATTCTGATTTTGTCATAAACGATATTTTCGTCAGTGTATGAACGTAAGGCACCGCCCACAACAACGCGTGCGCCATAGGTACGTTTTTCTAAAGGCACAAATTCTTTAGGCAGGCGTTGATAACTGACTTTGAAGTGAAATTTATCCAGGTCGACTTTCTGCGCATAGCTGGCAGAAAATGATAAGATAAAAGCAAGAATAAAAAGTTTTTTCATAAAGCAGTAATTAATTGTTTTTAATGATTAAAAATATACATAAGGGCATACGCCATCCACTGCCGTCTGGCAGACAGCCTGGAAAGTTTTGCAATCAGTTTATGTGCAGAAGTATGTTAATTCGCATCAGAATCAACAACTTCATGCTGTTGTGTTAATGGTATGCAGAGCCATGATAATCTGTAAGGATGGCAGATTAAATCATGAAGCAATACCGGTTTGGATCTGGTGCGATTTATCAGCATATAAACGCTGACTCAGATAAGATGAAGTCGGCTTTTTGAGAGCAGTAAAAAAAACTCCATTAACGAAGTTTCTACCTTCTTTAGCGAAAAGAAAAGTTAATCTGACGTTATTTTCTGGCAATGCAAGCATTTTGGTTGGTACATGCCTGACCTCGAAGAAAAAAAGGTAAAATAATGTAAGAAACATAATACAATTCAGCAGTTTGTTACTTTTTTAGTTTTTCAGCGAAAAAGACAAATGGTCTTATCCTGGTGCGAAATAAGTAAAAAAAATTCACTTCCAGAAAAAATGAGGGTTCACTTTTCTGTTTTTTTTTAATTTCTTAATACGTACCATTTAACAAGCAAGAAATTTAATTCTTTTTTAATCCGATATTTTATAATATGTTTGACTGGTTTTAACTAAATATCAACTATTTTAAATTTTAACAATTATGCACAAAACAATTATCAAACTGTTAGTGATTTTTATTGCTGGACTATTAACACTCAGTTGTGACAAAAAAAATGAAGACATTACGCCTGCCAGCCAAATGAGCTACAATGGTAAAACTTATGATTTAACTCAGGGACTCTGGTCTTCGGAAATTGATGATAACGCAGGTATAGAAGAACTCAGTCTGGTTCTTGCCACGTCTGCATTGAAACTAAAATATGTGAACGGAGACTTTGACTCAGTTGATGGAAAACTGACCGGCGCCATTTTATATATTTATATGAAAAAAGGCAGCAAAGGATTAGATGCCGGAGAGTATACTGCTGATATAAACGACGAAGGTAAAGCGAACACCTTTTATGGGGGTGTAATAATAAATGGTGACCTGACCACTTTAGACAGTGATGATGAAGCTACGCTGGACGTCGGAAAACTTACCGTAAAAAAGAATGGTAGTATCTATGAATTAACGCTGGATGGTACTGACGAAAACGGAAAAGCTGTTAAAGGATTTTATAAGGGCGAGTTAACAAGCCTGGAATAAGGATTTTTGAAAGAGGGTGCGGAAAAAGTTTCAGCACCCTCTTTTTTATATCATTGCTTTGGCGTAGCCGATTGTAATTTCTCGCTTTCTTCTTCCTTCTTCTTCTCCTCTTCTTTAGCCTGTTTTCTGAAATATCTTCTGAACAGGAAATTATGTTTCAAAGCCTCAAGATTCTGGTCTAATTTCGCACTGCTGCTTTCCAGGTTACTGATGGTTTCTCTGATGTTGTTTGCGGCTTTTTCGTCATGAAGCAATACACCTACGGGGCTTTTCGGGTTATTCACCAAATTGTTGGTGGTTTGCTCAAGGTTATTAACCATTTGCTTAGCCGAAACTGAAGTCTCCTTTAATGTCTGCGATGTATTCTGTAGCGATGCCACCGTGCTTTTAATATTCGGATAAATCTCTTTATCGGTAGCTATCGAATTAATAAAATTGCCCTCTGCCCCTAGTTTATCAGACAGTATGGCCAGGTTGGTAGCGCCTTTCTTCAAATCTCTGGTAGCTGATTCAACGGTTGACATACTCTTTGATAGATTAGCGTAGATAGCTTCATCTTTCATGAGTTTACCGATAGAACCCTGACCGGAACGGATATCGGCCATTATCCCTTTCAGGTCGTTGGTAATATCGAGAATATTTTTGTTGTTGGCTTGCAACGTAGAAAGCATCTCCTGCTGGGTAACGTCTGCTTCGGCCCTGAAATGATGCCCGCTGGCTATCATCGGGGCTTTAGGTGAGCCACCCGAAATCAGAATGATAGGGTTACCAATCAGACCGTCAGAGCTTACCCTTACGGTCGCATCCTGTTTGATAAAAGGCTGAGATTTGTCTTCGATACTGAAGAGCACCCTCACCTTTGAGTCAGGCGTAAAGGCTATCTCCTGTACTGTGCCTACCTTTACACCGGCAAACCATACGTTATTACCCTTGGTAAGCCCATTAACACTGTTGAACGTAGCGGTAGCATCAATACGTGTAATGAAAGTTTTACGCATGGTTCCGAGTGTCAGAATACCAGCTGCCAATATAATAACACCTATTAAAATAAATAAACCAACTTTGGCCGCTATTTTTTGTGAAGATTCCGGGGTCGCCATATACCTATTTCTTTTGATTTTCTATGAAATTGTAATCGTAAAAATTTTTAATTCTTGGGTCAGGATTCCTGAACACTTCCTCAAATGTTCCCTGAAACTTAAAGTTGCCGTCAAATAATATTGCTATCCGGTCACCGGTTTCTTTGGCGCAAGTCAAGTCATGTGTAATGATAATAGAAGTCGTTTTGTAGTTTTCCTTTACCTCGTTAATCAACTGGTTTATTTCAATACACGTAATAGGATCAAGACCTGCCGTAGGCTCATCATACAACATAATCTTCGGATTCATGATAAGCGTACGGGCAATACCAATGCGCTTCTTCTGTCCGCCTGATAATTCTGACGGCATCTGGTCAATAGAGCTTAATAAGCCTACTGATTCTAATACGCCATGAACCGCCTTGTTGATTTCTCCACGGCTCATGTTACGCACATTCCGAACCAACGGAAATTCAAGGTTCTGCCTTACTGTCATACTATCATATAAGGCGCTATTCTGAAACGAAAAGCCTATTTTCAGGCGTAGTTCGTTCATTTCTTTTTTATTCAGCTTTGTAACCTCCTGGCCGAGCACTTTTACACTTCCTTTATCGGCTGGCAGAAGCCCGGCAATGATTTTAATCAAAACCGATTTTCCGGTTCCGGACCGACCGAGTACCACCATGTTTTCACTCTCATATACATCCAGACTGGCATCAATCAAAACTTTCCTGTCGCCAAATGCCTTATGTAGATGTTCTATTTCTATTACTTTGTTCATATCTCTCTATTGAGTGATTTTCTTAATCGTGAATGGCGAATGATGAATTAGTGAATAAATAGGGAAGTTACTTTTGCCGCATTTTATCCTATACCTTGTCCGTTTAATTCGAGTATTCGCTAATTCATCATTCGCTAATTCGCAATTAATTACAATCTATCTAAACCAGTTAGTTACCTGCACTATAAATACTTCTTCAATAAATATCAGGAACATCGACATTACTACCGATGCGTTAGCGGCTTTACCTACTCCTAAAGTACCATTACTTGCGTTGTAACCTTTATAACAACCCACGACACCAATCGTAAAGCCATAAGATACAGCTTTAATAACGGCGGTCCACAGGTCCAGAAAAACAATACTGTTAAACGCCTGCTCAAGAAAAGCCGGAAAACTGGTGTCTTCGTTGGTAGAGACGTTCAGAAAAACCCCTGTCAT
>CALRLN020000089.1:0-13760 GCA_943368675.1 Chitinophaga pinensis | reverse complement strand
AATTATGACCCACAATCTAAGGCTACATTATTTACTAAGTACCTTGACAGGGTGTTACCAGATGTTGAACGTCAAATGGTTTTAGCTGAGTATATTGGTTATCTTTTCGTTAAGGCACAGACCTTAAAATTAGAAAAAGTACTTATGCTTTTTGGAGGTGGTGCAAATGGCAAATCTGTTCTATTCGAAATTGTTAATGCTCTCCTGGGGAAAGAAAATGTAAGCAACTTCTCTCTCCAGAATTTGACTAACGAAAATGGGTATTATAGAGCAAAAATTGCTAATAAATTAGTCAATTATGCAAGCGAAATCAATAATAAACTAAGTACTGATGTGTTCAAACAATTAGCATCTGGAGAGCCAATTGAAGCAAGACTACCCTATGGAGAACCATTTATAATTACAGATTATGCGAAGCTGATTTTTAATTGTAATGACCTCCCAAGAGATATTGAGCAGACAAATGCTTTTTTCAGAAGATTCTTGATTATACCCTTTGATGTTACAATTCCAGAGGGAGAACAAGATAAAGAACTTGCTAAAAAAATTATTGACAAGGAGATGTCCGGAGTTTTTAATTGGGTCTTAGAAGGATTAAATAGACTTTTAACTCAGAAAGCCCTTTCAAAATGTGATGCTATTGAGAAACAGTTAGAATCCTATAAACTTCAATCTGATAGTGTGAGAATGTTTATAGATGATCACAATTATGAAAGTTGTGTGAGTCAATATACTGCCCTTAAAGATATGTATACTGCTTATAGAGAATTCTGTAATGCTTCTGGCTATAGAGTTTGTAACATTAGGAGCTTTAGTGAGAGATTAAAGAACATTGGGTTTGAATTTGAAAGGAAAAATCAAGGCAATGTAGTTTATGCAAAGAAAAAAGTTGTCTTAGAAATTACATCTGCTACACAACCTACACCTCTGCTTTAATTTAGTGTAGAGAGTGTAGCAAATGTAAGATGAAAAGAAACTTCTATTTGATAAAGTCAGTTTGGTTGCATTTTCCTAAAATGTTTTGAGAATACTAAATGGGGTTTAGTATCTCTTAAAATACCCCACTTTGAAAAAGATTATGTAGTTCTAACTTTACTTAGGTGGCTTGTGTAGCCTCAATATGTCTGATATTGAGGATTGGTTAGACAACTTTTTATAGGACTGACAAGGATGGGTGATAATTTTTAACAATACTGCCCGGCGATAAATAATATAGAACAATATTGCTGGGCCAAATAATTTATTTATATGCAGTTTACAGGTAAAATAGAGCAAGTATTTCCGGTTATGGAAATGAAAATCAATGACAAGCCCAGCAAAAAAGTAGAGTTCTTGCTTGAGTATGAAAGTGGGCAATACCCTAAATCTATTGTGGTTGAAGTGTGGAACGAAAAAGTGAACAATCCGAATATCTATGCAGGAAATGAAGTATTGGTTGATGTAATTCTGAAATCAAGAAAGGTTGGAGATAGATTTTTCAATAATATTACAGCAAGTAAAATTGAGTTAGTGCAGTAATGGAAGATTAATTATATAACCTAAACAAGGTATTTATACTAATAGATACTGAGTTTGGGTTATTTTATTTATAGAATATTCAGAGTAGTGAGTAATTTATCTTGGTAAATATGGATTTACTTACCAGTTAAGTAATGATTTATAAGGCTTTATCCATATATTAGTACGTTCAAAGTAAATAAACAGTAGAATGAGAACATTTGATAAATATAATCTGAATTTTCAAAATCTTGTAGATGCACCTAATGGAATTTTGGATAATTTCTTTAATGATGTGTCAAGAGAAGAAGTTATTTCCTGGTTGTCCTGGAATGATAGGAATGGCATATATGAAGATAGACAGAGTTTAATGGAATTTGGTAATATAATGACAAAAGAAAAAGGTGTCGAAATTATAAAAAAACAAATTAAAGAAAGTAGATGTTAGATTAACTTATCTCTGCCACCAATTACTTTCTGAATCTTGATTCATTATGATATTCCAGGAACTGCCTGTCCGGTAAAAACTTTGAAGGTAGTATTATGCCTTGATTATGGTATTTCAAAAAGTAATCTTCATTTAATCCGGATTCTTTTCGGTCAAATAAAACAGAAGAAACCTTAATTTTATACTCAGGAGTAATTGTTATTAATCCGGTTTCAAAAGCTCTGTCATGAAGAGCATTGATGGCAATACCATTTTGTGGATTTAATCTGTTTTTCTCATCTGTACTCCAGGGCTTTATATGAGAGGCTATCAATAATTCCGGTTGTTTAATACCGGTAATACAACAAGTAGAGTTATAGGAGGCAAGAATTAAAGTTCTGAAAAATCGTTGATTGACTCTGATTTTCACCATTTGTTCTTTAGTTAGACCCTCTCTGAATATTTCATTTTCAGATATATGATTTAAATCTTCAACTGTAGTATTCGAAAATTCAGCCAGTAGCCTTTCACTCTCAAAAGGTAGGATATCCCAGTTATTGAAAAATTCATCCCAGATTCGCTTATCGAGATTACTGGCATTTGAAGCACCATTGATTCCTCTGGCTTTCAACGTTGGATCAAAACTTGCAAAGTTAACGAGTTTATAGGCAACAGCACCTGATGTTCTGTTTAACAGTTTGGCGAGATTAATCACTTCCGGATTTAATCTGTGTAATCTGCCAAACGGTAGTTTACAGTAAAGATTCATTACTAAAATTAATTCCTCTCTTGTCCATAATCTTTGTTCAGGTTTCATTTTTGATTTTTAAGTATGTATAACTTAATTAATTGACAAAGACTTGATAATTTATTCTTACTTCTGGAAACTATGACAAATTAGTAGTAAAATTATATGCCGAATAATAAATTTATCTTGTTTTTATAACTTATTTTTTAAATATTTGTAAAATTTCAAGAAAAGTAAATATAATTTTGCATTGTTTAGCTCTTAAAATTACTAATATTTAAATTAGCCTCTATAATAGGAGAGTTTTTGCTCTTATAAAAACTTGTCATTAATTAAAAGAAAGCCTAAAAGGTTGAAATGACAAAATATTAATGTGTTTTTGAGTTTTGATAAGATTGCAAACTAAAATGCTGGATTTTTACTATAGATTCTTCAGGAATAAATTCGAAATTAAAATTACTGAACTCTCAAAAGAAATTGAAAAGATATTTACACTTGAAGGTATACAATTGTTAGAAAGTGACGAACTGGCTGTTGATGTAATATTTAAGCCCTTGCTATCTGACAAAACTTTTAAGGATATAAATAATCTCTACTATACAATAAGGCAATCGGGACTTAGAGACCATTTTTTATTGAAAAAGTATTTACCAGAGACAAGAAAAGAGAGTAGTGGTAATAAACCTCTTTTTGCGGATTTCTTCTCTGGGGCAGGTGGATTAAGCCAAGGATTGATAAATGCTGGATTTGAACCAGCTTTTATTAACGATCATTATTTATCTGCTATTGAAACACATTATTTTAATCATAGCCTGCCTTTGGAAAGGTATTATGCAGGAGATATACAAGACCTAATTAAGGATTTTGATTTATACCAGTCATTTTTTAAGGATATAAAACTGGTTTCAGGGGGACCACCATGTCAGGGTTTTTCTATGGCTAATCGTCAACCATTATTAGATGACCCTCGCAATGTTCTTTACAAGGACTTTATTCTTTTGCTGAAATTTATAAAGCCTGATTTTTTCATTATGGAAAATGTTCCGGGAATGAAAAAAAAGGTGACAGAAATAGAGAAAGATATTACTGATATAACAGGTATTAATTATATATACTCTGGACTTATACTTAATGCTAAAGACTTTGGAATTCCTCAAAATCGTGAAAGATATTTTTTAATTGGCAATAAAGTAGGTTATAGCAATTTGCAACTGGAGATGTATATAAATGTACAGAAATCATCTAAAAGGTATGTGCTGAAGGATGCGCTTTTTGGTTTACCCGCAATAGGAAACAATCCATTTGAAAGACAAGTACATTATGAAGGTGAGGAAAATGGATATATGATTACGAAGTATCCTTTCATGAAGAATGAATTTATCAGCCAGATTAATAACAATTATCAAAGCGATTACATATTCAATCATAAGTCTCGATACAATCAGACCAGAGATATAGAAATTTTCAGAAAACTGCCGGAAGGGGGCAATTCTATGCATGATAGTATAAGGGACTTAATGCCCTATAAATCCAGAGATAATGTATTCAGGGATAAGTACTTTAAGTTAGAACAGGATAAGATTAGTAAAACGATAACCTCTCATATGAGAATGGATTGCAATTCATATATACATCCAACTCAGGCAAGAGGGATAAGCCCACGGGAAGCAGCAAGAATTCAGACATTTCCGGATGATTACTTTTTCCGTGGTAATCCTAATGACTGGTATCACCAGATAGGTAATGCTGTTCCAGTAAAGCTTGCAGAAATTATTGGTAAAGAAATAATGAAATATTATAAATGAGATATATTGAGCTTTTCGCAGGTATTGGTGGTTTCAGGAAGGCAATAGAAAGCCTGGAGGAAGATTATCAGCTAGAAAATCAATGTATTGCTTTTTCGGAAATTGATTCTCATGCAGTTAAAACCTATTCTGCAAATTTCTCCTTAAATGGTGAAGTTAGGATGAATGATATTAATGAATTTGTCGATGATGAAGAAAATATAAGAAATTTGCCAGATTTTGATCTGATGATTGGGGGGTTTCCCTGTCAGGCATTCAGTTTAGTTGGTAAAAAACTTGGCTTTCAAGATAAAAGAGGTTCGGTCTTATTCAGTGTTGAGGAAATCCTGAGAATCAAACAACCTCAGTTTATCGTCCTTGAAAATGTAAGACATATAATAAAACATAATAATGGAGAGACCTTAAATCATATAATGAGTTTCTTCAGAACAAATGGATATGATTTTACTAAGACAGTAATTCTTAATAGTCAGAAGTTTGGCCTTCCGCAAAGGAGGAGTAGGATTTTTATAATATGTAGTAGAATACCTTTAGATATTAATCTGACAGAAGAAGCTATTGTGGAAAACTTCCAGGAAATAGAGAAGCAATCATTATTATTATTTAATAATGTATTAGATATTCTGGATAAGAATGTAGATAAGAAATACTATCTATCTGAGAAGATAAAACATACTATACTTGCAGATGGCTCAAAAAATTACAAAGGAAAATCACAGATAGATTTAGACATAGCCAGAACATTAACGGCCACAATGGTGAAAATGCATAGGGCATGTCAGGATAATTATTACTCGGATGATTATATAATTAATGGAGTTTCACATAAAGAAACACCTAAGGAGATTTTATTCAAAACACCTGTCAGAAAACTTACTCCCAAAGAAGCATTAAACCTGCAAGGTTTTGATGAGTTATTCTATAAAAATGCTTTAGATGCAGGGGTAAGCGAACACCAACTTTATAAACAGGCTGGTAATGCGTTAAGTGTTAATACTGGTTATGCACTTTTACATTATCTATTTATCAAACATCAGATTCAAAATATGTAGTAATTAGAGTAATTTTTAACACTGTGAACTAAAAAATGGAGGAAAAAGAATATCTTCAATATGAAACTGCTGACGCTGAACCAGAAGCAAGTTCAATGATTGAGACTTTCCGGGCAATTGGGTATAATCTTGAAACAGCTATTGCAGATATTATTGATAATTCAATTTCAGCTCACGCAAAAAATATCTGGATTGACTTTGAATGGAACGGTGACAAGACATTTCTTACCATCCGAGATGATGGAACTGGAATGACTAATGAAGAACTCATTCAAGCATTACGTCCAGGAAGTAAAAATCCCTTAGAAGAAAGAAGTCCTAAAGACTTAGGAAGATTTGGGCTTGGTCTTAAAACTGCCTCTTTTTCTCAATGCAGACATTTAACTGTAATTTCTCGAAAAAAGGATTTCGCTTCTGTTTTCTGGACCTGGGACTTAGATTATGTTAATCAAACAGGCAGATGGAAGCTCATTAAATACTTACCAGGCGAGAGGTTTATCAAACAGATAGAGAGTACTTCTTCTGGCACCCTTGTTGTATGGCAACAGATTGATCGTATATTGAAGGGTGTATCTGCTGATAATCAAGAAACTTTAAGTAAATTTCTCGAATCTATGGAAACAGTCAAGAAGCATATTGCAATGGTTTTCCATAGATTTATTGAACAGCATAAAATTAAATTCCTTTTTCAACAACGAGAAATTGAGGCCTGGAACCCTTTTTTATTAGGAGAAAAGGGCTTACAGCCATTTCCTGACGAAACTTTGTCTAATGGACAAGTAACTATAAAAGGATTTGTTCTTCCACATAAATCAAAAATTTCAGAAGAAACCTATAAAAAAGCAGAAGGGCCACATGGCTGGAATAGCCAGCAAGGTTTTTATATATATAGAAATGAACGCCTTCTTGTAGCTGGTGACTGGTTAGGGATGTTTCGTAAGGAAGAACATTATAAACTAGCTCGTATACAGATTGATTTATCAAATAGTCTTGATAAAGAGTGGCAGATTGATATTAAGAAATCCATTGCTCGTCCACCTTATGGAACCAGAAGTCAATTAAGACAAATTGCAAATTCTATAAGATCACAGGCTGTTGATGTATACAGACATAAGGGGAAAACTTTACAAAGAAAATATGCTGGTGGTGAATTTCATACAGTTTGGAATGAGAAATTAAGACATGGTAAACGATTTTATGAAATAAACCGTAATCATCCTTTTATTAAAGAAATATTAGAAAAAAGTAGTATAGAAAAATTTGATTTGAGCATACTACTGAGATTTCTCGAAGAAACTGTACCTGTTTCTTTAATAACTATAAGAGAGAGTGAAAAACCAGAAATACAGGGAAGTCCTTTTGAATTTGCAGATGATTTACCAGTACGTAATTTAATGAAACAAATGTACAGCTCATTGTTACTTAAAAATTACTCTGAAGAAAAAGCTAAAAGTATTATTTTAAATATTGAACCTTTTAATTTATATCCTCAATATATTGACCTCCTTACCTAGATATGATACAAAATGCGATTAAAGCTATAAAAATATTTCTTCCTACAAGCTCAGTAACACATACTCAGATTGAAGAGGCTATAAATGAAGTTTTACATATGCCTAGCTTTTCTGGGTTGGATAGAACAGAACTATTCAATCAGGTATATTCCATTTATAATGTACATATTGACGATTTCACAGTTATAGAAAGAAAATATGAGCCTTGGGTAAAATCAAAAGAAGCTAATATAAACTGGCAGTTCTGGAAGCGCTACAGAGATTATCTTGAATCAGAAAAAAACTTCTCCCCGTCTATTACAGCAAGTCTAGACCGTTTGACTAGTAGAATATTAGATGGACTATTTGATCCAACAAGAAAAATTGTTATTGATAAAAGAGGATTAGTAGTTGGTCAGGTACAATCCGGGAAAACAGCAAATTATACAGGATTAGTTTGTAAAGCAGCAGATTCAGGTTTTAATTTCATCTTAGTATTAGCAGGAATTCATAATAATTTAAGAAGTCAGACACAATTGAGGTTAGATGAAAGTTTTCTGGGATTTGATACACAATATCAAAGAGCCTTTAACACTGGAAGTCATAAGATAGGGGTAGGAATCGGAGGGAGTACGATTCCTGTTCATTCATTAACTTCAAGTGATGAATCAGGTGACTTCAGTAAGAAAGTTACACTTTCTTTCGCAACTAATGAACCTATTATTGGAGTTGTTAAAAAAAATCAAACAGTGTTAAGAAGGGTTTTCCAGTGGCTACAATCACAGGCTATTACTCTTGCTGATGGCAGGAAGGTAATCAGAGATAAAACTCTTTTACTGATCGACGATGAAGCTGACAATGCTTCCATCAATACGCTTGAAGATCCATCAGGACAAAGAGCTACAAAAATAAATGGCTTGATAAGGGATATATTACGCTTATTTGATAAAAGTGGATATGTTGGTTACACTGCTACTCCATTTGCAAATATTTTTATTCCTCTGAATGAGGATAATCTCTTTCCAAGAGATTTTATAGTTAATCTTCCCGCACCTTCTAATTATATTGGTCCAAATAAAGTTTTTGGGTTTGACCTACTAGAGGAGGATGAAGTGCCAAATGATTCTTTACCCATAATATATAGAATAAATGATGCTCAAAACTTCATACCTCAAGGTAGAGAGAAGGATTTACCTTTACCAACTTACTTACCAGACTCTTTAAAACTCGCAATTAAATGTTTTATTATTACTTGTGCAGTAAGAAGTTTAAGAGGGCAGGAAAATGTCCATAATTCAATGTTAATTCATGTTGTTAGATTAATCAACAGACAAAGACACATACGGGATTTAGTAGATAATGTATTTAATTTCTATAAGAGAGGTATAGAAATGAATATTCCTTCTGTTATAGAGGAATTTTATCAGGCATATGCAGTAGATGCATCTGATTATAAATCATATATTACTACTTCTCAATTAATAATTGAATCCCCACTGAAAAGTATAGATTCACAAATCAAGATACATAGATGGGAAGAGGTGCTTCCTCATTTATACCCTGCTGTTTCAAAAATTGAAGTGAAAGATATAAATGGTGGTTCTGCCGATACTTTAAACTATTACGATCGCACAGAAGGGCTTTCTGTCATAGCAATTGGTGGAGATAAGCTTTCAAGAGGGCTTACTCTGGAAGGTTTATCCGTTTCTTATTTTTTGAGAGCTTCCAAAATGTATGATACTCTTTTACAAATGGGCAGATGGTTTGGTTACAGAGGAGGATATGTAGACTTATGTAGATTATTTACCAGTAGGGAATTGAATGAGTGGTTTTGTCATATAACCCGGGCATCTGAAGATTTAAGAGAGCAGTTTGATTATATGGCAGATGTAGCCGGAAGTACTCCTGAACGCTATGCATTAGGTGTCCGTACACATCCTGGAGTGCTACAAATTTCTGCTTCAAATAAAATCAGATCTGCAATTAATGTTAGAATATCCTGGTCTGGTAAGCTCATCGAGACTTACGAATTTCAAAAACGGTCAGATATTATTATTTCTAATTTAGATGCTGTTAAGAATCTTATAGAGAATATGAATACTCTTCCAGAACAGAAAGGAAATAGTTTTGTATGGTATAATATCTCTCCAGGCTCTATAATAAGTATGTTAAGCCATTTTCGTCTTTCTGAAAATCTCAAATCAGCAGACCCAACAAACATTATAAGATTTATCAATAATTTAGTTAGTAAAAAAGAACTTACAAGCTGGAGAGTTGCCTTAATTTCTAAAGGGAAAACAGATGCTAAGTATGATTTTAAGTGTCAAGGACAGATACTTTCTGTTGGATGTGTTTTAAGAAACGAAGACGATAAGAACTCAGATGAAGATATTTATTTCTTAAATAGATCTCGTATTGCAGCTCCAACTGATGAATTAATTGATCTTTCAGAAGATGTGCGAAAACTTGCTAAAGAGCTAACCAAAAAACGAGCCATTGAAAATGGAAGAGAAAACGAACCACTATATCCAAATACACAGATAGTTAGGAATGAACTCAGAAATCCGCAGAACCCACTTTTACTTATATATCTTCTTGATCCAAGAGGAGCAAAAGATGCAAGTAAAAATTCCTTCCCTTTGGATTCACCGCCAATTGCCGGATATGCAATAAGTTTTCCTAAGAGTACAGAAGAATCAGATATTGAGTTTGCAGTTCACGAGCAACTTTTACAATATTATAATATACAAAACGAAGAAGATGAAACAATAGATGATGATGAATAGAACTGACGAAATATGGAATATTCTTGAACAAGATAATACTTTTACAAATGGAGTATTAATAAGAAAATATTCAGCAGATATTGTACCTGATATTTTTGTTGCTTTAAAAGCCCAGGAAAAATTAAGATGTCTGGCTTTTCCAGTAAGCAATACAACTGATGTTTCTTCCTGGAATACTTTGCAAGATATTAATTTTGAATTGATTCCTTCTCCTCTTAATTCTAATCAGTCATTGCTTAATATAGTCTTAACTGACCCATTACATAAAGATATTTTTTCTATATTATGTGAAGATCTTATATCTGCCGTTCAAGGCCTTTCTAACGAACAAAGTGTCATTAAAACTCTGCTTAGTCGATTTAATAAGTGGAATGACCTTTTTACAAAAACTCTTAAAGAAGGTCTCTCTAATGAAGAACAAAAAGGGCTTTTTGGTGAATTAATGTTTTTAAGGCAAATTCTGCAAAGTGGTTTTAATCCTTCATTTTGTTTACAATCCTGGACTGGACAATTAAAATCTGCTCGTGATTTTCAGTATGCAAATTGGGCAGTAGAAATTAAAACTACTACAGCGGTCAATCCACAAAAAATAATTATTAGTAACGAAAGACAGTTAGACACAAGGCACATTAAGAACTTATTTTTGGTGCATTACTGTCTTGAAGCATTCAATGAATCAGGAGAAACCCTTAATGATTTAGTGTTATCAATAAAACAATTAATAGGCGAGAGGGAAGGTGAACAACAACAATTCAATTTTTTATTATTTGAAGGTGGATATTTAACCTATCATGAGAACATTTACGCAAGAACAGGTTATAAGCTTCATCAGGAAAAAATTTATAAAATTAAAGAACAATTCCCAAGACTCACGGAAAGTAATATTCCTTTAGGGATAAGTGAATTAAAATATAGTATTTCAATTGCTACTTGCGAGCAGTTTATAGTGCATGAAAATGATTTAATTTCCTTTATTTTAGAAAATGCAGACACTAGAAACCCAGGAACTTTATAAGTTTTATCAGGAACTTTTTGCTGACATAAATTCTACCCAATTAAGTATAGAAGAAGGTGGAATAAAAGAACAGATCTTTACCGAACTAGCACTTAACCTTTTAGCGGATGCAGGTGAGACAGAAAATTTTCGGATTTGTTATGATGAAAAGCTGGATAAGGCAGGGCGTATAACCCATAAAGTTAATGGATTTTCACTTTCTGAAAACTATGAAACTCTTGATCTGTTTATAACTGTTTTCAAAAATACTGATGATATTTCCACTACCCCTAAAACTGATGTAGAAACAGCTATCAATCGTGTAACCAGATTCTTGAAAAACGCTTTAAATGGTTATCTGGAAGAGATTGAAGAGTCAAGTCAGATATTTGATTTAGCTCAGACTATTTATCGTTCACCAGAAGTTAAAGAGTTCCTTACAAGGATTAATATTTTTATTTTAACAGATGGAGATTTTAAATCAGAAGTTCCAGTTTCAGATAAATTCAGGGATTGGTCGGTCTATTATCGTATTATAGATATAAACTACCTCTATAATATTTCTGAGAAATCCCATGTGCCAATTGAGATAGAATTCACTGAACCACTACCTTGTATTCTGGCAAATACAAAAAGTGAAGAGTATCAATCGTACCTTGCAATCATACCAGGTAACATTTTAGCAGAAATCTATGAAAAATATGGTTCAAGATTGCTCGAACAAAATGTGCGTAGTTTTCTACAATTCTCTGGTAAAATTAATAAAGGTATCAGAAATACTATAATAAAAGAGCCGCATTTCTTCCTTGCATTTAATAATGGAATAGCTGCAACAGCGGATTCTATTGCATTAAATAAAGAGGTTGATGGTAGTCATACAATCAATAAAATTACTGATTTGCAGATCGTTAATGGGGGTCAGACAACAGCTTCAATTTACCATACCTGGAAAAAAGATAAAGCAGATATTTCTGAGGTATTTGTTCAGTTAAAATTGTCTGTTGTCAAAAATAAAGACAAATTTAGTGAAATTGTTAGCCGGATATCTGAATATGCCAATACTCAGAATAAAGTCAGCATTAGTGATCTGAGTTCAAACCATCCGTTTAATATTGATTTTGAGAAGCTTAGTCGTGTCGTATGGGCACCTCCGATTGATGGTCAGAATATTCAGACGAGATGGTTTTACGAACGAGCCAGAGGCTCCTATAAAAATGCAATTATAAAGGAAGGTTTTACAAAAGCAAAAAAGAAAGCCTTTGAACTTAAAAACCCTAAAAATCAACTATTTAATAAAGAGGACTTAGCAAAATACCAGAACGCCTATCAGGAAATATACGATGGTAGGAAACTGCTAATTGGGCCACATTTTGTTGTCAGAGGTAATCAAAAGAATTATGCACAGTTTATTAACCATAATGCGCCTAAAAAGGTAGATAATATATACTTTGAGGATAGTATAGCTAAAGCAATTTTATTTAAAAGTGCAGAAAAAATTTATGGTGTAAAACCTAATAGTATTGGAGATATGCGATTTCTGACTGTACCTTATACTATTGCTTGGTTAGGCCATCATACCCAATACAAACTTGATTTATTTAAAATATGGAAAAATCAAGGTATTTCAGATTCATTGAAAGAATTTTTATACTCATCAATGAAACTTGTAGAAGCACATATAAAAAGGAAAGCACCAGGCTCTCTTTATCAAGAATGGGGTAAAAAAGAGGAAGCATGGCTTGATCTCCGGGAACAAGGCTTTGGAATAGGCATAAATAATATATTAAAATCTGACCTAGACCAGGGGAATAATAACAGAAGACGTTTAACTGAAGATGAAACTAAGCAAGCAGAAATAAACGCCGAAGAAGAACTTTTACACTCTGTACATTACAAGACCTGGATTAATATTGAGCAATGGGGTGCAACGACAAATATATTAACTTCTTATCAGCAAAATATGGTAAATACCATAAAAGGGAGAGTCTATAATAAGCGTAAACTTTCAGATATAGAGAGGCAATATGGAGTCGAGGTTTTAGATTTAGTTATTAAGGAAATCCCTGAAATTCTTTACGAATCTGATAATCTTTTTGAACAAGAGGTTCAAAATAAAGAAGAAATAGCAGAAATTACACTTGATCTTATAAATCAAATGATTGAATTTGATAGAAAGAAAAAAATATTAAAGGTAGATCATTTTAAATTTATGCAACAGTTAAGCAAAGAGGGAAAACCACTTAGCGAAACGAATAAAAAACTTGTACATAATAATCTGGAAAAACTGAAGAAATTCGGATTTAATGGATAATACATTATTTACTAATTACTCTCATATGCCCTTAAGTGATTAACTAGCCTATTTAAAGTCGTTTCCCTTTTATCTTTTTTTAATTCACATTCATATATTAAATAAATTTTCCAGTTAAGTTCTTTTAACTGTGTAAACTTAACAATATCTCTGTTTTGGTTTCCCTCAATTTTATTAACCCAGAAATCTGTTCTGGTTTTAGGAATTACAAAATATTTGCAGTCTTTATGACCATGCCAGAAACATCCCTGAACAAAGATGACAGTTTTATATTTTGGTAAAACTATATCAGGTCTGCCTGGCAGTTTTTTATCGTGTAATTTGTAACGGAACCCATTGGAAAAAAGAAACTTCCTGACAATAATCTCGGGTTTAGTATCCTTCCCCTTGATCTGGCTCATATTATAGCTTCTTGTAGCTTTATCATGAACATCTGCCATCTGTTAAATTAAAATAGATTGATTCTCTTATTTAATTATCTATAATTAAGAACTCCTTATTTTCACTTTTGTTCAGTTGTGACTAATTGTTTTGTTAAGAAAAACACCTATCTTTTATATTAATTTATTATATCTTCATATAATTTATATTAAGAAAATTACCCAATAGCCATATATCTATTATGTTTAAAAATCGTCTAATTTCTA
>CALRLN020000088.1:0-13808 GCA_943368675.1 Chitinophaga pinensis | reverse complement strand
GATCGGAACCTATGGAGGAACCAACGTTGGATTAGGTTTAGGCTATGGCGATAAACCACAGACTGAATCTGACAGAATGAGTGGCTCTATCAACTCAAAATATCATGAAGGGCCCTCGGCTTTCTTTAAAGATGGCTCAAAAGTGATTTTCACACGTAATAATTTTCTGAATGGTAAAACCCGCAAGAGTTCTGACGGAATTACCAAGCTGAAATTATATATTGGCGAAGCCGATAAAGACGGCTGGAAAAATATAAAAGAACTGCCATTTAACAGCGACGATTATTCAGTTGGCCATCCTGCCCTGTCGCCTGATGAAAAACTTTTATTCTTTGCATCAGATATGCCGGGCGGTTTTGGCGGAACAGACATTTATGTGTCACGCTTTGATGGCAGCCAATGGGGACAACCCGTTAACCTGGGTAAAAATATCAATACCAAAGGCAATGAGATGTTCCCGTTTATAGACGATAAAGGGAATCTGTATTTTTCGTCTGACGGACACGCAGGCTTAGGAGAACTGGATATTTTCTTTTCTCAGGTTGATGGGGTTACACCTAAAGGGCGTGTCATTAATCTGGGTTCGCCTATCAACTCAAGCAAAGACGATTTCGGTATCTTAACTGATGGCTTCCGTAAAGCGGGTTATTTCAGTTCTAACCGTAAACGTGGCGGAGACGATGATGATATTTATAAATTTGACCGTGAATGTGAACTGAAAGAGGGTTGTGACCTGATTATTGCAGTATATGATGCCGAAACCAAAATGCCTTTGGATAATACTAAAATTGTGTATGAAGACAAAGACGGCACGATTAAAGAAAAAACCAGCGATGCTGACGGTAGTGTAAAACTGGAAGGTCTGGAACAGGATACTGAATTTACATTCAGAGCAACCCGTGAAGGATATAATGCCAATACGGTAAGTTTCTCAACCAAAGATTGTGATAATGAACCATCACGTCTGGAGATTCCGATGTCAAGGCCTAAACCTGCGGTTGATTCTACTACATTGGCCAATAACCCTAATGCACAAAGTGGCTATACAAGCCCGACAGGGAATAACCCGAGTAGTGCACTTCCGGGTAACAGATGCTTCCTGAAAGGTAAAGTAACTATGCAGGGCACTAATCAGCTTGTAGCAGGCGTATTAGTAACATTACGCAACGAGTGTGATAACAGTATGCAGACAGTTACAACTGATGCCACGGGCACGTATCGGTTCCAGGTGGTAGAAGGTTGCGACTATACCATTGAAGGCAGCAAAGACAATCTGGGTTCGAAAGGAAAACGTATCCGTCGTTTGAGCTGCAAGAATGGTGATGTAACCGCAGATATTATGATGTTCAGCACTGGTGACATTGTGCAGGTAGATAATATCTATTTTGATTATGGCCGTTATAATCTTCGCCCTGATGCGAGAGCCGGACTTGATAAATTAGTTAAGTTGATGCGTCAGTATCCAAACATGAAAGTTGAGCTCCGCTCACATACAGATAGCCGCTCAGAAGCTGATTTCAATCAGACGCTGTCTGAAAACCGCGCGAAATCTTCTGCCAATTATCTCTTCAAAAGAGGTATCAGCCGAAGCCGTGTAGAATACAAGGGTTATGGAGAAACAATGCTTGTAAACGAATGTAAAGATGGGGTGAATTGTACTGAAGAACAACATGCATTGAACCGCCGTACAGAAATCAAGATATTGCAAATGAACTAAGAGCATTGGTATTAAATATACAGGAAGCCATTTCTTTCGGGGAATGGCTTCTTTAATTTATAGCCCTGCTCAGTCCTGTAAGGCATCCCTCCTACCCCATTCTCTCAATTTGTTAATGACTTTTATAATTTTTCTTTGAACTTAATTTCTTAATTCTTACTTTTGCACCACAAAACCAACAAGGTTTTAGGGCCTATAGCTCATTCGGTTAGAGCAACTGACTCATAATCAGTAGGTGCCTGGTTCGATCCCAGGTGGGCCCACCAAAGCAAAAAGCTACACTCTTTGAGTGTGGCTTTTTTGCTTTTATTTCCTCATTATAGATCAATATCATATTTTATAAAACTACCCATGAGTGCTCAAATCGAATATCGTATTTGCACAAAAGAAGATATTACAGATTTAATAAAGGTAGCCACGCAATCTTACATAGAACATTATACGCATTTATGGCTGGATGAGGGCGAAAACTATATAAAAAACAGTTTTAACCACGAACAGCTTTTAAAAGAAATAAGTAACTCTAATGCTGTTTTCTTTCTTATTGTTGTCGAAAACAAACCTGTGGGTTTTGTAAAACTAAACATTGATAAGGCTATAGATTCTTACACCTCTAATGAGACACTTGAGTTAGAACGTATCTATTTTTTAAAAGATGCTTCAGGAAAAGGACTAGGGAAAGAAACACTTTCAATGATTATAAAATTTGCAAAAGACCGTCAAAAAAAGATTATCTGGTTAAAAGCAATGAAAGGTGGTAGCGCTCATGGGTTTTATCAAAATCAGGGGTTTTTATTAAACGGTGAAACTATTCTGAACTATCCTCTCATAAAAGAAGAGCATAGAGAAATGGTGACTTTAATAAAAGAGATTTAGATACCTCTACTAAACTTCCCGAAACATAATAAAAGTATCCACCAGACCCAACTCCCTATGCATGAACCCTTTCGGCGTAGTACCAATAATTCTAAATCCTAACTTCTGCCAGAGTTTTACTGCTACTTCATTGGTGCTAACCACAATATTAAACTGAATGCCATAATAGCCTTTCTCTTTAGCAAAATTGAGTGAATGTTCGCACATTAGCTGCCCTATCCCCTTTCCTCTATGCTTTGGGCTTACCATGTATCCGCAATTGGCAATATGGCTCCCTAAACCTACCTGATTGGGTTTGATAAAATAAGTACCTGTTATTTCATTATTTTCCTCGGCCACAAATGTATCCATAGAATCTGCCAGCCAATAGGTCTCTAAGGCTGATTCAGGGGTTTCAGGACTGAATGTATAAGTATCTCCAGTTTTAATTACACTTGAAAATATTTCCCATATGCCTGCATGGTCGGTTCCTGCTGCTTTTCTTATAATCATCGTTTTTATAAGGAATTGTTTTAACAAAAGTACTACTCCTGTTATTTTATCAGATAAAATACCCGGCATATTTTCAATGCCCGCCAACAAAAAAGCCACACCCGAAAGCGTGGCTCAATAATTTTATCCGGCTTCATGCTTAAGCCTCAATATCATAAACCAGCAACGGAATATCAGTCTTATTGATAATCGCTTTTGATTTGCCCGGGTTCACGAGTTCGGAAAGAAAACTATGATGATGGCGGGCCACTACCAGCAAATCGGCCTGATGAGTATGTGCTGAATCCAGTAAACCATCGCTCACCGAGTGGGCTTTAATAGCCTCAAAAGAAAATTGCTCTTTCGCAAAACCTTCCTGAATATCTTTCAGCAATTGCGCATCATCCTGAATATCCATCTCAAAATCTGCATTTATTTTGATTAATGTCACTTTTGCATCAAGTCCTTTAGCCAGTTCAAAGACCTTGTTCAACACATCTTTTTCTTCTGATTCCAACTCAGTACCATAAACAATATTCTTAAAAGACGGCGTGTGGCTATGCACAGGAACGATCAAAACAGGCACACTTGTACTTCGAATAACATTTGATGCCGTGCTGCCAATCAGTTTGCCAAAAAAAGTATTATCATCTGTTTTACCTACAATAATCAGGTCTGCCTTTTTTTCTTTGGCAAAATCAGCAATGCCAGAGGATAAACTACCGACAATCAATTCACTTTCAACCTTGATACCCTTTGCTTTCAATGATTCAACCGTTTCATTCAATTGACGCTCATAGGACTTAATCATCTCTTCCTGAAGTACGGTAGGTGCAACAGTATCATAAGGAAGATTCGGGTCTAGCGGAACCACCGGAAAATAGGTATGCACGATTAATAATTCGGCTTTGAATTGCTCCGCCAGAAATGTACCGTATGCTAAGGCGCCATCAGAGTTCTCTGAAAAATCTGTGGCGATGATGATTTTTTTCATGGATTTGTTCATTAAAGGATGTACCAATAAAAACTTTTGCAAACACTTTCGAAAATTAATTAAAAAATATGTACCAATCGGGCATTTAACATTAATTCTCTATAAAATTTCATGAATGATATTTTATAATTTTGCGCGTTAGTACTACTTATCATATCTAATCAATATACAAAGCGAATAGTTTTAGATTCCTGCGATGAAATCAGAAAAATTAATAAGTACAGAAATTGAAAACTTCTATACACAGACTTCTGAAGAGGCACGACTGCAATTAGGCTTAGGCCCCTTAGAGTTTGAACGCAATAAACAATTAATACTAAATCATCTGCCACCTTCAAAAGGGATAATAATAGACGTAGGCGGAGGCCCAGGTGCTTATGCTGCGTGGCTTACCGGATTAGGATATACTGTTCATCTCATAGATCCCGTCCCCAAGCATATCAAACAAGCTAACAAAAGAGCAAGTAGTCTTAAAAAACCGTTCAAAGCCATTTTAGGAGAAGCACGAAACCTTAGCTTCGCCGACGAATCAGCGGATGTGGTTATTCTGCATGGCCCTTTATACCATTTACAAGAGAAACAAGCCAGGATAGATGCAGTAAAGGAAGCCAGAAGAGTACTCAGGAAAGGTGGAGTGGTATTGGGCTTTGCCATAAATTATGCGGCGTCTACCATTGCAGGATTGCTGAATGGCTTAATGCACCAACCCGGCTTTATGGAAATGTGCAAGCAGGAGCTTTTAACAGGTATCCATAATCCACCTGAAAGTATGCCCGGCTCTCTGGCAGAGGGCTATTATCACCGCCCTTCTCAACTAATAGATGAATTTAAAGAGGCGGGCCTGGAATTCATAAATATCTATGCAGTAGAAGGAATCATCTGGATGGATAATAAATATTTTGAAAGCAGGGCTGATGCCCAAAAAAAGCAAGCACTGATGGATTTATTGAGTATTACTGAAAGCGACCCTGCTCTGCTGGCATTAAGCCCCCATATGATGATTGCGGCAAAAAAATGATAATTTTTTATTTATTACAGGTGTCATGTCTACCGAATTGCGTGAATAATTGGGCAATTAGACTATTTGTCAGTATATTTGAAAATAACAACAAACATCCCTATACGTACTTTAAACCTACCTTTCAATGGCTAACATAAAAAACTTCAGGGCTTTTTTGACCAAACAACAAAAAGATGAGCCTACATTCTCGCTCAGCGGAATTGAAGAAAAACTAGAGTTACCGTCTTTACTATTACAGCATTTTCTGAAAGGCAGAAAAGATTTAGGAGAGCATCGCGACAAAGTTATAGAGTTTTTTTCTTCGATCGGGTATGATGATAATGTGGCGTATTAAGTCAATATACATTTAAAATGATCTTGACTCCTCAATCATCTTACGAAACTGCAAAGGGGTAGTTCCCTCATATTTTTTGAAAAGCCTGCTGAAGTAGGACTGGTCGAACAATCCTACTTCAGAAGCAATTTCACTGATAGACAGTTTGCTCTGGTATAAAAGCACTTTTGCTTCCAGCACAATAGCCTCATCTATCCATCTCGTAGGCGATTTCCCTGTTACTCCCTTTACAGATTTATTGAGGTGATTGGCCGTTATGTTTAGCAGAGAGGCGTAATCGCTTACCAGATGTTTAGCCTTAATATGGGTAAATAACAACTCTCTGAATCTATTCGAAATATCAACGGCCTTTCGATGTGAAATAGCTGATTCTGCTTTATACATCGTATTTAACTCGCAAAGCAGAGCAATGAGATAAGACCGGATAATATCTTTGTTCTGTAAGCCATTAGCCTCATAATCAAACAAAATTCTTTCTGATAATTGCCTGATAAAACCAGAAGTCTGAACCCCCAGACTTATTTTCGGATTTCCCCAAACGCTTAAAAATTCAAAATCCTTTAATAAATCGTCCCTTATTAATTTTCCGATAATGACATCATCATGAAAATTAATCAGATACCCTTTGTTCATGTCTACATTGTCAAATGAAAACACCTGCCCTGCTGCTACCACCAGACATTCGTGTTGCATAATCCGATAGGTTTCACTGCCAATCCTCATAATGGCTTCGCCCTCAGTCAGATATATAAATGTATGTGTATTGGTTCTGGCAGGTGGCACAGGTAATTTCATGAGTCTTATCAACTCCTCTACTCTTACAATAAAAAACTTGTCAGCATCAGATTTCAGAATAGTGCTTAGCTGCTCTCCCTGCTGAATAAAATTGCGGCGGTATGAGTCTGAATTATAGGTTTGTATCTGGCGATTTTTAGGCAAAAGATTCGAAGGTATTTTATTAAATACACTATTCCTTCTTAAAATGTTTCCTGAGGAAATCAAAAATCATATCAAAATGTCTCAGCGGTTCTGCATGTCCCCCTTCAATGGCAATATGTTCATAAGGATAAGCAAATTCCTTTGCTTTTAAACGTTCCATTATTGCCTCTGACATGGGTGTCGAGCCCCACATTTCGTCTTTTGTGGCAGATACCAATAAAACAGGGCCGTTTATATTTTCTACCGGTATCAACGCTTTTTCAACAGCGGCTTTGTCTTTAAGCATAGTATCGAATGCTGCGCGTAAGTCTCGTTTGATTAACGCAGGAATAGTTTCTTCAGAAACCGGAACGTAAGCAACTTCTTGTCCCTGATAAGTCCATGAAGAAGTTGATAAATGGCTTGTAAGCCCAGGAAAAGCCACATGACTGGGTACAATGGCTACCACACAACTGATTGTATTAAAATGGCTGGCTAACAGAAGAGCCAGCTCCCCTCCTTTCGAACCACCTATTACTACAATCTTGTCTTTATCAACTTTAGGATTTTTCGCCGCTTCTAAAATGGCGGCATGTACTTTTTCTAAAGATATACGGTCTAAAGTATCAGGTGCGCCTTTAGCGCCAAAATAACCCAATGCAAGAAAAGCATATCCTTTATCAATAAATTTATCACGTGTGGGTTTCCAGTAATTACTTGCCCACGGGTTGCCCCCTTCCGAGCCACCCAATCCTACTATCAGCGGCTGCTTATCGGATTCTCCGACAAATAACTGGCTGTTAACTCCTGGAGTAGATAAGGTCTGGGAAAAACTGTTAAAAGAAAAAATAATAAACAGAACTAGCGATAATGATTTAAAATGATTCATCTGATTAGTTGATTAATAAAATATTGCACAAAACTGCGTGCAATATTCTTCTTAACTTTTGACCTATATCAAAAAATCATTTTTCAGCCCTGATTCTGCTTAGGGTTTCCTGAGTGATACCCAAATAAGAGGCAATCATGCCAAGAGGAATGCGGTGGTAAATACCCCGATACACTTCACAGAAGTGTTCGTATCTCTCTTTAGCTGAAGTAAAATGCATAGAAGTGATGCGTTCAATCAGATACCCGAATGTGCTGCCCATAGAAAGCCTGGCATAGCGTTCCATTTCCGGAAAATTATCAAATAAAAAGCCCAGGTCTTGCACTTCGAGTATGTATACATCAGTCTGCTCTATGGCATCAATATAGTATATATCCTGTTTCCGTTGCATAAAACTACGTGGCGAGTTAGTCCAGTCTCCTTCACAACTGAAATACTCACTTATTTCTTTACCGTCTTTCAGGAAATACAAACGTAACAAACCTTTTTGAATAAAATAGCTTCTGGTACAAACCCTGTCTGCTGAATGAAGCATCTCACCCTTTGCAAAAGTTTTGAACTTAACCCGGTTGGTAATCTCCTCTTTTAATTGGTCACTTAGTCTGATGTATTGGGCAAAATGATTGAGAAACTCTGTCATTAGAAAGCAGATTAAAATAAGCAATAACACAATTGTGGAACGGGCTTCCTCGCAACGGACCACCAGCCCGCACAATAGAAAACCCTAATTCTGAAAAAGTTTTTTATCGGCCCAAAAAGTGCCAAAGGGAATAATTGAAGCCAATAATGCAAGAAAAGTCTTACGAAAAGTCCAGTTTTGTTCAATTTTTGCCTGGATTACCGCCAGCAGGTACAAGATAAACAAGAGTCCATGAATCATTCCAAAAGTCTTGTTAGGCACCGGATTATCAAATGCATATTTCAAGGGCATGGTAATAAACAATAAAATCAGAAATGACACTCCCTCTACAAAAGCCAGAATACGAAGCCTGCCTATCTGTGTTTTCAATAAATTCAACATCAATGTTTCTGTTTAAAAATTTCTAAATAATGGTCTGAACCACGGAATAGCCAGTAAAATAAGTACCAAAGCAACGGAAAAAAAGCTGGCAATGGTTTTAAATCTGGCATGGTCATTAGCTGCCCGTTTAGCAATTGAGCCGCCTATGGTCATAACCACTATAGCTGCCAACATCATAATGATATGATAAATTCCGAAGAACCGGATTTCAGAATTACCACCTGAACCGCTCTTTATAAAATATTGCATAATAGGGCTGAATACAAAATACAAAGTAAACCCGATTAGTAATTGCGTATGACTAATAGTAGTTGCCAATGTACGAAAAAGCCCATCCGCTTTGGTATATGCCCGCCTACTCATTAATCCATGAATGCTGCTACCAATGGCACAAAGAAGGCTTATCAGGACAAGCCATCGAAAGATGGAATGAAAAAACACAAAGGTCTCGTACATATATTCAATTTTTGCACAAAATTAAAATCAATCAGCCATCTGATGTTAGGATTGATATGGCAAAAAACCGGACTTTTCAATCATTTTTAAAGGGAACTAAAAGGTATCATCATTATAAACCCATTCCAGCACTAATCCGTCTTCAGGATCATCTATGGTACCAACACAGGTAAAATTGTTTTTCTCTAATACACGGCATGAAAACTTATTCTCGGGTAAGGTTCTCGCCGTAACTTTCACAGAAGAATCCGTCTTTAATGATAAGTCAACCAGCAATTTGCAGATACTTGTTCCGATACCATGATTCTGGTATTGTTCCATAGTTCCATAAGCAATTTCTATCATTCCATTTCTTGGTTTACCTTTTATACCTGCACTCCCTATAATATTACCTTGCTCTTCAACAAAATAGCATATCCATGGTGGTATATACCCCACTTTCTCATAAAATTCTACCGTCATTTCAATAAGTTCCCGGCATTCCGGCCTATTCAGCAGCTCTTCATTCTCTTCAATAAATTCTTTAATTGGTATCAGATTCATGATTTAATATATTGTGTCTTTCTTTTAATACACCTTTCTTTACACGATTTATAACTATGTGCTAAAAGTAGGTATTACTCTTAAATTTCTCTTAAAATCTGCGCTGAATATTTACGATTCTGCCTAGATTTTGCTTGCTTTTACCTGCAAACCTATTGGCATTATTTTTGCTATTTTTTCACGAAAAAGTACAACCTGATATTTCATTTTCATTTCCTGCTGGTTTATTTATCAGAAACGCCCTCTACAACTTTGCTTTAGAATCCTGTTGGAGTACATCGTCTCTTTGAATAGTCCTAATAAAATTAAAACATGAATTACAGAATTTTATTATTTTCTTATTTTCTATTATTTAACACAGCATCAGGACAAGCTCTAAGCCCTTCGTTCAGGCATATCTCAACCAACGAGGGTTTGTCGCAGGGACATATCAGCGCTATTCTTAAAGACAAAAAGGGGTTTATGTGGTTTTCCACTTTCGAAGGTCTCAATAAATATGATGGCTATCGCTTTGTTATTTACAAACATTCTTCAGATGATAGCCTTAGCCTGACAAACAATATTGTTAATGATATTTTAGAAGACAATAAAGGGAATCTATGGATAGCTTCCGCTGGCGGATTAGATAAACTCAACAGAGATAAAGATAATTTTTCGCATTTCTTTTCTACAAATGAAATCGTGCATGTGCGCGATATATTCCAGGATACCCGCAATCGTATCTGGTTAGGAACATCTACCGGCTTATACCTGATTAACAGCACCAATAATAGTTTTAAGGTTTTCAGGCATGATGAAAACAATAAAAACAGCCTGAGTAATGATGATGTTAACAGAATAGAAGAAGATAAGGATGGTAATTTATGGATAGGTACTGAAAATGGCCTGAATAAATTTAACCCTGAAACCAGAACCTTTGTACACTATTTTAACGACCCTGAAAATCCGAACAGTATTGGAGCAAACTGGGTAAAATCAGTATTCAGAGATAGCCGGAAAAACATCTGGATTGGCACACAAAGAGGTGGAGTTTCAATGTATGACTCCCAAAGTGGTTCTTTTACCAACTTCAAACACGATGCTGCAAATCCATATAGTGTGGGCTACAATGACATCTTATCTTTTATGGAAGATACAGCCGGCAATATATGGATAGGTACTGAAAATGGAGGAATCAGTGTCTATAATTCCGGAACTAAACGTTTTCAGACTTTCCTGAATGATGCCAACAATAAAAATAGCCTTAGTAACAACTCGGTGTATTGTATGTATATAGACGATATTGGCAATATCTGGGTCGGCACTTATTCCGGGGGTATTAATTTTCTCCCGAAGTTTGGCAATAAGTTTTCATTATATAAAGAAGGTTCTGAGGCCAGAGGGCTAAAAAACAGCAGCATACTATCAATTGCGGGTGATAAAGACGGCAATGTATGGTTAGGTACGGATGGTGGCGGTCTAAGTTTTTTCGATAAAAGAAAAAACACTTTTACTACCTATAAAAAACAACCGTCAAATCCTAACAGTATCAATTCTGACTACGTGGTCTCGGTAGCTGAAATTGATAAAGACCTGCTGGGTGTAGGGCTGTATTTGGGTGGTTTTGATGTATTCAACAAGAAAACCGGGAAGTTTAGTCATCATATGCCGGACAGGAATAATCCACATAGTATTTCGTCTGAAAGTATTTATGCAATACTGAAAGCTAAAGACGGCAATGTATGGCTAGGTACCTTAAGTGGAGGCCTCAGTTACTATAATATAAAAACCAATAGTTTTACTAATTATCAGCATAATATAAAAGACACTAATAGTATTGCGAGCAATTTTGTAAGAGCTTTATATGAAGATGGGAACGGTATATTGTGGATAGGCACAGATAATAGCCTGGATGCGTTTGATAAAAATACAGGGATATTTACCCACTTTGTTCATAGAAATAATGATAAAAAGAGCCTTGTTCATAATACTATACAGATTATAACTGAAGCTAAGAAAGGATACTTATGGATTGGTACAACCGATGGTTTGTCATTGCTGGATATAAAAACAAAAACATTTGAAAGTATCACCGAAAAAGATGGTCTGGCTAATAATGTAATTAATGGTATTCTTAAAGACGCCAAAGGGAATTTCTGGATAAGCACTAATAAGGGTATCTCAAAATATAACCCTATTGCCAAAAAATTCCGTAATTATGGAATTTCAGACGGACTCCAGGGAAATGAATTCAAACCTGCATCAGCATTTAAGACCGTTGACAGTGAGATGTTTTTTGGCGGTCCGGATGGACTGAATGTCTTTCATCCTGATAGTATGAAAGACAATACTTTTGTACCACCTGTACATATAACCGACTTCCAGATTTTTAACAGGACTGTCGGAATTAATGATAAAGATTCACCCCTTAAGAGCAGTATCAGCGAAACCAAAGAAATTGTTCTGACATCTGAACAATCAGTTTTTTCGTTTGAGTTTTCTGCTTTAAATTATACCTTATCCGGAAAAAACCAGTATGCCTATATGCTGGAGGGATTCGATAACAACTGGAACTATATTGGCAACCGACGAACCGCCACCTATACTAATCTTGACCCCGGAACGTATACGTTCAGAGTAAAGGCCTCAAATAATGATGGGGTCTGGAATGAAGTCGGAACCTCTGTTATAATCAGGGTACTCCCCCCTTTCTGGGAGACCTGGTGGTTCAGAACTCTTCTTATTGCCGGTATTATCGGTACGGTTCTCAGCTATTACAGATACCGCATGAACGCTATTAAAGTACATAATGAGAAATTAGAAAAGCAGGTTGAAACCCGGACAGCCCAATTAAGGAAATCTACTGAAGAAGAACTCAAAGCTAGACAGGATGCAGAAAAAGCCAATCTGGCCAAAAGTATCTTTCTGGCTACCATGAGTCATGAGATACGCACTCCTTTAAATGGCATTATTGGTATGACCTCTCTGCTGGAAGAAACAGATCTGAATGAAGAACAGAAAAACTATACAGATACTATTCATACCTGTGGTGAGGGTTTGCTGACTGTTATAAATGACATTCTGGATTTTTCTAAAATTGAGTCAGGGAATATGGAATTAGACATAAAGGACTTTGACTTAAGACATTGTATTGAAGAAGTGCTGGATATCTTTGCCGAAAGGGTTGCCAAATCGAACATAGATTTACTATACCAGATTGACTGGGATGTACCGATGCAAATTATTGGTGATAACCTGCGGTTGCGACAAGTTTTACTGAATCTTATAGGTAATGCTATTAAATTCACACATAAAGGTGAAATTTTTATCAGAGTATTCTTAGTTAATGCAGACCCCAAAGGAAAGGTAGAATTAGGGTTTCAGGTAAAAGATACCGGGATAGGTATTCCTCCTGATAAAATTGATAAATTATTCAAGGCTTTCTCACAGGTTGACTCCTCAACTACTCGTAAATATGGTGGCACAGGTTTAGGCCTCGTTATCAGTGATAAACTCATTAAACTGATGGGCGGCGACATCAATGTGAGAAGCGAAGTGAATAAAGGTACTGTATTTACCTTCACTATCAAAACTGAAACAAGCTCTATTCGCATATCATCTCTGCCTTTCAACCTCGAAATTTTAGAGAATAAAACTGTTTTAGTAGTTGATGATAACCTGACTAACCTTAATATATTTAAAGGTCAGTTAGAACAATGGAATATGCTGCCAACCCTGGCATCTTCACCGCAGGAAGCCCTCACTTATATTAAGCAGAATGGTAATTATGATATTATTATTACAGATATGCAAATGCCGGAGATGGACGGTATAGAGCTGGCATTAGCTATTAAAAAAATAGTTCCTAAAATACCGATTATGCTCTTAAGTTCTATTTCTGATACATTCTATAAAGAACATCCAGATTTATTTTCGGCAGTCCTTACAAAGCCTGCCAAACAGCACATTTTGTGTAGAAATATCCATAACCTGATTATGTCAAAAGAACGTCCGGTTGTGGTCGAGAAAATACAGGGTATGGCAGCACAGAAATTATCGGTTGAATTTGCTGCGCAATATCCGATGAACATACTCGTGGCTGAGGATTATATCATGAATCAGAAACTGGCCCTGCGTGTATTGAGCAAGTTGGGTTATGAAGCCGACCTGGCAGAAAATGGAATGGAAGTGCTGGAAGCAATTAAGCATAAAGAGTATGATATGATTCTGATGGATGTACAGATGCCTGAAATGGATGGACTGAGAGCGACCATGCTTATCAGAGATCAGATGATCAATCAACCAGTTATTATCGCCATGACAGCCAATGCCTTGCAGGAAAGCCGAGACGAGTGTCTGAGAGCAGGTATGGATGACTATATCAGCAAGCCTATTAATCTTGAATTGTTAGTAGCGGCATTAGAAAGGTGGGGGAAATTAATCAAAAAAAAACTTCAGAAAGTTCTTGATTCAGAAATCGTATAATTACCTATAGAGTGACTGTACCATAAAAAATGCTATTATACACATAATAGCATTTTTTATGGTAATTACTGACCCGACGGCTGGCTGATTTCTTTCCCTAAAGC
>CALRLN020000087.1:0-13920 GCA_943368675.1 Chitinophaga pinensis | reverse complement strand
GTACTAACGCTTCAGCTGAATCTTTCAATGCCAAAATCAAAGCCTTTAGAAGTCAATTCAGAGGTGTGAAGAACATCCCTTTCTTTTTGTACAGACTTACCCAAATCTATGCTTAATAGTACTCGCCCCACAGGTTTTAAGCTTGATCCCAAGATTCCCTAAACGATTTTTCTCATAGTTGTAGTCTTCTGCGAAACCGTAAAAACTTGCATCATAATTTGGATCTTTACTGAAAACGTGTTCCACTTGAAAATCTTTGTATGTATCAATGTCATAATTGTCATTACTGAATTCTGAAAGAATATACTTTACTGCACCATTACCATAAATCTCTCCGTCGAGATAATTTCTAAATACATGGTTATTTACAAATTTTTCGCCAAAGTTTATTAAATGGGTTTTTATTTCTTCATCGCTTAAATTATTTTCTGAAATATGAGAACTCAACCAATACATATCTGCAATCGGATTAGTTCCTTTTAGCTTATAAACCCTAACTTCAATAGTTTCCAAAATCGGCAATAAAACATCTAGTTTTCCTTGCATATAAAGTCTAACTATAAGAGGATAAAGAGTTGCTGTAAATTCCAGATACCTAAATGGCTTTTGGAAGGTTGGCTTTGTTTCAATTTCCTTTACAAGATTTGAATAGCTGACTGCAAAACTTTCAAAATCGTTTAGATAATCTATAATAAAAAGACTTAATTCGGTTTGCTTGTCTTTGAGTTCCTCACATTTAGCCTTGAGATTATTGAAGATTGTGTCTGCTCCATCCCTATTATTCCAGGTTGAAGAAAAGAGTTTTCTTGATGAATAATAATGCTGAGTAAAAATGGTATTCTCCTCGAGCCTACCTAATATTCCTAAAGAGTCTTTACAAACTAAAAGGTCGTCATAAGAGTCGAATATTTTTTCAAAACTGTTATTTATTCTCTCATTCAATTCTTCTTTGAGATGTAGAGTTGAATAAAGCATTAAAATACTTTTAGTTTTGTCTAATATTCTTAATGGCAAACCCCTGTCGTTAATAATTGAAAACATTTTAACAGCTTGTGCTTGATTTTCAACATTAAAAACCAAGACTTCAATACTGTCACGAATGAAGATTATTCTTTTTTCAATTTCTTTTTCTGTCAGTACATTTGCGAAGGATGTGAATAATTTTTTTTGCAGAAAACATAAACCGTTGACTTCTCTTATTTATTTCTTCCAAACAAATTTTTTCTGGTTCAAATAAGAGCGTTTTTAGGAATTCTCCATCTACTCCAAGTGGCTGTAGTTTTAGATTATCTTTGCTGCCAATAAATGCGGATAGTTGACTTTTTTTTACTTCTTCATCTGAAAGTTTATCAATGAGTATTTTAAGTAAAATGAATATTGTTGTTATTCGTTGTTGTCCATCAATTATTTCATAAATAGTATCCGTTGATAGTCCAATTGACTTATTTTCCTTAAAAGAGAGTGTTCCAACAAAATGATTCATTTTATCTTTAATACTTTCTTCTATGTCTTGCCAAAGCGCTTTTCTTTCTATATCTGTCCAACTGTATTTTCTTTGATAAGTTGGAATAATAAATCTATTCCCATTAAAAATTGAACCGATTTTCTCTGTTTGACTTTTAGTAATTGACATAAATATTTTAGAATGCTATTATTTGGTGATTATGGTCAGTTAATACAGCCAGAAATGATTTGGTCATACAAATGTGTTGTTTGTCAAGTATATAATTTTGAGTTGTATTTTTAATTATCTTTGTTTAAAACGAAAAAAACTGTTTTTTTTTAGTAATTAGGGTTTCTACCTTTTGTTCATTCCACACAAAATAACGTTGATAGTCTGGAAGAATAATATTTTCTTTCAGAATTAAATCAATCCAATGTTTCAGAGAGTATTCTCCGTAATAAACTCTGTTATCCATGAGCAAACTAATTTACTTTTTCTTGTTGATTTGTGACCTGAAAGTAATTACTGGGAACTTTCAAATATACAAACAGTTTTACGATTGTTTATTATTTGGTACTATTAAAATATAAAAAAAGGCTTTAGCTTAGGATTAGATACTTTGAAGTTAATATATTCAATGTATTAGTAAGGTCTTGGAGGCGCATTAGGATTATCTGAATTTTCGAAAATTTAATATTGGATTGAGAGGAAAGTTTTCAGATTTCCTTTTCAGTAACTTGCAGAAATAATGATAGTATATAGTATAGTTATCACACCTCTTCCCCCTGCAATTGCTTCTCATACAATTCCCTATAAGCACCATCTTTCTTTAGCAATTCATCGTGGGTGCCTTGTTCAATTACCCTTCCTTCATCAAGCATCAAAATTTTATTGGCTAATTTCGCTGACGAAACACGGTGAGAGATAATAACAGAAGTACGGTTCTGCATGATTCTTTCGAGGTTATTCAGAATAATATTTTCGGTATTGGTATCAACCGCTGAAAGACAATCGTCTAAAACGAGAATTTTGGGCTCACGGGCAATGGCTCGGGTTATAGACAAACGTTGTTTTTGTCCACCGGATAGTGTAATGCCTCTCTCGCCTAATTTGGTTTCAAACTTATCCGGAAAATCCATAATATTCTTATACAAGTCGGCATCCTTTGCTGCATTTATAATGCGTTCATCTGAAATATCAGGAGAACCGAATCTGGCATTATTAAGTATGGTATCCGAAAACAGGAATACTTCCTGCGGTACATAGCCCATCTGGCTTCTTATGAATTGAATATTATAGTCTTCAATGGAAATGCCATCAATCAGGATTTCTCCCTCACTGGCATCATACATTCTCACAATCAGGTTGGCAATAGTACTTTTACCTGAACCAGTGGTACCCAGAATAGCTACCGATTCTCCGGCTTTAATAGACAGATTAAAGTCTTTCAGGGCATGAATCCCCGAATCAGGATAGGTAAAATGTACATTTTTGAATATAATACTACCCTCAATTTCTCTAGTCAGATTTTTTTCTGAAACAATATCAGTTTTTATACTCAGAAACTCATTGATTCGTTGCTGTGATGCCGCCGCTCTCTGAATCTGGCTTGATGTCCATCCCAGGGCAGTTAAAGGCCATGTGAGCATAAATACATACATAATAAACTCGGTTATATTACCGGGAGTCAGCCTGCCTGCAATAATCTCCTGACCACCAATATACACACATAAAACTGTACTTAAGCCAATCAATAGGGCAATAGTGGGTGTAAAAAGGGCATCAAAACGGGTAAGAGATAATGATTTTGCCTTGTAGATATTACTTTCTTTTTTGAATCGCTTTACTGAATCATCTTCTCTGGCAAATGCTTTCAGTACCCTGATACCGGAGAAAGCCTCCTGCACAAAAGTTGATAAGTGCGAAAGGCTACGTTGAATTTCTTCAGACCTTTTGTTGACAGTGGTACTCACAAAAAAGATACTGGCTGATAATAGGGGCATAGGTAATAATACCCACCAGGTGAGCCGGGCATTGACCGAAAACATATAGCTAAGCACAAGAATAACTACCGTTGCCATATTCATCAGATACATGATAGAAGGCCCGATATACATCCGCACTTTACTTACATCTTCAGAAATACGTGCCATTAGGTCTCCGGTATTGTTTTTTCTGTAAAAGCTCAAAGGGAGGGTCTGATAGTGGGCATAAATCTCATTTTTGAGGTCATATTCAATAAGACGGGACATCACAATCAATGTCTGGCGAACAGCAAAGAGAAAGATACCCTTTAGAATGGCCATTACTAATATTAACAAACCATAAATACTGATGCTGGTCGTGAAAACATCATACATGTTTGTCTGAATATGGGTGCCTTTGAACAGGAAGTAAACATCAATGGTTTCTTTCACCAGGTCGAGCGCATGGCGCACCACCTGTGCGGGTATAACACCAAAAAGGTTAGAAATAATGGTGAAAACAGTACCCAATATAAGATACCATTTGTATTTAACCAGAAACTTGTTGAGGTAAGCTAAATGTTTCACAAAAATTATATTCCGTTGGTTTGCGTTATCAGAAGAAGTATTTCCTGAGATAATATAAAAACCTAACAGTATTTTTAAGGAAATTGTTGCATCAGTTCAGCTTATGATTTCATTTTCCTGTGGGTGTATTATGATTAATAATGATTTTCGGACGGTTTTCGTAACCATTAGTTGGTAATGATGAAGAAAGGATGCTGAAAGGGACAATAGCCTGCGAAAAATTTCTGATCAGGTCAGATAAATTAACATATATCGTTTCTCCCTCTGTAAACTCCTCTGAATGTGTATCAATCCAGCTTCTTAGTTCTGCCAACGCATCTAATGAATTATTGTAGTAAGGTGTACTTTTCTCTGAAACAAAGATAATAGCCTTGGTGTTGTTCAGGTAGGCTGCTTTTGAATAGTCAAGCATTTTTTGTTTGACAACCGCAGGGTCGGTGATTCCGGCCATGTGTACAATATCCATCTCATTGATTTCCGTCTGGATTTCTCCACTAAAATTCGACCGGACGATGTCTGCCTCCCAGGTATGTAAGCCACCAAAAGTAATATTGGGCATATTGGTTTTAAGTACGTCGGCATAGGTATTAATATCCGGCACATCGAAGGTCTTTCGCGCAGCACTTAGCTGGTCGGCTACAGACCCTGCTTCAAAGCAGAACTTTATCCCGATGTTTTTTTCTTTGATTATATTCTTACAATCCAATAAGAATTTTTTCAATTGTCCGTAATTAAAATGATACCAGTCTTCAAACAAAACAGAATTATACATAGCAGTCACATTCACTGCATTCATATAATTAATATTATCTACATTTACTTTAGGTGGTTCAATCTGACCTGATTCACCATAATTGGTATTATAGGCTGCATTTACTGCTTCTAAACTGCCGTAACGCTCGGTTACAAGCCAGCTTCTGAACGCATTTACGTTATCAGGTGAATAATCATATTCGCAGGGACGGGGGCTGATAAAATTGTTGCCATCCCAGCTGTTTTCATAATTAAAACCTGATTCATACTGGCCAGTGCTGACTACGGAAACCCAGTAAAGTTTCTGTCCTAAAACCGGATAATAGCGGTCAAGTATCTTTTGTACGAATCCTTTCATTTTGGCAGTAGCTGACAGAGAAGAAAACGATCCGTGCCCTGAACCGTAGGCTACCCGAGCGGGATTATTAAACTGGTCTTGCACTATCTCTCCGAACAGATTAAAAAGGGCATTGTCGTAGGTGCTATAAGGCTCCTGAGTGGGGTCCAATTCGTTTCTGTCCTGAAAATAGTAGCGGGTATCATCATAATCTACATTGATGCGAAAGACCACGTGGTCATAAACATTATTGGCGTGGTTAATAATTTTATCATACAAAGACCATGCTTTATTGAGTTTTATGGAATCAGTTTCATTGAACTGAGACAGGCTTCTGAAAACTTCATCCAGTCTTAGGGTAACTTCAAATAAACGTGCGCCCTTCTCAGCGAACTCTGTCATTTCGGCGATAGTTTTATCTGCTTCCGGTCGGTTTATATGGAGTTTCTGATAACCTAATTTAAAGTCACGGTCACGGCGGGTGCGAAGGTTTTTACAACCATTAATCTCTGCTGTAAAGACGCCTGATTTAGAAGCAAAAAAGCCAGGATTAAGCAATACGCTTTTACCGGCACTATAGGTTACATTCGCATCATTTTTAATCACGTTACTGGCCACAATTTCACCATAAGTACTATTGGTTTCTCTGATAATAGTACCGGAATCATAATTATCTGTCGGATTTAGCAGTGAAAGAGAGTTCTCGCAAAGTGAAATACCGGCCGAACCTGAAACAGTACCCACGCCACAATGATTGGAAACAGATGTTAAAGTGTAGGTAGTATTTTCGGTAGGCCTAACCTGAATGGTTTCATAGTTATTGTCTAAAGTCAATGTATCCGGAATACCAGCAATACTAACTTTGAATTCTCCACCTCCTTCCAGAATAAGCGATAAATTAGCGGGTGAGTCAAAATTATCCAGTATCTGAGAGCCAATAAGCTTTCCGCTGGCCGGATGTGATACCCTGAAATCTAAATCGGCACTTTCGCCGGTGCAGCCCTGGTGCTCAACAAATACTTTATAAATGCCAGTCTGCTGTTCGGTTGGTGCAAAATCCTGATTTTCACCTGCATAAATAACCTGACCATTTCTTTTAAGAGTGATGTGGGCTCCTGTAATATTGGTTTTGATTCGATAATCAGGCAGATTTGTATAACAAATGCTTTGTATTGGAGCAGTACCCATCAAATTACTCGAAATAACGGGCAGCAATGTGGTGTTGATTTCTAATATTTTATCTGTACGAACTGTTCCGACAATCCTGTTATCGGTTGTTACTACTCTGGCATAATAATGTTTACCTGCCAGACTATCAGCAATCATGAACGAGATCGGGCTTGAGTTTCCGTTGGCTACCGTCAGAACTTTGTTAGTAATCACATCAATGAGTTCGACTTTAAAAGAAGTTTCAGTGAAGTTTCCGGTGGTATTAAACTTAATCTGGTTTTCTATACCGGTGCATAAAAAGGTGCCGGAATTCTCTAACACGATACTTTGAGGATTACCAATTTTTGTAAGAAAAGCTCTATGCCGATTGTCATTAGTATTAGATTGACTACCAAAATTGGTGCTGATGCCTAATTGGCCGAAATTTACTTTTCCGTAATTGACTCCGCTCAGAATGATACTTTTGTTGTCATCTACTACCAGGCCATTGACATAAAGCGCATCATAGACCCTTATATTATTAACTGAGCCCAGTAAGTCTCCGGATGGTTTATAGATAGCTACAAACGGATTTCCGGAAGTACTGCTGAACATTGCAAGGTCTTTTTGCGGGAGGCGATGTTCGTTGATCAGAAAGTTGGCTGCGGTAGGGGAGTTGTTGAGATAAGTAGTAAAATAAATATTATCATCATAATCTACTCCCATCATGTTTCGGCCCTTCCGCATGAGGTGGTTATTCAGTTTTATCCACTGTCCGTCTCCATTTGGATTCAGCTTTAATAAAGCGGCAGTATTGTTTTCATCATAACCCTGCGGTGTAGCAGGAAGCGATATGTTGGCAAAGTTACCACCAGAAGAGGTTCTGAGAGAAAATCCGAGATAGATGTTATTCTGCGAATCCGTTTTAATGGCGGGTGCCGCCTCTGCATTATCATTTAATAATACTAACTGCGATTGCCTGGCCCATGCCCAGCTGTTTGCGGACGTATTGAATTTAGCTACATAATAATCAGTATCTCCAAAAATAAGGGGGTAAGATCCAAATGAAATGGCTTCTGCGGTTCCTACACCGATAGTGGCTGTTGAGCCCGTCACGATAATATTATTCTGTGAATCAATTTCAAGATTAGCATCACCTAAAGCGCCTGAAGGAGAATATACATTGAGTTTCTGGTAATTAAGGATACTTAAGTTGGCAGGGTTTAACTCCATAGCAATCAATCCTGCGGCTTCATTTGTAGTTTCATATCCGAAACCGAATTTAAGTGTATTGGGAAGCCCCTGATGCCAGGTATATAGGAGCCATAGCTTGTTATTGCGGGCTTTTAGTGAGTAGTATCCCTTTGTGCCTAAGCCATAAGCAGGTCTTGCATCAAAATTATCAGGAGAAATGCCGCAGGTTTTTAGTTCTGTAAGATTAGATAATATATCCAGGTTACCGTTCACGTCAAATCTGGCCATCCATGTAAAACGACCTTTATACCTATATTCATATTGTGCCGGAGATGAGTTGTTGATATAATACCGGCAATAACCAATAATAGTACCCAGAGAGAAATCTTCTTCATCTGCTATTACTAATGAGGCCTCATTTCGTGGTTTTGTTGGGCAGTCAGGGGCTGCTTTAAACTCAGAGACCAGAAAGATCTGCCCGTTGTCCAGCGCAATATCACAATACTGATAATCACTGACATCATTCTGCGAATTCCATTTTCTATACCATGCCAGACTACCATTGGCGTTTATTTTAGCAATAAAACCTGTTCTTTTATCTGAATTTGCCAGATCATCGCAAAAAACATTATTGCCGCTAATCGTATTAATCACATTGCCGCCAAGAATCATTTTTTGAGAAAAGAAACCTGCTACAAACAGATTATTATCGCTATCTATTTCTGTATCTACAATGGTTGAAGGGAAATTGAAAGTATTGCTCCAGAAAGTATCGGTTAAAGCCCAGTCCCAGACAGGTTTACAATTGCTTAAGGTAAGACTTTGAGAGGTTGAGGCCGAACAACCATTTCGGGTGGCTGTTATTGTATAGGTGCCCTCATGACTGATGCTGGCTGATGCAATGAGTAAGGTGTCTTTTGAAACAGTTGCCGGACCTGTCCATACATAGCTACTTCCTCCCAGACCACCATCACTAGCAATAAGTCTGATACTATCTCCCAGACAAGGCCTGGCAGGTGTCAGATTAATAGAAGGTACAGGTGTCAGCGCAATGCTTAAATCAGTGCCGTTATTATTACTAATAAGACCCGGGCTGGTAGCTATAATTCGGATGCGGTGCTTATTCCCTTCTGTAAAACTCTGAGGAATTGTAAAAGAAGCAGTAGTACTATTGGCTTCCGCAACGGACAGATTATAAGGTGAAGCAAAACTTCCATTGACATCAGATAACTGTATAGTGAAAAAATGATCAGGATTCAGGGTACCTCCAGAAACTGTCCAGTTAACGGTGGTACTTGTATTAGAACATATCAGTGTGGTATTCAGATTCTGTAATGTAATGACCGGAAGTGGGGTAGGAGATGCGCAGGTACTGCTTACGGCCAACTCAGGGGTTGGCATACTTGTAATGGCCGGATTTGTACTGACGGCCCTGATCCGATAATGTGTTCCGGTAGTTGTGCTGGCCGGAATAACAAAGGCAATCTTTTGAAGAGCGCTATTGTAAAATCTGGTTAATTCGACAGGATGGGTAAAACTGCCTGAAGTATCTGAAAGCTGAATGCTGAAATAATTGTCGGCATTAAAATTTCCTGAAGTAGTAAAATTAATTTTTTCAACTTTTCCCTGACAAAGGTTTTGTCCACTAAAAGAAACGAACAAAGATTGAGCATTAACTAACTGACTAATGGCAAGTAAGATAAATGAAAGATAGAATTTAATCATGTTTAGGTAATGGAATTCAATATAAAAATAGACAAAAACCGGCTATCAAAACAGAGTTTTTTATTGAATGGGTATATAATTATTGAATGGTAACAATTCCTTAAAAATTAATAAAATCTATGATGAAATAATTATATTTGTTCTGTGTTTTTTTATAAATCAACAAATGGTATTCTCATTGGCCTGATTGTATTTTTCAAAATCTTGCGTGGTTCCACGTATTTTTTCTAAATTGTGTGCGATTGTTTTTGAGTGAGTATAAGCCCACTCATTTTCAGGTATTCACCCCTACACTATTAATATTCAACAATGAAAAATGCACTCAATCGCCGTGATTTTATCCGGCAAAGTGGTACGGCGGCATTAGGTATGGCATTATTACCGGGCCTTGTACGAAAGGTAGCCCCAAGCGACAAACTTCGTGTAGCACATATCGGCTTAGGTGGCATGGGTAATAACCATTTGAACTGGTTTGCTGCCTTGCCTGAAGTAGAAATAGTAGCATTATGTGACCTGGATTCGGACCATCTGAGTTCCAGCCTCAAAAGCCTGCAATCTAAACATCCTGATACAAAGGCACAAGGCTATGCCGATTTCCGTCATGTGCTTGACCGGAAAGATGTTGATGCCATTACGTGTGCCACACCAGACCATTGGCACGCCCAGGTTGCTATTATGGCCTTTCAGGCTGGCAAGGATGTGTACGGAGAAAAGCCATTGTCCTACAATGTAAGAGAAGGCCAGCAGATGCTTAAAGCAATGAAAAAACATGACCGTATTTTTCAGCTTGGCACTCAGATTCATGCCGGAGATAATTATCATAGAATAGTAGAACTGATTAAAGGTGGAGCCATTGGCAAAGTGCATACGGTAAGATTATGGAAAACGGGGTTTCCTCCGGTATTGGGGCCTGCTAATTATCAGACACCCCCTGCTTCTCTTAACTGGGATATGTGGTTAGGGCCTGCGCCTTATTCAAAATATACGCCTGAGCGTTGCCATTTTACCTATCGTTATTTTCTTGATTATTCGGGAGGCGTTTTTCAGGATTTCTGGAGTCATATTGCGGATGTAGTGTGGTGGGCAGTAGAACCTAAAAACCTGACTACCGTTAAAGCTAAGGGCGAAGCACCTGAAGGGATTGGTGATGCCCCTAAATGGATTGATATTGATTATCAGTTTGAGGATTTAAAATTACATTGGACATCTCAACCACCAAATGTACCAGGTGCTGCAAACAAGGGTATCGGAGCGTATTTTGAAGGAGATAAAGGTACTTTATTGTGTGATTATGGTTCACGTGAGATAACTATTAATGGAGTTGTAATGAAAGATATTCCGGAGATTCCGGTTTCGATTGCCCGCTCGCCCGGTCATCAGCAGAACTTTGTTACAGCAGTAAAAAACCGCTCTTTACCTGAATCTCATCTTGAATATGCCCGCCAGATGACCCTACCGATGCACCTTGGTTTGATTTCTTACAGATTAGGAAGAGAATTGCACTGGAATGCAAAAAAGGAGAAATTCAGACATGATTCAGAAGCCAATGCACTGCTTTCGAGAGAGTACCGTAAAGAATGGGACTTAATTTGAGAAAGGGTTGCAGACTATTGATTATTGATAAACAATAGAGGCAGAGAAAGAATCGTTAGAATACTAAATCAGATTTTTAACAATTTGATATTGGCAAAAGTTATAGAAATATGTTAATTTGCTCTAATATTACTAAACAATTAAAGATATGGCAAAGGATAAGCCCGCAAAAGAAACGAAAAAGGAGTCAACCAAGACCTTGAAAGAAAAACGCGCTGCCAAGGAAGAGAAACGCAATAATAAGCGTGACTAATGTCAGAAATTGTTTATTATTCCTTTTTACGTGTAAGAGCATCTTAAAGCCTTTAAGATGCTCTTAATTTTTTGAGTTTATCCGATCATCAACAATAAATACCTGTATGTTACGATTATCAAAGCACGCGTTCGTCAGCCTGTTATTACTTATTATTAGTTTCCCGGTTTTTGCCCAGACAAAAACAGTACCTTATGTGGTAATGGTCTCATTTGATGGCTTTCGTTATGATTACGTAAAGAAGTATAATCCGAGACACATCAAGAAATTTATCAGGAAAGGGGCAGCCGCTACGAAAATGCTACCGTCTTACCCAAGCAAGACTTTTCCGAATCATTATACCTTAGTTACAGGCTTATACCCTGCGCATCATGGTCTGGTTGATAATTCGTTTTATGATGTTAACCGGAATACAAATTATACCATAAGCCAGAGAGATAAGGTTGAAGACCCTTATTATTATGGGGGCACTCCTATATGGCAATTGGTACAGCAGAATGGCATGAAGGCTGCCTCGTATTTCTGGGTGGGGTCGGAGGCTCCGATAGAAGGCTCTTTTCCGACTTATTATCATGTGTATGATCAGAAAATCCCAAATAGAAACCGGGTACAGGCGGTGTTTGACTGGTTGAATTTGCCAGAATCGGAGCGCCCGCATATGATGACTATCTATTTTTCTATGGTAGACACAAAAGGACATGATTTTGGGCCAAATGCTCCAGAAACCAGAGATGCCGTAATGGAAGCAGATAGCCTGGTAGATATGTTAATGACAGGACTGAAAAAAATAGATTTACCCGTGAATGTGATTCTGACATCGGACCACGGTATGTATGAAATGAAAAACGAGCCGGATAGATTTATTTACACAGAAGATGTATTGCAGGGCCTTGATAGAAATGATTTTGTATTTGTGAATAGTGGTAGTCACGCAAATATTTTTTTGAAAAATAAGGCAGAAGAAGTGAGTATTCTGCAAAGTATAAAGGATAAGCAAAGCCATTTTAAAGTATATAAAAAAGCTGATATACCCTCCAACCTGCATTATAATGACCATCCGCGCATAGGTGACCTCACACTGATGGCGGAGGCAGGATTTAGCTTTTATTCAAAAGAGAGTCTTGCTAAAAAGCCCATGGTTAAGAAAGTATGGGGGGCGCATGGTTTTGATCCATATACTACCGATGAAATGGGAGCCATTTTTTATGCTAAAGGCCCGAATATAAAAAAGAGAAAAACAATTCCGGAATTTCAGAATATCCATGTTTATCCGTTTGTAGCTTCACTTCTGGGGATTACTGTTCCTGCCAATATTGATGGAGATGCGAAGGTATTGGAAGGGATAATTAAGAAGTAATTGGACTTAAATTGTCTAGAACTGCGATATAGCTGATTAACCTGATTTCACTGATAATATCATAAGAGCCTAAAGAGTATGACTATACTTATCAATTATAAAGTCATAATAATCAGCTAAATCAAAGTTCAGACAAAATAATTTCAACTAAACGCCACCTCCCTCAAATGCAACAATTCAGTCGTTCTGTCACGGGTGGCTTTAGCCAATTCAGCATCTTTAGCCAACGATTGCCCGTAAGAGGGTATAAGCCTTTTCAATTCAGTCTGCCATTTATTGGTGGCTTCCAGGCCGGGAAAACATTTTTTCATTAAATCGAGCATAATTGATACAGAAGTGGACGCTCCCGGTGATGCACCGAGCAGAGTAGCTAAAGAGCCATCTTGTGCGTAAACTACTTCAGTCCCAAATTCTAATATTCCACCTTCTTTTTCGTCTTTCTTTATTACCTGCACACGTTGCCCTGCATCCATTAATTCCCAGTCCTCCATTTTTGCGGTGGGCATATATTCGAGTAAGGTTTCCAGACGGTCTTCAGGTGATTGAGTCACCTGTTCTATCAGGTATTTGGTCAAGGGGATATTATGTGCACCGGCCGAAATCAAAGGCCAGATATTACTCCATTTAATAGATTGGGGTAAGTCCATGAATGATCCATGTTTCAGGAATTTGGTAGAAAAACCTGCATAAGGCCCGAATAAAAGGGCTTTTTTACCATCAATTACACGGGTATCTAAATGAGGAACCGACATAGGAGGCGAACCAACACTGGCTTTCCCATAGACTTTGGCACAATGCTGCTCTATCAGGTCTGGCTTATTACAAACTAACCATTTACCACTTATCGGGAAGCCGCCATAACCTCTTCCTTCAGGAATATCCGATTTTTCAAGTAAAGGCAGTGACCCACCTCCGGCACCAATAAATACAAATTTTGTAGTATAGGTTTGCGTTTTTCCGGTGTCCAGATTTTTTATATCCAACTCCCAATCACCATTATTCAGACGTCTGATGTCTTCTACTTCTTGATGAAGTTTCAGTTCTACACCATCGGCATTTTCCAGATAAGAAAACATCGAACGTGATAAAGCGCCAAAATTCACATCTGTCCCGATATCCATACAGGTGGCAGCCAGTTTCTCTTTTTTATCACGCTCTTTCATAATGAGCGGCATCCAATTGGCTATTTGCTTGTAATCATCAGAGAATTGCATATCGCTGAACAAATGATGCTTCTTTAATGCGGCATGTCGCTTGCGCAGGTATTCTGTATTTTCATCGCCCCATACAAAACTCATGTGCGGAATGCGTCGAAGCACGTTGGTGGGGTCTTCAATAATTCCTTCCTGTACCAATGTTGACCAGAATTCTTTTGATACCTCAAAAGAAGCAGCAATCTTTACAGCCTTATCAATATTAATACTACCGTCTGCCATTTCAGGTGTATAGTTCAATTCACAAAAAGCCGAATGACCCGTTCCAGCATTGTTCCAGGCTTCTGACGACTCTGCCGTTACCCTGTCCATTCGCTCAAATATTTTTATCCGCCAGTTGGGTTCAAGT
>CALRLN020000086.1:0-14022 GCA_943368675.1 Chitinophaga pinensis | reverse complement strand
ATATTGGTAGGGGCTATTTCAGCCAGATATAATGGTACAGTAGAAGCTACAATACCGATAGCCAAGCCTAAAAATAAGCGACCTATAATAAGAAAAGCCACGCTCGGTGCAACGGCCGTAATGATTGAGCCTAATACAAAAACCAAAGAAGCTACAATGTTTATTTTCTTTCTGCCCAGCACATCAGTGAGAGGCCCGCTGATAAAAGGCCCCAGCATGCCTCCAGCTAATACAGCGCCTACTATCCAACCCTCTGTTTCCGGACTTGGATGAAAGCGTTCTCGCAGAGAAGGAAGTGCCACATTAATAACACCGGTATCGAAACCAAACAGGAGGCCGCCTGTAGCAGCAACGGCAGCAATAAAGTAAAGGAGAGTGTTTTTGTTCATAAATCCATAGGTTAAGGTAAAGTGAGCGTACAAATAAAATAAAAATTTGCGAAAAATTCGTAATTTCGTATTAAGGATTAAATTCGGTCTCTCCAAATAAATGCTGTCAGCAATGCCTTGTCTCTACGTTGGCGTACCTAACTATATCCTTTTGCCAAAATATTTGTCATTGAAACTCGCAGAATGTTTTTAGAAAAAATCTATCTCTCTAATTTTAAAAATTATGAAGAGGCTTCCTACGTTTTCTCTCCACAAGTAAACTGTATTGTTGGCGAAAACGGTAGTGGTAAAACCAATCTGCTCGATTCCATTTATTTTCTTGCGCTAAGCAAAAGCTCTATTCACCACCAGGATGCCCACAATATCAATCATGACGCCGAGTTTATGCTGATTGAAGGTTTTTTTAAGAAAAATGACCGGACGCATCAGATTACCTGTTCTATTCAGCGCGGCCAACGTAAGGTATTGATGTATGAAAAGAAACCCTATGAACGTATCTCTGACCATATCGGACAGTTTCCGGTAGTATTGATAGCCCCTGATGATACCGAACTGATTAAAGAAGGGAGCAATGAGAGAAGACGTTTTTTTGATGGAGTACTTTCTCAAATGGATAATGAGTATTTGAACGACTACCAACAATACAACCATATTTTAGAGCAAAGAAATAGCCTGCTAAAAATATTCGCCGATAGAAACTTCATCGACCAGGATTTACTGGATACTTATTCTGACCCTTTGGTTAAGCTGGCTTTGCGTATCTATAAACAAAGAAGAAACTTTGTAGATACTTTTCTGCCTATTTTCAAAAAACACTATGCGATTATCAGCGATGGGCGGGAAGAAGTAGAAATTATTTATGAATCTGAGGTAGCAAGTGGTGAGTTTCCACAGGAATTCCGACTGAATAGACAAGCAGATGTAAGAGCGCAACGAACAACCAAGGGCATTCACAAAGACGACTATATATTTGAGATAGATACTTATCCCATCAAAAAATTCGGCTCACAGGGGCAGCAAAAATCATTTGTGATGGCTCTCCGACTGGCACAGTTTGAAATGATAGAGACCCTGCGGGAAGTAAAACCCATTCTGCTCTTAGATGATATTTTTGATAAACTGGACGATAGACGGATCCATAGCCTGGTAGAAAGCATCAACAATCATACCTTCGGACAGGTGTTCATTACAGATGCCCGCCCGGAGCGTACGCAGAGGATTTTAGAGGAGGTGAAAGCTGAGGTGAAATATTTTACTATTACGCAAGAGCATAAAACTATCAATTCATAGTCCTGTGTAGAGCATTGCCCGGTCTCTACCTTAGTATTTGATTTTTGATTAGTATTTTCTTGTTAATCTGTAAGAACGAGTATTTTTTATTCATTTTTTCCGTTCTTCATTCTACTTTCTCCAATATTTTTAGTATTTTTGCACCCGCATTATGAAAAATGATGCATTTTTTGCCCCTTTTCTGAAGCAAATGGTTCTTTCGGAGGGGTTCATCTAAAAATTTTTGAACCAATGTCACAAAAAATCAGAATCAAATTAAAGTCGTTTGACCACAATTTAGTGGACAAATCGGCTGAGAGAATTGTGAAGGCTGTAAAATCTACAGGAGCCGTTGTAAGCGGACCAATTCCGTTGCCTACTCGCAAAGAAATCTTCACTGTATTACGTTCTCCGCACGTTAACAAAAAATCACGCGAGCAGTTCCAGTTATGTACTTACAAACGTCTGATCGACATTTACTCGGCTAGCCCGAAAACTGTTGATGCGTTGATGAAACTGGAATTACCAAGTGGTGTTGACGTAGAGATTAAAGTATAGTTATCTCGAACTGATGTGAGAGGCCTCTGGATTTGTTCAGAGGCTTTTTTTATGCGTCGGAGAACCCATTACAATTTATTATTAGACCTGCGAATGCATTGTACTTGCCTTTCAGAATCATAATTTAATCTGCTCGCTAAAACTCAATCCCCAATCGCAATACCATTCGCTTATAATTTCTTACCTCGTTCGACTCCGACCAATATACCTCATTCCCGTTTCGCTCCATCCTGTATTCAGCACGTTGGAATCTATAACCTATATTAATTAACCAGGCCGAACTGTTCCGCATCGGGAGCCTATAGCCTATGGTCGGGCTAACTAAAAGACCTCCTTTTGTATGAAAACCTGTATTATCTTCATTCAGCCAGGTGGTTGAATAGCCCGCGTCTATTCCTGCCTGTAAACTGCTTCCCCCCTCTTTCTTTTGCAGAATATTCCGGCGTATACCTAAAGCTAAGGGCATTAGTATAGTTTCTCCATATCCATCAACGCCAATGGTAATACCTGCCGCCGTTTTACGGTCGAGATAAACGCCGTTGAACGTCTGCATTGAAAAATTTACTTTATTCTTTATTTGATACTGATCGGGATAGTTACCGGGATAAGTGTAAGGATACCAGCCGCCATAATAATTGCTCTGGAATTTGATTCTTCCAAATAACCCTCCGAATTCAGTCATGTTCACAAACTTATGCTTACGGAAGAAGCCGCCCTTTTCCTCTTGTGCTTTTACGGAATAAGTGCACGCTAATAACACCAGGAAAATCAGGTTTATTTTATTAAGATATATAAATGTGTTTTTCATTTTGATGCAGATTTAGTAGTTAGGATGCTGCTTTAACCGGGATTTTACTTATCAACTTCATATCTTTCGGATTGGAAGTATCATACTGGTACAATCCATCTTTACCAACCATTAATAAATGTTTCCCTCCCAACGGAATCACATCAAACGCATTCATATCTTTAATATGCTGCTGCAATTTTATATCAGTGGCACTACTGGCATCAAAAGACTTTAAGCCAAATTCTCCCTCACAAATAAACAGGCTCGGAAAATCAACGCCTAGTCCGGCAGGGTGTTGCATTTCATAGGTTTTTAGTAATCTTGGAGAATAGATATTAGATACATCTATTACATCCAGACGATTAGGTGCTACACCGCATAAACCCGTGCGCAAAGTAACATAGGCAATATCATTCGCCACTACAACAGGGTCACAGGCGCGAGCATGTTCAAACATCGTTACACGCTCAGGTTTGGCAGGATTCTTATTGTCAAAAATATACATCCCTGTAGTTGAGCCTATGAATAATTTATCTTTATAGGGGAAGATAGTCTCAATGCCCCAGCCTAAATTAATTTTACTCTCCTGAACAGGTTGGGTAAGGGTCTTGATATTAAAAAGAAGTAAATCACTCTGCGAAACAGTATATAGGTAATCCTGATAAATGGTAAACCTGGCCATCGAACCACCTTGGCCTGTGCCACTGGCCGAAGGGCCACTAGGACCTTTTGAGCCGGAATAATAAGCCATATCATTATAATAATAGATAGGGTTGGGATTCACTATCTGAAAACCGCAATTGGTGCGAATTTTATCCGTGATAATCTTTGTTTCATAATCGGTTACAGTCTGATACCCCGGACTGTATGACCAGGTAATCCCATCTGCCGTTCCATAATTAAATACATCCTTCACTCTGCCAGTCTGTTTGATATTCTTTGGGTCTGTAATATCAAAAGTTACTACATCCATATAATTATCGGCATAGAGAATATTGTCTTTTACAGCCATGTCTATCACACCCGGAATTTTCAGGAAGGCGATATTCTGCGGTTGTTGCGGATTAGAATTATCAATGATATGCAGCCCTTTCTTTAACTCATTAATAAAGATATAATTATCCTTTACGTAGATTTTGCCCAGATTCACCAACTCCTGTGGAGCTTGGGAAGAAATCTCATTCCGAATCTGGTCTGCTGTAAGTAGAATAGGTACGGTCGTGCGGTAGGTGCGGGTCGTCTCGCAGTCGTCAGTGCATGCCATGTTGCCTAAAGCCACACCCAGGCTCAGCACCATTGCAAGCGGTTTGAAGTAGTTGTTTTTCATAGTTTATTCAGGTATAGGGAGTAGAAAAGTGCCACGCGTAAAGATTAGCATCTGTATACGACATGGCACTCTGATATGATTTATTTCAGTTTAATCTTGGTCAGCTTTAAGGGCATTCCGGCATAAAGTATCAACTTTGTCGGGTCGAATTGTTTCACCTCACCGCTGAATACTATTTTTGTTTCGTGCTTACCTTTTAATTCCGCTGGCAGATTAGCCACTGTGAACCGGTGCGAAGGTTGTGCGGCACACGACAATGGATCCATCTCACTCTGCACTACAATTACTGTCAGGTCTTCGCTTACTTTCATCAGATACCCATCTTTGTTATTGATGGTTTCTATTGTTGGTAAGTTATCGATGTCACTTACAGGGGAGACATCAATGTCTTTTTTCCCGCAAGCAAAAATGAATATCATACAGAAACTAAGTGCCCAAAGCTTTTTCATATTTTAAAGGTTTGATATTTTTCCGGTAAACAGAATGGTGTTCGATTGTTTTTCGCTGATAACAAACAAAAACGGACGATTACAAACCACTGTCGGATATACAGGAACGGAGGTAAGTACTACACCTATAGTCGTAACAGCTGCCGCTTCTGTACCTTTCTCATCAATACCTACATAGGTGTTTTGTTTAACCATACCCACCTTTAATCTTCCTGCAGGGCTTGCAATTTTTGATAAATCGGCACCATCAGTAAAGGCTGCATTCATTCCCATTTCTGACAAAACCTTTTTCAAATCTGCCTCATATTCTAAAGTAAACTTCGGTAAGCCTACTATTACTTTTTGCTCCTTTAGCGCCTCATTCAGTTGTTGCCATTCGCTTGTAGATAAACTGGCTAAAGTAGCATCTGTCGATTTGTCGGGTAGAATCACGGTCATTACATAATTGCCATCTCCATAAGGCAATTCAATTGCCTGATAATTTTCACGTTTGGCATACTTAACGTTTTCAGTCATGTTCATCATTTTCACACTTTTCACACCCTTTGTACCTGTGAAGTTCTCATCTCTTGTATCTGCCGCTTTAAACTGTGTTTTCCAGTCTCCTTTAAAATACAAGGCATTCATCAGAAACAATACCTGATCAGACTTGATTTCATCTAATACTTTCTTGATTTTGCCATTGGTATTATCGCTCGCCCAATTGTTGATTTTACCTACTGTAGCCTTATCATCAAAGTTTTCTCCAAAGACACCGGCATTAAAATAGCTTTTCAGATTATCAAGGTATGATTGCTCTACCTTGAAGTCATTACGATACCATACCGAGTTGGCAATAGTGTTCTTTACTTTAGGGTCACTCAAAGGCAGATTATCAATCAGGTCTTTGTAAATACCATTCGTTGTGGCCAGATCAGACGAAACTCTGAGTACTTTCTGAATTTCGTCTTTTGTCTGTGTATCTGAACCATTGAGCAACATTCCTAATGCAATGTGTAGACTTAGTGGGGAAACAAAATAGCTTTTATCAGCTTCTTCAATGGCATTATGTTTTTTCCAGAAATCAAAAGCAAATTCGCTCGTCTGGTCTGAAAAAGCAGCAGGTATGGCCTTTAGCTCATTATTAGCTGCTGAAGTATTCGGGTCTATGGTGTTTTTATTGTCGCAACTTGCCGCAGCTAAAGCGCATACGGTAGCCAGCAATGCAATTTTAAGCGTTTTCATATTTGGTTGGTTAGTTTAACAGAATTACTTTTTCTCAAAATATAATGCTTCATTTGCAGGTTTAGAAAGATAAATTACCAGTGTATTTCTATCCTTAAAATCGTATCTTTCTACATTTCTCAAACTTTCATAATAATTCATTTCAAAGACATTGGCTTCTTGAGTACCCGCAATTTTAGTAGACCCTAATACGGGTATTCTGATTGTTTTTTTCCCTTCATCAATTTCAGTTTCGGCAAAATAAAAATTCACCGAACTTCTGCCATTGATGGTTAACTTGTCTTCCTCATTTTTAAACTCTAAAGACACGTCGTATTTAGGTGTCTTACCATCCGCATAACTTTTGAATTTCCATTGCCCTAATAAACTTGATGCTCTTAAAGCATCGTACATTGCGCCGGGCGCTTCAATCTTTTCACTTTCACATGAAGTCAGGTACAACATACCTGCCGTCAATAAAATAACTAAATGCTTCATACTACCGATTTTCTTAATTTTCTATGTGAATTCCTGAAAAATTTTGGTGCCATAGGACGCTTATTACTCAGTCGGTCAAGGGAATAAACAAACGAGAATGTTTTTCCCCTGACGTAAACAATCGTTTTGACTGAGGCTCAGTACCCTTTTCAATACTATAGATACTTATTATTTAGAAATGGTTGGAAAGAGAGCAATTTTTCTAATTGAAAAATAAAAAGTAGATATTGACCAATAAAATAGGTGTAGATAGTTTTATCACTATTTGAGAATTCTATGATTTTGCCACAATGTACCCAAGGGGCGCAATGTTTCACAATTGGCGTATTGAATATAATATTAACCTGAACGATTTTTAAAAATCGTCTGTGCGACGGCCGCATACAACTCAAAACCTCTTCAAAACCAATTCACTAACGGTCTGCCCGATAGATAATGATGACGTTGCAGCTGGTGATGGAGCATTGCATACATTCACGGCTCGTTCATTTTCGAAGATGGCAAAATCATCCAGTAAACCACCATCATAATCACAGGCTTGAGCTCTTACTCCTGCCCCCCCCGGAATCAAATCGTCTTCCTGAATTTCAGGGATTAATTCCTGCAAGGCTTTAGTAAAGGCACTTTTGGAGAAAGACCGATACATTTCTCCCAAACCCGTGCGCCAGTATTTGGCTGCTACTTTCCTGAAACCTCTCCATGTCAGTGTTTCTAATAATTCGCCTAAATGAATATCCAGTTTTTTATATCCCTCACGGCGGAATGCTAAAACGGCATTCGGCCCTGCCTCTATCCCTCCATGAATCATACGGGTAAAATGTACACCCAAGAACGGGAAATTAGGATCAGGTACCGGATAGATAAGGTTTTTAACCAGATATTGTTTTTCTGGTTTTATTTCAAAATATTCACCTCTGAAAGGCGTAATTCTTAGTTTATTGGCTCTTGCATCTGTCATTTGCCCTACTTTATCCGAGTAAAGCCCTGCGCAGTTTACTACCAGTTTAGTTTCGTAAGCACCTTTATTGGTATTGACTACTGAGGTATTGCCTTTATCAGTGATGCTTTCTACTTTTTCTCCGAAAACAATTTCACCGCCCAGTTCCCGGGTTTTCTTTAAGTATTTTTCGCAAACTTCAGTATAATCAATGATTCCGGTTTGTGGCACAAAAAAACCTTTCAATCCGTTCACATGCGGTTCATATTCTTTTAATTGCTCCGCATTGAGCATTTTAAAGCCATCCAAACCATTTTGTGCACCTCTTTCATATAGTCCGTCAAGAATAGAAATTTGTTCCGGGCGGGTGGCTACTACTATCTTTCCGCACAAATCGTATTTTACTTCTTCTTTTTCACAGAAATCGAGCAGCATTTCGTAACCTCTGATACAATTGGTTGCTTTTAAACTACCCGGTTTATAGTATAAACCTGAATGAATAACCCCGCTATTATGGCCTGTCTGGTGTTGGGCAACCTTATTTTCTTTCTCAATAATCAATAGTTTCAATGTCGGATTCCCCTGTTTGATTTTCAAAGCGGTAGCCAGCCCGACAATTCCTCCACCAATAACAATTACATCGTAGGTCATATTCAATTCTATAGAGTAGTTTTTATGCAAATATAGGGCAAAACCACCTTTTATTTTAATGATGGTCTTTAAAAAGCCGACAATTTACTATTGCATTCATCTATTCTCCATTCAACAAAAAAACGCCATCCACAAATACAGATGACGTTTCATTAGAATAGAGGGTAAACAGAATTCTAAGGATCAAGCGGATCATAAGGGTCCATATGCAAACACTCAATAACCGGATAAAACTCAATCTTATGATTGCTCAGCTGTTTTTTACGGGTATAAGGCGTATAGCCCAATTCTCTCAAATTTCTCGCATCAAAACTATCAGCAGCCGAATATTTTGTTTGCGACATTGAGGTTACAAACAGCGATGGCATATCCAGAGGAATACCATAATGAATCATCAAACGAACAGAATTCCGGATATTTGTGGTAGTATGTCTGGCCTGTGGCTCAGCAATAATCGCAGAAGCCGGAATATTATACTTTTCCATCAGGTATTTTTTCATTTCTACGGCCTCGTTATAAGTGGTCTTGAAAGGATAGCAATAACCACCTGTAGGAATAATAAACGGCGCATCGCCTGCTAAATAACTGCGAGCAGCTGCATCACAATGGAGTTTTCCTTCATGCCCGATAGGTATTTTTAATTCAGGACCAGCGCCGGGCAGTACAATAACTGCATATTTATACTTCTTCCAGTCAGTTTTCTGAATCTGTTCATAAGCCGCTTTGTTGATACCTTTCTCCAAAGGCTCCAGACGTGCGGGTTCATCACGGTCATTTGCCTGCATCAATTGCATGGCTACTGCTAAAGAAGGTTTATAAAAAACATCAAAGTTCTTATTGCTTTCATCGAGTGACGCCATCATGTCTTTTAACATAATCCGGTAGGAACGAGAGCTTACAATATAACTTGCCGAGTCAATATGAGGATACCTCATTTTTTTTCCAAGACCAAACTGGTTGATAATATAATCCATTCCATAAAAGCACTGGTTCCATGCTTTGGCCAGCAAAACTTCGTTTGACGTACTAACGAAACGTTGATAATAACCTGAAGGACGAAGATGGCCGTCAATCATTTTATCGAAAGCTTTTTTATTAGAATTATAGACTAAGCTCAATTCTTTAGCCAGTGCAGCAGTATCCTGTTTCCAGAAAAAATCGCTTAACAAAGATACCGGATGCGAACAGGTGTCTGTCACATGCGTTTTCAGTACTTCTACTTTTTTTTGCAGAAAATTCTTAAATATTGCATTACCTGTCAGTATCGTTTTTACTTCGGGTGTCTTATCAATAACAGTAATCAGATAGAAGTTTTTATCCACTGTTAAATCACCGGAAGAAAGCGGACGATAATTTTTATCATACCCTTGCCCTGCTACATTTGCAATGAATAGCAGGAAAAAGGAGAGGGTGTATAGAAGTTTTGTTGTCATTTTGTTTCAATAATTAAAGAGTCAAGGGGGAAATGTCGAGTCGATATTTCCCCCTTAGATTATAATCAATAACCAGGATTCTGATACATTTTTACAGGATCCAGCTTTTGCTCGTCAAATGGAATCGGGAAAAGAACATCCTTTGTGGATACATTTTTTAGGTCAGAAATACCATAATCAGCTTGAGTTTTACTCTTGAAATAATCTACAAAACCCTGAGGATTATCACCAAAGGCACGGAGCAAATCAAATAGACGGTGGTTTTCAAAAGCAAGCTCTGATCTGCGTTCATGCAGAATGGCCAGTTTCAAGGTAGGATATTTAGCGTGATAGGCTGGGTCAGCATCTGATACTGCGTAGTCAGGCAGCCCGGCACGCTTACGTGCCTGATTCAGATAGCTGATTGCTTCTGATGTATTTCCAAGTTTTTCATTTACTTCGGCAAGCATCAATACAATATCAGCATATCTCATCAGAATAAAATCATTTCCTCCCCAGCCATTGGCAGCGGCGGCATCACTTGCATCGCGATATTTAGTGATAAACCATGCTTTTGCGCTGGCATGATCTGCCCATTTTACTGAGAAATCTTTTCTGATGTCTCCTGCTTCATACTCATTTACTACATCCGGATTAACAAAAAATCCACGGCCGGTTGAGGGTCTTTTAGAGTTAATAGTCTCACCAATCGACTGATTACGATAAGCAAGACCCGAGGCATAGTTCTGGTCACCTTGTTTGTAAACAATCTGGAAAATAATTTCAGGGTTCGTATTCTTTTTCGCTACATCAAATACATCTGCATAAGGGATTTCTGATAATTGTCCGAAAGTTCTCATGCCATAAGCGGCCTCCAGATATTGTTTAGCTTTCGAAAGGTTTGCGGGTTTTTCAGTTGTCAGAACCGACCCCATAGTCAGATAAACTTGTCCCAATAAACCATTGATAGCCGCTTTGCATGTGCGGCCTTTGTTGGCTGCATTCTGAATGTTGGGCAAATCTGAATTTAATGCCGCTATTAAATCTTCGGTAATTTGTTTGTAAACCAATCCTTTTTCTACTCTGAAAGTGCTGGCAACGATTTCATCATACGAAGTCACAAATTTAGTTATCATCGGTACGTCTCCCCATTTGCGCACCAGGTGGAAATAGGCCAAAGCGCGAAGAAAAAGCGCCTCTGATTTATAAATAGCACGATTCTTTTCGTCGACGAATTTGATTGCCGGATTGTCAATATTTGACAATACATAGTTGGCCCGTGATACTATTGTATATAAGGCGTTCCAGTGGCCTGTCATTTCGGGGTTGGTAGGTACTAAGGTAAAATTAGTAAACTGGAAAGGCGTACCTGCATTCGATTGATTATCTGTACGGCCTGCATTATCTGAGCGTTCTTCGTTATACAAATCGCTACCTTCTCCAAGCGCACTATTACTACGGATTGCGTTATATATACCCGCTACTGCTTTTTGAAAATCTGTTTCTGAAGAGAAAAATTTATCGCTGGTAATGGCATTCGGGTTCTCAATCTCCAGGTAATCTTCGCACGATGAAAACACCAATGCAATTGCTATAAATAATAAACTTATTTTTTTCATGATTCAGGTTTGTTTTAGAATTGTACTTTTAATCCGGCATTGAACGATCTCATCAACGGATATTTACCGTAATCAACACCCGGAGTCAGGTTTGAGCCGTTGTTATAATCCACTTCAGGGTTATAACCTCTGTATTTTTGTGAGGTGAACAGGTTATCAGACGAAAGGTATACCCGAACATTTGAAATAGTGTTCTTTGTCAATGCGGCCATATTCCAGTTGTAGCCGAGAGTTACATTGGTAATTCTCAGGAACGAACCATCATTTAAGTAAAATGTTGACAAGCGTGTACTATTACTTTGTGTACCCCCGCGTGCAGCACGGTAGACCTGGCCATTACCAGGGTTTTCAGGTGTACGGAAACGCTCGTCTACAATAGCATATTGGTTACCAGAACCTTCCATGTTCAGGTTATAATAGTTCTGGCCATCAAGCACCATATTGCCATGTGTACCGTTGGCTGAAATAGAAAGATCAAAGTTCTTATAACGTCCTGAAAGGTTGAACGCATAAATGAAATCAGGATAAGGGTTACCAATGATTGTTTTATCAAGGTCATTTACTATACCGTCTTTATTAGTGTCTTCAAACAACAAATCGCCGGGCTGAATCTTTGTGCTTTGTGCGGCAGAGCGTGCAGGGATATTGTCATTTACATCAGGACTGTTATTGATAGCATTTGCTTCTTCCTGTGTTTTCACCATGCCTGCTACCTTAAATCCATAGAACATCCCTATCGGTTGCCCTTCCATTGTGATATGGGTATCGTAGCCACGTTCAGCACCACGGGTAAGAATGGTAGAAGCGCCCCCCAGGTCAAGTACTTTGTTACGGTTCACCGAGATATTTCCACTGGCGCGCAATTCATAATCTTTAGCTGATAAGACGATTCCGTCTAATTGCAGGTCAAATCCACGGTTATTTATTTTTGAATCTGGTAAGTTAGTCAGCATCGAAGTAGAACCTGATACAGCCGTAATCGATTTTGAGAACAAAAGGTTATAGGTATAACTATCGTAGTAATTAGCAATAACCTGAAGGCGGTTGTTGAATAATCCTAAATCCACACCAATATTGGTTTGCGAAGTTGATTCCCAACCTAATTTATCATCGCGGAAAGCTCCCGGGAACATGGCTGTTTGTACGGCATTACCAATAACAGTACCTGTTTTACTCACTACCTGTTGGAAATTATATGCACCAATACCATTGTTTCCACTCACACCCCAACTGGCACGAAATTTCAACGAAGATCTTTCACCTAACAGATTCTTATAAAATGATTCATCCGAAATTGTCCATCCTCCCGAAATAGAAGGAAAATAAGCCCAGCGATTTTTAGGACCGAATAATGATGAGCCATCACCACGGAAGGAAGCGGTAATATGATAACGATTCAAATAGTTGGCATTAAAACGTCCGAAACCTGAAGCCATCGCATATTGGGTGATACCTGTTGAACCCCCTCTTGTAAAGTTGGCAGGGTCTGAACCTCCACCGGTGATATAAGGAATTTTATCGTCTGTAAATCCATTGGCTGTTACATTGATCACATCAGTAATGTGCGATTGAGAAGATGCACCTAATACACCACTAAAATTGAAATCCTTTACTCTTTTATTGAAGTTTAGTGTAAACTCTGTCAGATAATCTCTTTCATCAGTACGGGTATTTTGTGCATTGGCCGCAGTAATAGCCTGAGGAGAGTAAGGGGCGTTCACACCAGAGGTAATACTTGTCGGACGGTAGTATTCCCAGTTGTTGGTATAATTAAAAGTACCAAAAGACAATTTAGCTGTCAAGGCATCCATGATCTTGTATTGTCCGTATACATTGTAAGTTGATCTTGTTGTTTTACGGAAGTTCTTCACCATCTGTGTATAGGCCATCGGGTTCTCAATGTCGCTTTGGAAAGCATAATCACTTGATTGTGAAGACATTTCATATTGTGCCAAGGTGCCATCAGCATTGTATGGTTTCAGAAAAGGCAGATAAATTAAAGCTGCCATCACCGGGCTTTGGTGGAAACGCCCTTCGGTTACTTCATTACTTTTTGTATCAGTATATGCCAGATTAGCCCCGATAGTTATTCTTTTTGAAACATCCAGATCGATATTAGAACGTAAATTGTATTTTGCAAAGTCGGTGTTGCGCATAATACCGTCCTGATTCTGATAACCTCCCGAAACAGCATAACGCACGCCGGTACGGCCTCCGGCAATAGATAGATTATGTCTGTGGTTCCCCGCATTACGATACAATTCATCCTGCCAATCGGTGTCATATTCAGGTTTCTTGATTGTTCCGGTAGCGAAATCATACATATAATCAGGTATTCTGATTGTATTCGCATTTACGTTATTGGTGCGGGTTGTACGAACAGTGTTGTTGTCCTTTACGTATTCGTCTGACCATACTTTTCCTTGCGAAATCATCAGATCTTTGTAAGTCTTGTTGTGTGCATCTACAAATAAATCAAAGAATTGTGCTGCATTCAGCACTTTCACTTTGCGCGCCAATTGATTAATTCCAAACTGGTAATCATAAGTTACCATCGTTCTTCCTTCTTTTCCTCTTTTAGTGGTAATCAAAACCACCCCACCTGACGCTCTTGAACCATAGATAGCAGCCGAGGCAGCATCCTTCAAAACTTCAACAGACTCTATATCTTCCATATTCAGGAACAAGTCTCCGTTCGACGGATAACCGTCAATCACATATAATGGATCTGAACTGGCATTAATAGAGCTTGTACCACGCACACGGATTTTTGTGGTATTGTAAGGTGCACCACTCACCTGCGAGATCTGCACACCCGCTACTTTACCTACCAATGCCTGGCCAACTGTTGGTGTAGTAAGGTTCAACTCACTTGCTTTTACACTGGCAATAGCGCCCGTGATATCACTCTTACGCATGG
>CALRLN020000085.1:0-14023 GCA_943368675.1 Chitinophaga pinensis | reverse complement strand
GTTTTAATCAACAATTACCAAACCCAAATGAAAGGTATATTTTTTATGTTGGCAGAATAGAAAAACTTAAAGGAATTAAAACTTTAATTAATGCAGTTGAAGGAACAAATATTAAACTAAAAATTGCAGGTACCGGCTCAGCTCTCGAAGAGATGCAAAACTATGTTGAAAGTAATAAAATTCCTAACATTGAGTTTTTAGGTTTTCAGAAAAAAAGTGATGTTTATGATTTAACTGTAAATTCCACCTGTGTCGTTTGTCCATCAGAATGGTATGAAAATTATCCCTTTTCCGTAATTGAGAGCCTATTACTGTCAAAACCTGTTATAGGCTCAAGAATTGGAGGAATACCAGAATTAGTAATTGATGGCCAAACAGGGTTTATTCACGAACCTACAGATTATTTAGGTTTAAGAAATGCAATACTAAAAATTTGGAATGATAAAGATTTAGAAATTAGATTGGGCAAGCAGGCAAGAGATTATATCTATACAAAAGTTAATTTCGAGACACATTGGGCTATAATAAAAAATATTATAGATAAGTTACCAATTCCTGAGCATTTGTTGGATTCAGAAGTGAGTTTAAATTAAAATCTTAAAATATACTTAAGCCTTAAAAATAAAGAGTTTCTTAATCAGTATTTAGGTAATTTGAAACAAACTAAATTTTATATAGCATTTTATTAGTAATTGGAATTCTGGTTTAAGAAAGATAGGAAATGTAGATTTTTTTATGAGATACAATACCCTCGGGAAATGATAACAAAGCTTTTTTATATTATATTTCTCATTTTACTTTCTCTGAATTGTTCAATTGCTAATGCGCAATCAAAAAGATACATCAGCATGAGCGGCAACGACAATAATGATGGCCTCTCATTTACAAAACCCTGGAAAACAATTAAAGAACTGAAACCAAATACAAGCTATTTGTTTAGCCGCGGAGACACTTTTTATTTACCGATTAAGCTTATTTCAAATCCATTGGTTAAGAATAAAATAGTGATTGATTCGTATGGTAAAGGGCCAAAACCAGTTATTAGCTTATATAAGAAAATCATAAATAACAGGTGGATAGCAGAAAAAGAGAATGTTTGGAAAGTAGATTTAAAAAATAAAGAAAACTATACGGGTTATAACAGTAGTACTAACTCAAATGTGGGTTTCATTAAGGTAAATCACCAGATATTCGGTCATAAATTTAAAGATGTTGCCTCACTTAAGAAGACCTGGGATTTTTGTTCAGATAGTCAATTTTTGTATGTGTATTCTGATATTGACTTATCTCAAATGTCGGAATCAATAGAAATTACTACTAATGCTACCATTATTCAGCTTAGCGATAATATGGAAGTCAGGAATATTAAAATAATGGGTACAGGAGGGCATGGTATTCAGGGAACCGATGTGAAAAATATTACTATCAAAAATGTTGATATAACAGAAATCGGAGGAGCTATACTACCAAATTTTGGTAATGGATTTGTAAGATATGGAAATGGAATAGAACTTCTGACAGGTGCCAGTAATTGCAAAATAAGTGGGTGCTTCATAAGTCAGGTCTACGATTCAGGCTTTACCATGCAAGGCAAAGGTGCAAATACGTATTTTGAAAATATAGTTTTTGAAAAGAATAGATTAGAGAACAATGAACAATCTTTTGAATACTGGATTAAAGGCTGGAAGTCGGGCTATAAAAATTGCAGATTCATCAACAATACTTGTTCCGATGCAGGGTTCGGATGGTCTCATGCGGTCAGACCTGAAAAAAATGTAGGCGTTCATATTCTGAATTACGAATTGGAAACTGATGCATTAGATATAGCAATCGTTGGTAACAAGTTCATAAATGCTTTGAATGGATTGATTTATTCTAAAAATTTAGAAAGAAAGACACCGATTTTCAAAGCTAAAAACAATCAGGTCAGGCTATCAGGTCAAACACCAATCTGGGTTTCACGTTCGGGTTTTACTGTAGAAAGAAATAAGGAACTCTTAAAAAGTATACCCGTTTTGAGTGGGTTTGATTTTAAGAATTAATGATAGCAGTACAAGGATCCGGTAATGACCTGAATGCTTAAATTAAGCGTGTGAATGTAGGGAATGTGTATGCACACTTTCCGTGAGATTGTTTTGCCCTGGTTAGCTCATAATGCATTAATTGTCTCTAGAAATCGAAAACATAATTGTTTTAATAATAAAGCTGAACATACACATTCCGATTTAATAAATTATATGCGAATAGCAATTTTAGGTACAAGAGGTGTTCCGAATAATCATGGGGGATTTGAACAATTTGCGGAATATCTGGCGCAGGGCTTAACAAAGCGTGGCCATGATATCTTCGTCTATAATAGTCATACTCATCCTTATCAGGAAAAACTCTGGAATGAAGTAAATATTATTCATTGTTTTGATGCGGAACACAAATTAGGAACCGCTGGTCAGTTTGTTTATGATTTAAATTGCATCCTGGACTCCCGAAAAAGAAACTTCGATATAATCTTACAATTGGGCTATACTAGCAGTACCGTATGGGGATGGTTATTACCCCGCAAAAAAAGTATAGTGACAACCAATATGGATGGCCTGGAGTGGAAACGAACCAAGTATTCAAAACCAATTCAATGGTTTTTAAAAAGAGCCGAATATTTAGGAACTGTTTATAGTGATTATTGGATAGCTGATTCGCTGGGCATAAAGGATTATTTAAAGAAAAAATACGATATTTTCTCTACGTATATTCCATATGGTGCAAATGCTTTTGAATTGCCTGACCCTGTTGTAGTAAAAGACTTTTCGGTAGAAGCAAATGGATACAATATGCTTATTGCAAGATTTGAACCTGAAAATAATCTTGATACTATTTTAGAAGGCGCAACAAAAGCAACCAATAAAGTACCGTTTCTTGTGATTGGTAAACACAATACAAAATACGGCGAATACCTGAAAAAAAAATATAAAGATTTTGCACACATCAGGTTTGTAGGCGCCATTTATGATATTAATATTCTAAACAACTTGCGCTATTATTCAAATATTTATTTCCACGGCCATTCGGTTGGAGGTACCAATCCTTCTTTGCTTGAGGCTATGGCTTCTCAGGCACTTATCTGTGCTCATCAGAATCCTTTCAACAAAACCATATTACATGAGGACGCTTTTTATTTTTCTGATAGCGAAGAAGTAAAACATTGCATCGAAATGATTGAAAAAAAGCATCACCTGATGTATATTGAAAATAATGTTAATAAAATCAAAAACATATATAACTGGGAAAAAATAATTGATCAATATGAAAATCATTTCAAAATTATAATACAGAACAAAAATGAAATTCATTAATACAACTTTGCCAGACGTAATTATGATTACTCCGGCAATTTTTCATGATGATAGAGGCTTCTTTTTTGAATCCTTCAACGAAATCAGCTGGAAAAACTCAAATCTTCCATATCACTTTGTCCAGGACAATCAGTCGTTCTCCACCAAAGGGGTATTGCGGGGCCTCCACTTTCAAAAAGGAGACTATGCACAGGGTAAACTTGTGCGTGTTATTCATGGGAGGGTATTAGATATTGCCCTTGATCTGCGCTTCGACTCTCCTACCTTTGGTAAATACGAGTTATTTGATTTGGATAGTGTCAGTGGAAAAATGGTGTATATACCCCCTGGATTTGCGCACGGTTTTGTTGCTTTAGAGGACAGTATTTTTCACTATAAATGCACTGCCCCATATAATAAATCATCTGAGGGAGGTATCAGATGGAACGACCCTGATTTAAAAATTCCCTGGGGAGTAAGTAAGCCTATTGTATCAGAGAAGGATCAGACCTTACCATTATTTAAAGAAATGATAAATAAAAATACACTTCTTGTATGAAAAAAATTCTAATAACCGGTGGAGCTGGCTTCATTGGCTCACATGTCGTTCGACGATTTGTGATGCGTTATCCCGAGTATAGTATTTATAACTTAGATGCACTTACCTATGCCGGAAACCTTGAAAATATAAAGGACATAGAAAAAGCCGAGAATTATACATTTATTAAAGGAGATATTGTTGATACCGAATTTATAACACAATTATTTGAAGAAATAAATTTTGATGGGGTAATTCATCTGGCCGCAGAATCTCATGTAGATCGCTCTATCACTAATCCTATGGCATTTGTAGTTACCAATGTTATTGGAACCGTAAACCTATTGAATGCAGCAAAAAATATCTGGAAAGATAAGCATAGTGATAATCGATTTTATCATGTTTCTACTGATGAAGTATATGGTGAATTACATGATGCTTCTGAATTTTTTGTTGAATCAACCAAGTATGACCCCCGATCGCCTTATTCAGCCTCTAAAGCCTCGTCTGATCATTTTGTAAGGGCTTATTATAATACGTATAAATTACCGGTCGTAATTTCTAATTGCTCCAATAACTATGGCCCGAATCATTTTCCGGAGAAGCTTATCCCACTAATGATTAATAATATCATTCTAGAAAAACCTTTACCTGTTTACGGAAAAGGTGAAAATATCAGAGATTGGCTTTATGTGGAAGACCATGCGCGAGCTATTGACACTATTTTTCATCATGGAAAAACTGGAGAGACTTATAATATTGGTGGCCATAATGAGTGGAAAAACATTGATTTGGTATACCTGCTTTGTGAAATTATGGATACAAAATTAGGCAGAAAACCGGGTAGCTCTGCACAATTAATTTCGTTCATTGAAGATAGAGCAGGCCATGATTTACGATATGCTATTGATGCAACCAAGTTAAAAACTGACTTAGGCTGGGAACCTTCATTGCAGTTTGCCGAAGGATTGGAAAAGACGGTTGACTGGTACCTCAATAATCAAGCCTGGCTAACAAATATCACTACCGGTTCTTATCAGCAATACTATCAGGAAATGTACTCAGAAAAATAAACGCTTAGCATTATTATAAAAATTTATGAAAGGAATAATACTTGCAGGTGGGTCTGGCACGCGCTTGCACCCATTAACTCTGGCCGTTAGTAAACAATTAATGCCTATATATGACAAACCAATGATTTATTATCCATTGTCGATACTGATGTTAGCAGGTATAAATGAGATTTTAATTATTTCAACTCCGCATGATTTGCCTCATTTTGAGAAACTACTTGGTGATGGGAGCCGTCTGGGATGTAATTTTGCTTATGCTACTCAACCGAGTCCGGATGGTCTGGCACAGGCATTTATCATAGGCGAAAGTTTTATAGGTAATGATAAGGTTGCTCTTATCCTGGGCGACAATATTTTTTATGGTTCAGGGCTCCCCAAATTATTAAAAGATAATAATGACCCATCAGGTGGGGTAATTTATGCTTATCAGGTACAAGACCCTGAGAGATACGGTGTTGTAGAATTTGACAAAAACTTTAACGCTTTATCAATTGAAGAAAAGCCAGTACATCCGAAATCCAATTATGCCGTTCCGGGATTATATTTTTATGACAATTCAGTAATAGACATAGCTAAAAACATCCGTCCATCACCACGAGGTGAGCTTGAAATCACTGATGTAAACAGAAAATATCTCGAAATGGGGAAATTAAAAGTTGGCGTTCTGGATAGAGGAACTGCCTGGCTGGATACCGGCACGTTCGAATCATTAATGCAGGCAGGGCAATTTGTTCAGGTAATTGAAGAAAGACAAGGTTTAAAAATTGGTTGTATAGAAGAAGTAGCTTATAGAATGGGCTATATTGACAAAGATAAACTTAATGAGATAGCCAGCCCATTGGTTAAAGGTGGCTATGGTAAGTACCTGCTAACCTTGTCTTAATTATAACCCCCCCATCGTTCTTTTATAAAAATTTTAAATGATTTTACAGCATTACTTATGAAGACAATTGTTTTAGGCGCTTCAGGACAGCTCGGTCAATGTCTCAAATTGGCAGCAAGCAAAAGAGGTTTTGCAGATATTATTTTTCCGGACGAAGCAGAGGCAAATATTCTGGAAACTAGTTTACTTCAAAAACTATTTGAGCAGGAAGCCCCCTCTTTTGTTATCAATTGTGCAGCTTATACGGCTGTTGATAAAGCTGAAGATGAGCAGGAACTTTCAAGAAATATCAATGCCCGGGGAGTAGCCAATATTTCTTACCTGTGTTCATTATTTAATAGCACCCTTGTTCATGTTTCGACAGATTTTGTATTTAAGGGAGATACCCCTATGTTGCTGACAGAAGAAGATAAGACTGAACCCATAAATATTTATGGTATTACTAAGCTGGAAGGAGAACAAATAATTGCGAAAGCCTTAGAGAAGTACCTTATTATCCGTACCAGTTGGCTCTATTCCGAATACGGCAACAATTTTGTAAAAACGATGCTTCGTTTAGGCAAAGAAAGAGATGAACTTGGTGTTATTATTGATCAGGTTGGCTCACCTACCTACGCAGTTGATTTGGCTAATGCCATTTTAGATATGATTGAAGCGCCAAATATTGTATATGGTATCTATCATTACAGCAATGAAGGTATCACTTCATGGTATGATTTTGCAAAAGCTATTTTTGATTTAAGCAATATAAATACTCAATTAAAGCCATTAAAAACAACTGAGTATATTACAAAGGCAAGCCGCCCGTATTTTTCTGTAATGGATAAAAGTAAGATTAAAAATACCTATGGTTTAAAAATTCCTTACTGGCGGGATAGTCTGAAAATTTGTCTTGAAAAAATCGTGTAGTATTATCACTAAAGCGTATAATCTGAATTATCAAATACTGTCAGTTGTCAGGGGTATCTTATAATACTGATGCTTTTTTACTTCCGGAATAGTAACCGATAAGTTTAAAACAAAATTAAAAAAGAGATATACGAAGTAACTTTTTATGCTTTATGAAAAAAAAATGTTTAAAAGAAAATATGCGTTCCAGCTATTGTTTTCGGCGATTTGAGCTTAGAATTGAGCATTGAACATCCATAAAATTTTCAAATAAAACAGTAAAAATGATGGACAATTTGAAGAAAAATATTTTTGCAATTAGATTAACTCTATATTTTATTGTCTTTAATAAAGAATATTAAAATATTCAATAACCGAGGAGTAAAAAGTTCAAATTTAATTTGGTAATTAGGATCAGAAACCATATTTTCGATACATAATTAACGCAATAATTATTTTTTTACTTCTTTACTATTTGGGTAAAAAAGAACTCTGGAGGCATTACCAGTTAGAACTGAAAACGTAAATACTGTCAATTATTTGGTTTTTAATGCTATTAATTAATTGTAGCTTTTGCTAAACAGAAATTTACTACCAAAAATAACTTATAATTACTATTTTTTAGATTGCTACAGTTTAAAAACCTGGTAACTGCTCACGTAAAAATATGGTCTGAAAGTTGGAATTTTTAGAAATTCCGAAAGTCTTTTTTTTGGAATTAGCAAAGCGTTATCTGAGTAATTGGCCCTATTTGACTTTGACATTTTTTTAAGGATTTATACTCAGTAAGAAGGTTAATAATTAATTGGGGTAATATAAGTAAAATTGTTTATTTATTGAGTTGTTTAAATGTGATATAAAATATAGTAACCTGAGTAGTCGTATAAGATATGTAGAGCGTAAAATATGAGACTTGTTTATTCTTTAATAAGAATTACTCATTTTTATCTGAATATAATAACAAATATATAGAAAGAACTATTTGACGGTATCTGGCTTGCAGATTTCCCTCTGAGTTACTTTGTGCAAACATGGTTAAGAAGATGATTTTGTGTTGGAGTAAAGTTTTTGTTATTAAAAGTTAGCGTATTGTAAGAAAGACTTTAATCTCATAGCAATATAGATGCCTTAGGGTCTTTGCCTCAAATATTGTCTTTAGAAATGATTTCATGATGTAAAGTAACTCAATAGTCATAAAACATATTCTAAGCGAATGAGGCCTGTTTATTAAAGGAATAACGGCATTTTTAGTTCTTGTGTAAAAGTAATTTTAAAATATATTATCAATTTAATAAAACATGAAAAGTACAAATCATTTTAAAATAGCTAGCCTTAGCTTAGTATTATTTCTTGCAATAGGCTTGTACAATTGCAAGCCTAAGGAGACGCCGCCCGAAATTCCTGATTTCTCAGGAGGATTCAAAGATGTCAAATTACCTGATTTAACTCAATCAACTCCCGCCCCAGTTACTACTACTCCCGGGACAATTACGACCTCAACAGTTGCTACTGCAACTTCTACAGCGTTAGCATCAGGTACAGCCACCGCAGCCGTTACAGCTACTGCAGCAGATATACAAAAAGTAGTGAGCCCAACTGATGCGGGTAAGATTGCAACAGCCTTTACACCTGCTGTTGTTACAACAATGTTAAGTGGTGGTGCCTTACCATCGGATTTAAGCGCTTCTATGAAATCAATAGCATCGAATCCCGCACTGGCTTCTTACTTGCCAAAGGTTACCTATCCATCTGTTAATGGAACCGTTGTAAGTGGCCTTGTTAAAGAGACTGATTTTTCAACTAAAGATGCGCCGGTAATCGCTATGCCTGATTTTATTACGAGTGGCACAACACCTGATATATTTGCAGGGGTGAATGACAGCCCGTGTACTAAAGCAGCAGAAGATGCTTTTAACGCCGCAAAAAAACCATTAGATGATGCAAGGGCTGCGCAAGAAAAAATAGTGAATGATACCTATGCAACACGTGTAGCAGGCATTAATAGTACTAGTTGTAAAACAGCTGCAACAACAGCTCTTACTACAGCGACTACTGCAGCGAAAGCTAAACTAGACCAACAGCTTGCTGGTTTAAATACATTATTAACTAATAAAGCTATTACACAGGAAACCTATAATCTGCTTAGCTTCTTTGTTTATTTTGATTTGTATAACTCTGTTATTGCTGCCACTACATTTTATAACGCAACTGTAAAAGCATGTGATGTAGAGGCGGATACAGCCAAAGCCGCAGCAAAGTCAGCACAAAACACAGACCTGAATAAAATTCAGACTGCTTATGGTGCGGCTTTTTCTACTATGAAAACCACTTTAGATGCAGCCTACAAGACTTGTCACGATCAAGGTCAAGGTTGATTGGCTTGGGTAAAAGGGAAAAACTGATGATCAAAAAAACATCTAATATGGTTGCGCTCAATAGTGAAACCTTATCTCTTATTTCTTATTCAAACAGATTGAAGGATAAGGTTTCATATTGGCAGCGTGTTACTAAATCATTCAAATATTGTCTTTCGTTTATTTCGGTTTTTGCCTTTGGATACGCCAATGCGCAAATGAATCTTTCCGGTAAATCTGGTCTCTTATATACGCCGAATGCAACTGCGTATATAGATGGTAGTGTAGTTGTCGGATATAATTATAATCCTATCAATTATTCTCTGAGATATACACACACTAACCCGGAGCAAGTGATATTTGCCAACATAAATCTATTGCCTCGCCTCACCATTACTCTGAGTCTTTTGCAACCGGTTCAAACGCAAAAAAGTAAATTGAAAGAGGGCATAGGCGATAGACAGGTAGACATCTCTTACTTGTTATTGAAAGAAAAGGAAAAGTTTCCGTCATTAGCAATTATTGTGTCTTCTCCATTTATGATAGAGACAGCTATGTTAACAAATGTCCTGGTAGCTACCAAACATTTCAAGCTGAACTCTAAGCTAAATGTAGAAGCAAATGTTGGTTATGGTAGCCCATATATTCTTTCAAGAGATGGAGACTTTCAGTTAAATTTGTCGAACTCGAACGTTTTTTCTAATTTAAAATTTCAGAAAAAAAGTGATTTTAAATATAATAACGGCTATCTCGTAGGTGCTTTTGCCGGTCTCAAGCTGAGTTATCAGAACAAAGCAGGCTTAATGACAGAATGGGATTCGCAACATTTGAATGTTGGAGTGTATGCAACACTCTGGAAAAAATGGACAATTCAGGGAGGAATATTAAACGGAGATCAGTTTATCTTTGGTTCTTCTTTCCAGATACAACTACTTAAACCTAAGAAAAGCATTGCTAAGATAGATGAAAAAGTTTATTAGTTGTTTAATAGGTTTTTATGCAATAACAAACATATGTTATGCTCAGACGGACAAAAAAGCACGGGCTTTTCTCAATTATGAGAATGTTCATAAAGATAGTGCGGGCGTTAGTTATGAGCAGCGCATATATAGAAACCCTCTTAATGGATTGATAGAACTGCGTTATGCTTTGCAAGAAGAAACGAGTGAGGAAAATTATATACCTTTATTTCAGGGAGTTCCATTTGTGTCTTATAAAAAGAAGGGGCCGATGGTAACAGGAGAAGCTCTATCTGAACAAAGACAGAAGAAGCTGGGACTTAGAGAATGGTTCCCATTCAGAAAATATAAGTTCGATTTCTCATTGCTACCGCAATTCACAGCAAAATTTGGTAATCTGGATAACCCTGTTGAGGCCAAAATTAATTTGTTGCTCAATACACAGATATATCTGAGTAGAGGCTTATCATTAACAACCGGAATAGCGTTTCCGATTATAAATGATTTAGATAAACAATCTATGAGTTTGCGTCTGGCACCTACTTTTATCAATAAGTTTGCTGTTTTCAGAAAAGTAAACTTTATGAGTCTGTCAGCAGGTTTATTCTATAAAGACCAATATGGGTTAAATGTTCAGTACAGGCATTTTGATATAAACAAGCATTGGTCTTTTGGACTAGAGGGGTCTTATAGTGGTTATTACAGGTTTTCAGGGCAGTATTTTGAATACCAAAAGCCTCGGCACGTATTGTTTTTAGGAGATGTAAGTTATCGTATTTTCAAGCACGACGTGACACTTAAACTTTCCGGCGGACAATATTTGTACAAGGATAAGGGTATAAGGTTTGACTTAATCAGACAATTTACGAATGTCGATATTGGATTCTTTGCACTGAAAACTGGCAACGGAACATCAGTAGGTTTTAATCTTGCGATTCCGATTCCGCCAGGACCTATTTTGAAGAATAAACAGTTTCGCTTAAGAACTGCTGATGAGTTCAGATGGGAATATCTATATGTAAAGGGATACAACCTTGGAGAGTATTATCGAACGGGTTATCAGTTAGATGAGAAGTTGAGAATGTATCATAGCAGTTATTGGAACAACCAATCACAAAAAAGCTATTAAAAGTTCTGAAGAGCGCTATACTATAGCTGATATTGAAATGAAGGTTTTCTATGTAAATACTTGCCGTATTTTATTATGTTTCTTAACCGGGCATAGCCTGCATGCGCAAGAAGATACTTCATTTGTTCATGCTATAAAAAAGACAGTCGTGAGTTTGCATATATCAACTTTAGGTTTCGGAGGCAATATTTCATTCTCATTGCCCTCGAGAGCTGAACTTGTTAGCGAGATAGGATACACTTATTTTAAATTTGCCAGAAACCAGTATTTTAGTTTACCTGAACAATCTGAAATTCTTTTGCAGCCGGATATTGAACATAGCATTCTTACAAGTATGATAACCTGGTATCCTTTCAAAAAGAGGTTAATTTATCTGAAAAGTGGAATAGGCTACGCATTGAAACAGACATATTTTGTAAGAATTACCTCCCCTACAGGATTAATGCTTGGAGGAATGGAAATTTCAGAGCAGGATTTCGGTCAAATTGACCTTAACATAAACTGGAATAGATTAATGCCTTATGCCGGAATGGGCATCGGAAGGAAAGACACTAGAAAAAGGGCTGATATTGCGTTTAACATTGGCTTTTTTTATATGGGTAGCCCTAAAATAAAGGCTCGTTTTGAAGGTTTCTTGGAATCGACAACATTAGATACCGAGATGGTGAAAATTCAGAAAAACCTGAAAAACTATAGCTATCTTCCTGTATTGTCAATTAATCTGAGGTATAAAATAAAATAGTCTGAGGAGTTATTGTTGCTTTTAATATATGAGAAAAGTTTCTGTTTAAACCTTTAAAGAAAGGTTCTTGTCAGGTTTAAAAATTGGGTCAGTATGGTAAAGGTTTGATTGTTGCTTAATACTTACTCTTTATGAAGTTTAGAATATCATATAGGTCATTGATTGCCGGAATTTTAGAATTATTTATTCTTAGTGCCTGCAAAAATCCTCTGGATGGTTTTCAGCTTCTTTTTAAAGAGCCAATTGAAATATCTAAACTTGAAATAAGATTTTCAAGTACAACCGGGAAACTGCCTGATGATATTAAACTAAAAATTGCAGGCAAGGAAGCTAGTAAAATAGTGACAAACCTAAACACAAAAAACTTTAAGGTTTCGAAAGAGGGAGTTATCTTTTTGGCAGTTAATCCTGATATTATACCTTCGGTTCAGTCACCTGTAATTTTCACAGTGTCCGCAGAGACAGAAGGTTTCACCAAAGTGATAAAAGAGTTTATTTTTACTAATACAAGTAATCAATTTTATTATCCTAAGTTGTTCAGTATTAAGAACCCACCCAACGGGGTATCGGCAAACCAATTTAAGTTATTAACAAATGAGGGCGGAGAAGTAACCAAACCATTTATAATAGCTACTAATTATACAGCAAAGCAGGTGGGTGCATTTGTCAGGATACAAGAGGGAACAGTTTTATTTAATATGCAGAATCAAATTATAATTGGAGACATCGACTTAGTTATTCATCATTTTGATAACCAATCTGGTACTTCTTTTATACCGGAAGGAGGACTAGCAAGAAATCCTATGGATAACCATAACAATTTTGTGGATGCTTTTAGATTTTCAAGGATTGCGGGTTTTGCCTCAATTGAACTCAGTTCAGATAAACAGGAAGTAGTAAGATCATTCTCTAAACCTATTTCTGTTACTTTTGAACTCAACCCGGATACCCAGAATCCAGAAACCAAAGCCCCCATAAAGGCAGGAGATATAATTCCTCTGATCAGCTATAATATTTATACCGGAATCTGGAAAATTGAGGGTAGCTCTACTGTTATAAAAAACATTACATCTGGCAAACTGGAATGTACATCTACATTCAGTTATCCGGCCTATTTGATTAATGGTTGGGTTAGCTGGCTTTGTAAACAAGGGCCTGCCTTCAATGTTAAAAGTAAGTTTAAAGATGTTGACCTGGCTTACTATTACTCCTTAACCAACGTAAAGACAGGAAACATAATTGAGAGTAACTATGTAAGTTTAAATAATACCAGTATGTTTAAACTCAATTATTTACCGAAGAATAGCGAAGAAATTAAACTACAATTATTTGATTATAATAATATCTATGGTGGAAACCGAACAAAACCAATAGCCGAGTCAGTAAGTTTTAAGTCGTGTGAGAATAAGGATTTTACCATTGATATTTCATCATTACCTGTTCCACCGTCAATTGAGGTAGAATTTGAAATTACTTGTCCGCAGGGAAAAACAGTAGATAAAGGAGCAATCCCATCTCAGTTAAAAACGCAATTTAGTGTACCCGACAAGAATCAATGGATTAATATGCCGACCATATCAAAAGAGCTAAGAGTAGCTAAAACCTATATGCTCCAACTTGGCCAAAGATATGATTTAAGAGCAAGCACCGATGGTGGTGTAACCTGGCCTTATAAACAAAACAATTATTTAATTGATAAAAAGAAATGGGCCTTTGAAATCTTAGGAGACGAACTAGGCTATTGTAAATAACAGTTTGAAATACAATGAGTACTACTTTCCAATAAGTAAGTTGTAATTGCGGGTGTTGAGTAAGTGAAATTTGTATGAGTACTTATTGATAAAACCTTTCTCTTAAAAATAACATGGTATCGAATTTAAAAAAAATATATCATATAAGATTATTAACAGATTTTATCTGTATAATCTGCTGTTTTGGGGCAGCTCAGATACTGAGCACCAGATCATTTAGCAACAGTGATTTTTTCCTTGTCTTCTTTTTGCTGGTGACCTGGTATTTTTCGAGTCGATATACCGAGTTAAATGATGAATTCCGTACGGTAAAATTTATTGACGAATTTTTAGTTTTAGTCCCTAACATTATATTGCAGGGAGTAATTCTAATGATCTAT
>CALRLN020000084.1:0-14027 GCA_943368675.1 Chitinophaga pinensis | reverse complement strand
TAAAAGTAGATGCAGGAGAAAAGAACATTAATGTTGATGTAAAAAAATCTGATTTAATCAATCAATTTTCATCCAATAGAAATAATATTGAAAATGTAGAGAATCAACCCCCAAATACTGTATCTAATTCAGATAAGATGTTCTCAATGTCAGCAAAATTTACGCAATCTCTTAATTATACAAAAGCGACAGAGAAATCACAAAATAAAACAACAGAGAAATCACAAAATAAAATACATGATTTTAAAAATAATAAAGATTTGACGAGAGCAAAAGAATAATCATTTCTCAGGTTCAATCCCTCTATCAGTTTTATTTTTATTCATATCGCTTTTTTTTATCGACGTTCTACTTTCCTTTAAAAATGAAGGAAGCTTGGTTTTGATTTGTTCATTCACATACTGTATTCTACCTTGTTGCATACCAACAAGCCAAGGGCTTACGGCTTCAATTTTTGCTAGCTTCTCAGCCAATTCAGGTTCATGCACTGCAAGCAAATAACCATCATTGAAACCCTTTAATTGTTTTGGGTCTATTTTTTCAGTTTCTTCCATAGTTAGAATGTTTCGCGAGCATGTTTCTCCTTATACAAATCTATTGATTCTGAATCATAATAGATAGGTTTTTTATCAGGTTGAGAGTAGCGAATTCTGCCTTCATCACGGTATTTTTGTAGAGTCGTTTTGGAAGTAATTCCTAGCATTTTCATGGCTTCTTCTTCCGAAACCCATTTATCTCTATGTATGCTGAACTCTGTTTTCAGCTTTTTCACTACCGTTGTAACCAAAGAATAAAATGCTTCCTCTTCCAAGCAAATAACCTGCATTGCTTTATTTCATTTTGATATCTACTAAATAACTAAATGGAAAATTCATATCAAAAAGAAATTAAATAAATTTATTTAACCGCACCTTTAATATGTAGTTCAAATTATCTTTTACAAATTACTAAATTGGAATAAATTTCAAAGGTTGAATTCTTTATATAATTAAAATGACGATTTAACGATTGCAAGTGCTTTCAATTATAAAAAAAATCGACTGTGAATAGCAATTCCAGGATTCAGGAAAGTATTTCGTGTTTTGATGTATAAATGTGAATGATATTCTCACATTTTGATTTGTTTAAGGTATGTTTAAGGTTAAAACAAAAAAGGCAGTCACATTTAAATGTAACTGCCTGATAATCAGAGTAGCGGGAACAGGACTCGAACCTGTGACCTTTGGGTTATGAGCCCAACGAGCTACCAACTGCTCCATCCCGCGATGTTGTTCCTAAATCGGACTGCAAAGGTACAGCTTTTTCCGAAATAAAAAAACTATCTTTGCAAAAAAACAAATATTTTTTCTTGTGGATATAGTTTCTCCAAATCATAAGGCTGGTTTTATCAGTATTGTCGGTAAACCGAACGTGGGTAAATCTACCCTGATGAATATATTAGTAGGTGAGCGCCTCTCTATCATTACCTCAAAAGCTCAGACTACCCGCCACCGTATTATGGGTATTGTCAATGGCGTGCATAACGGAACTGATTTTCAGTTAGTGTACTCCGATACCCCCGGTATCATTAAGCCTGTTTATGAATTGCATAAATCAATGATGCACTTCGTACATGGCTCTCTTGAAGATGCCGACGTGATTTTGTTCGTTACCGATATTTTCGAGAAACATGATGAAAACGACGTCATCGAAAAATTACAACATACACAAACCCCCATTTTATTGATTGTCAATAAAATTGATTTGGCCAAGCCGGAGCAGATAGAAGAAAAGCTTAATTACTGGAAAGAAAATTTCAAATCTACCGAGGTAATTCCTATTTCGGCGCTTCATCAGCAGAATGTCGGAGGATTATTAGATATAATAATTACTTTTTTACCAAATCACCCGCCCTATTTCCCGAAAGATGAAATGACAGACAAACCCGAGCGTTTCTTTGCGGCTGAAATCATCAGAGAAAAGATTTTTACCAATTATATAAAAGAGGTACCGTATAGCTGTGAAGTAGTGGTAAATAGTTTTAAGGAAAAAGACGACATGATTGTAATAAGTGCTGAGATTTATGTAGAGCGAACCACCCAACGCGCTATCTTATTGGGCCATAAAGGCGAGAGAATCAAGAAAGTAGGTATGGAAGCACGTCTGAAAATGGAAAAGTTTTTCGGTAAAAAGATTTTTCTGGAACAGTATATTAAAGTTGAACCTGACTGGAGAAATAAACGAAATAAATTAGAAAAATTCGGGTATGAATAAATAACCCCACAGCCACTATGATTTACCTTATTCTTAGTATTATTTTCTCGGTATTACTACTGATTAACTTCCGTATTTACCCTAAATACCAGATCAGCACTTTCCAGGCTATTGCTTTTAATTATCCGGTCTGTTTTATCACTGGGCTGGCCTTAATGCCTGACGGACAATATTTTGAACTGAATTTTTCTGAAAACTGGCCCTACTATGCCTTGTTTTTAGGGGTCGGATTCATCATTACATTCATTCTATCAGGTATTTCAACGCAAAAAATGGGCATTACGGCTACCTCATTAGCTAATAATATCTCTTTGGTAATTCCTGTTATTTTTAGTCTTTTTATATTAAAAACCAACGGACGTACTTTTAACTGGCTCAATTACCTGGGTTTATTACTGGCGGTGATAGCAGTCGGGCTAAGTACTTTTAAACCCGTTGAAGAAAAAGTCAAAGGTAAGGGGCTTGATTTTCTATTACCCATTGCCGTTTTTCTGCTCTACGGAATCACCAATACTGCTATCAATTACCTGAACCTGAAATACATTACCTCTCCCGATCGCACTGTGCCGGTCACTCTGGTAATGGTATTAGGGGCTGTTATTGCAGGGGCGGTGGCGCTGATCATTCAGTTAATAAGAGGAAAGGAAAGACTCGAGAGGAAAAACATACTGGCCAGTATAACGCTGGGTGTCCCCAATTTTTTATCGTTCTATTTCCTGATACATGCACTATCGGCTTTTGGTAATAGCGGTGCATTTGTCTATCCTATATACAATATCGGAGTTATTCTGGTATCGGCTGCAATTGCCTGGTTCTTTTTCAAAGAGAAGCTAACCAGCCTGAACAAAGTGGGTCTACTATTGGCTGTTGTAGCTATTGCATTGATTTCATGGCAGGATATTCAGGGATTATTTTAAGCATCAGTGAACCCAAAGCCCTGGTACTGTGTTGATAACCAACAGAATTCCCTCTGTTTTCCCTATCTTTGTACGCTCATTTTTATTTAATACTTAAAAGAGACTCACAGACCTCTCTCTTTACAGGTATTTTAAAAAATTGTTTTTTTGTTTTTAGAGGTCTTCATTTATAATTTGTACCCTTTTGAGGGTCAGGGGTTTATGGCAAATATTGTTGCAATTGTAGGCCGGCCGAATGTCGGTAAATCTACGCTTTTTAATCGTCTTATTGAGAGCCGTGTGGCTATCACAGATAATATGCCGGGCGTTACCCGTGACCGGCACTATGGGCACGCAGTCTGGACAGAAAAGTATTTCACAGTTATTGATACCGGTGGCTATGTAGTGGGCTCAGAAGATACTTTCGAAGAAGCCATTCGTGAGCAGGTTGAAATTGCTATCGAAGAATCGAACGTTATCTTGTTTGTTGTAGATACAATGACAGGCCTCACCGGGCTCGATAAAGATTTTGCTAATGTGCTGCGCCGTTCAAAAAAACCTGTTTTTGTTGTAGCTAATAAGGCCGAAACCTTTGAGCGTCAGCAAACAGCATCAGAGTTTTATGAATTAGGCTTAGGGGATCAGGTTTATGCTATTTCGGCAACTGATGGAAGTGGTACAGGTGATTTGCTCGACGATGTAGTAAAAGCATTTGAAGATGATGGAATTGAAAATCCGAATGAAGGTATACCAAGAATTGCAATTCTGGGGCGTCCGAATGTGGGTAAGTCTTCGTTTTTAAATGCACTTACAGGCAAAGACAGAAGCATCGTTACTGATATAGCGGGCACAACACGCGATGCTATCGATACTCATTACAAGCTTTATGGTAAAGATTTTATTCTGACAGACACCGCGGGTATCCGCAAAAAAGCAAAGGTGCACGAAAACATCGAGTTTTACTCGGTTTTACGCTCCATAAAAGCTTTAGAGGAATCCGATGTCTGTATTATTCTGCTCGATGCTTCCAAAGGAATAGAAGCGCAGGACATCAGTATCATTGCCAATGCCCACAATGCTAAAAAGGGTATCGTGCTGATGATTAATAAATGGGATCTGGTAGAGAAAGATTCTAAAACTGCTGATAAAATGAAAAAGGAGATTCTGGAGCGCATTGCCCCCATGAATTATATGCCTGTTATTTTTGCATCGGTTTTAGAAAAACAACGCATTTTTCAGGTAATTGAAAAAGCCATGGAAGTGCACGAAAACAAGACCCATAAAATTACTACTTCCAAACTGAACGAGGTAATGCTGCCAATCATTGAGCAGACACCTCCGCCAATGTTAAAAGGTAAGCAGGTAAAAATCAAGTATTGTATTCAGTTGCCAACACCATCGCCAACTTTTGTATTCTTCTGTAATTTACCCCAGTATGTCAAGGAGGCCTATGAAAGATTCTTACAGAATAAAATACGTGAGCAGTTCGGCTTTGAAGGCGTCGTTATCACAGTATTCTTCAGAAGCAAATAATGTTATAAAGCAACAAGGCCTCACAAATTGTGAGGCCTTGTTGCTTTATAACTACTGCAATTTCTTATACTTAATCCGTTTAGGAGTTACGTCAGTGCCTAATCTTTTCCGTCGGTTCTCTTCGTACTCCGAGAAGTTACCTTCAAACCAATATACTTGTGAATTGCCTTCAAATGCCAGAATATGCGTAGCGATTCTGTCCAGGAACCAACGGTCGTGGGAGATGACTACTGCACAACCTGCAAAATTTTCAAGACCTTCTTCCAAAGCCCGGAGGGTATTTACGTCCAGATCATTGGTAGGTTCATCTAATAGCAGCAAGTTACCACCTTCTTTCAGCATCATTGCCAGATGCACCCGGTTTCGTTCGCCACCTGACAGGTTTCCGATTTTCTTCTCCTGGTCTGCTCCCTGAAAATTGAAACGGCTTACATATCCGCGGGCGTTTACCTGTTTATTGCCCAGCATCACCCAATCGTTACCGCCTGAAACCATTTCATAGACTGATTTAGTGGCATCTAGCTGATTATGCTCCTGGTCAACATAAGATAGCTTTACAGTGTCTCCGACTTCAAATGTTCCCTCTAAGGGCTCCAATTGTCCGGTTATTAACTTAAACAAAGTGGTTTTACCCGCACCGTTAGGCCCGATGATGCCCACAATACCATTTTGCGGTAAACTAAAATTGAGGTCTTCGTATAATAGCCTGTCGCCAAAACCCATTTTCACGCCTTTGGCTTCAATTACTTTATTTCCCAAGCGTGGCCCCGGCGGAATAAACAACTCCAGTTTATCTTCTCTTTCCTTGTTGTCTTCACTCACCATGCGGTCATAGGCTGCCAAACGGGCTTTAGACTTCGCCTGACGTGCCTTAGGTGCCATTCTCACCCATTCCAGCTCTCGTTGTAAAGTCTTCTGGCGCTTAGATTCCGTTTTTTCTTCTTTTTCTAAGCGATTCTGCTTCTGCTCCAGCCATGAAGAATAATTGCCTTTCCACGGAATCCCCTCTCCTCTATCCAATTCTAAAATCCAGCCGGCTACATTATCCAGAAAGTAACGGTCGTGGGTTACGGCAATGACAGTTCCTTTATATTGGCGTAAGTGCTCTTCCAACCATAATACCGACTCGGCATCCAGGTGGTTGGTAGGCTCATCTAATAATAGTACGTCGGGCTGTTTCAGTAATAAGCGACAAAGAGCAACTCTGCGTTTTTCACCGCCTGACAAAGTTTCGATTTTTGCTTCTTCCGGCGGGCAACGCAGGGCGTCCATAGCACGTTCGAGTCTGGTGTCTAATTCCCAGGCATCCATTTGATCGAGCTTCTCCTGCACCTCACCTTGTCTGGCCAGTAATTTATCAAAATCTGCATCAGGTTCAGCAAAAGCATTGTTAATATCCTCAAACTCTTTCAGCAAATCTACCACCTCCTGCACTCCTTCTTCCACTACTTCTCTCACAGTTTTAGAAGGGTCAAGCTGGGGTTCCTGTTCAAGCAGGCCAACAGTATAACCCGGAGAAAAAACCACATCACCATTGATGTTTTTATCTATGCCTTCAATGACTCTCAGTAAAGTAGATTTACCTGAGCCATTGAGACCCAACACGCCGATTTTTGCTCCATAAAAAAAAGATAAATAGATATTTTTAAGAATCTGACGATTCGGAGGAATGATTTTACTCACCCGCTCCATCGAAAAAATAATTTGCTCACTCATTGTTCAAGGTGGTTTCTTAGAGAGTTTTTATGCTTTAATATTAAATTTTTGAAAAATACTTCACATTTCCGGCTTTTTTTTTGCCTAAAATAAAATTTTGTATCAAATATCGTCATTCAAGTTTGCATTATACAAAAAAACTGCGAATTTTACCTTTTCAAACCACAACCCTTGACTCACAAGCCATGTGATTTTTAATTATGGACGGCGTAACATTAGATAACGAATATGCTTACATCAAAGACGGTAAGGTATTCTTGAAGGGCTACTTAGATATGCCCGACCGACAAATCGGCGAAGTAAAACGCACAGAAGAAGAAGCTTTCCAGTATTTCATTAACCGTTACCAGATTGCGGTAAATAAGGTTAATCAACTTGAAACGGAAATCATGGATGCCCAGAATAAGGGCTCCTTCTTAACGAAACTCACGCAACTTCGCAAACGATTGCTGAACTTCGACGGCATCGGCGATTTTATTCCATTGCTCAAAAAACTAGATGAGCAGGAAGAATATCTTCGCGGGCTCATTGTTGGCAATCAGGCTAACAATCTCACAATCAAGCAAGCCTTGATTGAAGAAGCCAAAGAAGCCAAGGAAGATGTTGACTGGGGTGTTGTAGCCGACAAGCTGCAAGACATCAAAACACGTTGGATCAGAACCGGACCTGTAGACAAGCCTTATCAGGATGATATAGAAACGGTTTTCCGTGAGGAACTTGATGATTTCTATCAACGTAGAAAAGCTTTCTACGAAGAACAGAACAGGATCATCGGAGAACGTATGGAAAAGTACATGGAACTCGTTAAAGGAGCGGAACAGTTATTCCGGATGGGTAACTGGGAGTTATCTTTTGCTGAGTTAAAGAGACTTCAGAACGAATGGAAGAATGTTGGGGATGTTCCTCCTAAACGCCTGAAATTCGAATTCCGTCGTTTCAAAAAATTAACGACTCTTTATTACGAAAAATATTGTGCAGCTAAAGGCATTCAGATTAAAGTCAGAGTTGACCCTCGCGTAGAAGCACAGCAAAAAATGATGGAAGAAGCTGAGAGATTAGCCGAAGCCAAAGATATTTTTGCCTCTACTGAAAGAGCGAAGGTATTGCTCAACGACTGGAAGAATGTGAAAGTACCGATGCATTTAGCCGTACGTAATGTAGCAGAACGCTTCAGAGCCGCTTGCGATAAGATTTTCGAGTTAAGTTACCTGATGAAAGTAATTACCCGAAAATTGCCAAATTACAATTATTTGAGTGACAGACAACAAGTGCTGACCAAATACCGTGAAATGGAAAGTATCGTAACACGTGCGCGTGGTGAGCTGAAACAATTGATTGAAAGCTATGATGGTGTGGCACGTAATCCGGACATGGATAAAATCATGACTTCTAACATTCAGACTCAACGACGTAAGTTATTGATGAAAGAAGTGATTCTGGAAGAATTGAGACGTGCAGCGCAGAATATTCAATAAGATACATCAATCTTATTCTAGTATAAAGCCCCGTTTGCCTGGCAAGCGGGGCTTTATTGTGCTACCCCTCGTGCTTAAACGTACAATAAAAACAGCGTTGCGGAAAGGACCACAACGCTGTCTGATTACCCTAAACTAAATACTAATGATATTATTTTACTTCTACAGTTCTATAATCAGACGCAGCCGGTAATTTCGTTTGGAGATTGATTTCTTTTGTTACTGTCTCTTTTCCGTTACTGATCTCGAAACGATATTTACCATCTTCTAAACCCTGCAAATCGAATTTCTTTGCAAATTGTGTTGCTTTTCTGTTGATTACCTCAACATAAATTGTCTCGTTCTTTTCGTTTTTGATACGAACCTCCACCCAGTTGCCTTGTTCCTTAGCAATGGTCAGGTTAACCTTCATGGTATTTACCACACGATACATGCCTACATCAAATGTTTTTCCTTCTGGCAATTCAGTAGCTGAAACTGCTGTGAATGTGAATAAACCTGCTACAAGAGCTAAAGCGAAATTTTTTACTGACTTTTTCATAATTTTTAATTTTTTAAAATGTTAAATACTTGCTTTTTCAAATAATAGATACTTCTACAAACTTTGCGTGTCAGGTTTTAAGCTAATCGGCTGTATATCCTGATAAGCGGCTGGTGGCTTAGTAACTTAAAGTACTTGTTCCTTTTACGATTTCTTTTGTGATGATACGGTCTCCGTTTTTAACCTCTACATAATATTTACCGGCCTTAACGTTGCTCATATCGAAACACAGTTTGTATGATTCAACTTTTTTACCTAAAACTTCTTCGTGCAGGATGCTGCCGTCGGCGTCCATTAATTTAATGGTAGCAGCTACTCCTTTATCTTTTGTCAGGTTCATGTTCAATTTCAAAGAATTGGTGTGACCTGCTTCGTACATACCTACATTAAGATTACTGCTTTTGTATTCGATTTTTTTGTCGTCAGCATTTGCATTAAATGCTACAGTAGTTGCCAATAAGGCGATTGCGATGATTGATGTTATCTTTTTCATAATTTTTTTAATTTTATAATTTTAGCTTTTTCAAATAATAGATGCTTTCTCAGAGCTGTGTGTTTCAGATTTTACGTTAATCGGCTATATAATCTGATGAGCGGTTGGTGGCTTAGTAACTTAAAGTACTTGTGCCTTTTACGATTTCTTTTGTAATGATGCGGTCTCCGTTTTTAACCTCTACATAATATTTACCGGCTTTAACGTTGCTCATATCGAAACATAGTTTGTATGATTCAACTTTTTTGCCTAAAACTTCTTCGTGTAAGATAGATCCGTCTGCATCCATTAATTTAATGGTAGCGGCTACTCCTTTATCTTTTGTCAGGTTCATGCTTAATTTCATTGAATTAGTGTGACCTGCTTCGTACATACCTACATTAAGGTTGCTGCTTTTATATTCAATTTTTTTGTCTTCGGCATTAGCGTTGAATGCTAAGGTAGTTGCTAATAAAGCGATTGCGATGGTTGATGTTAACGTTTTCATAATTTTATTTTTTAATATTTTATTTAATTGTTTTGATGATTTAAAATTAGCTCAGCTTTATTTTTCAGTGTGACATTTGTGATGAAAGTAATTTATTTTGTGATGAACTCTTATCTCCTGATGTCTCTTGTTTTGGCTTTACTTATTTTGTTTTTGTTTTGATGATTCAAAGGTATATGTTTTACTTGGTACTATGCATTACAAACTACTCGAATGGTTATTTTAAAAGGATAAACGGTAATTAGATTTGATAGCCTTGAAATTCATTTTTTGTAAAATTTTATTTCGTTAAATCCTGTTAATTAATCATTAAAAAGAGACATACAGAATAATATTTTGCGAAACCTTAATTTTTGTTAAAATCTCTTATTTCCGGCTCCCTCTCTTTTTTTCTTTTCGTTGTTGCTTTGATGCTTCAAAATTATAGTGCTTTTTCTAATCTGATAAGCTACAATTTATAAACGGTCAAGGCCAACTTATGAACGGTTACTTCGTATTCATTTTTGGTTCGATTCGGGCCTTTTGCAAAATTATATTCTATATGTATATACTTTGCTTTTTAAAAAAGGTTACAAACAAAATAATATTTTGAAAAACCCTTCGTTTCGCCCTTTCGCCTCATGCTTACATTCTATATATATGACAAACTCGTGCCAGAAAACTTTAAAATTTGTTAAAATATACATAATCCACTCATAATCAACCATTTACATATATTTATGCGTGCCAAAAAAAATTATATAATACTGAAATTTGTCCGTTTTCGTACGTTTTTATTCCGTTTTCGTACACTCATGTATCAATTCTATTTATTTCTGGCACATTACTAAATGAGTTTAGGGAAGAAAAAGTGATTTCAAAAGGGCAGAAAAATAAATTTTATCAAATTTTTGAGAAATATTTTTTAAAAAAACTTGTAGCTTGCAGTTCAAATCTATAGCTCCAGCCAATAGATACCGTAACATTCAACCTTATTTACTCAAGATGAAAAAAATACAGTTTTTAGCCTCATCGTTTGCCATCGCAATTTTATTCAGTTGCAACACCAATGCCCAAACCAAGTCTACAGTACCGGAAGTCTCACCGGCCCCAATGAAGCCGGACATGACTGAAATCTGGAATCCTGAAGTAGTGACCGTAATACCAGGAAAAAACAATTCTGACGCTCCTTCTGATGCTATCGTGCTTTTTGACGGAAAAGACTTATCACAATGGGTAAGTGCCAAAGATGGTAGCGCTCCAAAATGGAATATCGTAAACGGTATAATGGAAGTAGCACCGGGTACAGGCGATATTAAAACCAAAATGAAATTCGGAGATTGCCAGCTACATATTGAATGGAGTGCACCTGATGAAGTAAAAGGCAATAGCCAGGGACGTGGTAATAGTGGTGTGTTCTTTCAGGACCGTTATGAACTACAAGTACTAGACTCATACCAGAACCGTACCTACCGTAACGGGCAGGCAGGAAGTATTTATAAAGATGCTGCTCCATTAGTAAACGTGACACGTGGACCATTAGAGTGGAATACCTATGATGTAATTTATACTGCTCCTCGTTTTAAAGCAGATGGCCGTTTGGATTATCCTGCACGTATTACCGTATTGCACAATGGTGTGGTAATTCAGAATAATACTACTATACTTGGACTGACCCTATATATAGGCTTACATTCATATCCGGAGGCTCATGGTGATGATGTAATTCATTTACAAGACCACGGTAACAAAACACAATTCAGAAATATCTGGATCAGAAAGCTGTAATACTTATTACATTATATAAAGGACCACGATGTGCCACTTCTTAAAAGGAGTGGCATTTTTATTGTCTGAACTGTGATTTAGCTGATTTTATGATTTAACTGATGTGTTAATGATAGCTCTTATTATTTCAAAATCATAAAAATCAAATCAATCAGCGAAAGCCGTGCGAGTAAATCACAGTTCAGACAAGATTAAATTTTTATGATTCGTATTCCATCTTAAACCAATCATCAAATCAAACTGTTCTTTAAAGACCTATATCCAATCAATAGGTAAGCGCACTGTCCATATAATCTTACACTTTAACTCTACATAATCAATGAAACAAAGCAAACTGGGGAATCAGGGTCTGATAGCCTCTCAAATGGGTTTAGGCTGTATGGGGATGTCGGAATTCTATGGTAGTAGTGATGAAACAGAATCTTTACGTACTATTAACAGGGCTATTGATTCAGGGGTAAATCTTCTGGATACGGCCGATATGTATGGCCCTTTTAAGAATGAGATACTTTTAGGCAAAGTATTAAAAGAGCGAAAGAAAGAAGTAGTGTTAGCTACCAAATTCGGTATTGTCAGAAGTGCTACTGATCCTACGGTAAGAGGTTTTAATGGTTCTCCTGAATACTGTAAAAAAGCCTGTGAGGGTAGCCTGCAAAGATTGGGTATTGAAACCATAGATTTATATTATCTGCACCGTGTTGACCCGAATGTGCCGATTGAAGAAACAGTAGGCGCTATGGCTGATCTGGTGAAAGCAGGTAAGGTTCGCTATATAGGCTTGTCAGAAGTAGCTCCTGCTACGCTCCGCAGGGCTTTTAAAGAACACCCTATTACTGCTCTTCAAACTGAATACTCCCTTTGGTCTCGTGAGCCTGAAGATGAGATTATACCAGCCTGTAGGGAATTAGGTGTGGGTTTTGTGCCCTATAGCCCATTGGGAAGGGGCTTCCTGACAGGCGAAATCAAGAGTTTTGATGATTTGGCCCCTGATGATTTCCGTAGATTCTCACCACGTTTTCAGGGTGAAAACTTTGCCAGTAATCTTATACTTGTTGATAAAATCAAAAAACTGGCAGAAGAAAAGGGTTGCACAGCTTCACAATTGGCTCTGGCATGGGTAATGGCACAAGGTGATGATATTTTTCCGATTCCGGGCACTAAAAGAGTGAAGTATTTAGAAGAAAATATTGCCGCTGCCGATATTAAACTATCTAAAGAAGAGTTAGCAGAAATCAATGCTATAGCCCCAAAAGACGTGGCCGCCGGAACCCGCTATCCTGCTGCGAGTATGCAGTTTGTTAATAAGTAAAGGTAATTCAGCAAAAATCCGGTCTTATCAGTTAAGCCTGATAAGACCGGATTTTATTTATTGTCACCTCAGTCAGCACACGATATAGTAATGTGATATGAGGCTTTAATATTAGTTATATATTCTGGGACTTCTGGGTGGTCTGGGAGCTGCTACCGGAGAAGGTGTTTTTACATACCCTAAAGGTGCCAAAGGAGCCTGTGGCGTTAAAGCAGCTGACGCAGGCCTTAGCGGATAAACCCCGATAGCCCGTGGTGCAGGTGCTAATGCAGGCACTGGTGAAACAGGCGGTACAGGAGGGTTAATACTTCCAAATCGATGAAATATATTACCATTATCTCCGTAAGTACTGAAATTGATGCTATCCCCGTGTGCTTCAATTGTAAAATCCTTATCTTTCATGCCTCTCATGCGGCTTCCCCAGGTTTTATCAATCCAGTTCCATACTTTTTCATATACTGCAGGCGACTGTTGCTCCAGATTAATCAGCAGTTTATTACCTTTCAGGCGTATCTCAAAATCTTTCTTATCTTTAATTAGTCCGTCTTTGAAAAGCATTTCGGCAAAATCTCTGAATTCTTTCTTAAAACGTGCTTCTTCTTCTTTGGCTAGTTTTTCTATTACCTTACCTTTTTCTTCCATCAGACGGCCAAGGCTATCCATAGGACGGTGATAGCGTTCCATTGCTCTATGCAAACTATCCATAGGATCATTCAAACGTTCCATCTTCTGCTGTATGGGAAGCATCTCTGCTTCTACTTTGCGCATTTCTTCTTCAAACACATGCATCTGGCTTTCCAGATCGCGTTCTTTTTTCTCAAGTGCGCGCATTTTCTGCTCTGCCTCTGCCGGCATTCTGGTATCGCGATACTGATTTTCTAATTTTCTCATAGCCAGGCTTACCTCTTGCATTTCGATAGAGACATTTTCAATCTTTCTTTGCGGAGCGCGCATTTTAGATGAAATCGCTTCCATATCTTTGCCATGTTTCTCCATCAGTTTGCCATACTTATCTTCCATCTGCTTGCTATACTTTTCTATTTCCCGGCTGTATTTCTCCATTTCTTTGCTTAATAGCTCCATCTCGTTTTCAACCTCCTGTAATTTTGAAGTATCAGCCACATAGCCTTCATTAAAGAAAAATTGCTCATTTACTTCATCCATTTCATCTTCTTCAATACCCGGTACTACAGCAAAATTGGCATTTTTGGCTTTCAGGAAATCCAGCGCATAGATTTTCATAGTATCAAAGTCATTGCCGGTGAGTTCTACACCTTCAACAACTATTTTTACAATATCTCCCTTCTGGTTCCTATACACGCCTACATTCTTTTTATCTTTTTCAAAAAAGTAGAAATCGAATTGTTTTTCCGGTTTAGCAAATTCACTATTTGCATTTTTCGCCGATGGGTCGTTTTTCGCTATTCTGTCCTGACCGTAGGCAATACCCATGGCTGCTATCAAGACTATACCTGCAAAAACTGCCCAGTTACCGTAACTCATCGGTTTTGCATCATTAATACCCACAATGCGTTTGATACGATCCATAAAGGTCTG
>CALRLN020000083.1:0-14033 GCA_943368675.1 Chitinophaga pinensis | reverse complement strand
ATGCACCATTATCGCCTTGTGCTACTGCCACAATGCGGTCGTTTTTCACGGCTGTGCCATCTTTGAATAAGGGTCCACCCGGAATCACATCTGCAATGGCTACGTAGTCTCCTTCGTTTTTCAGAGATGCGCCGATACCCTCTACCGACTGGCTCATTTCAATATTAAACTGCGCAGCAGTGCTTGGTATCATATAGCTGGTATGCGGGTCGATACTTTCAGAAAATGCATTCATGAAAGTCTGGAACACATCTTCCGAGCGCCACTTGGCAATCCTTGACTCCCAGCGTTTGTAGCGGTCTTTCAGCGTAGCAATAGTAGCGCTGTCTTTACTGCCACTTAGTTTCAGGTCAAGCACCTGGCTTTTTACAAGTTTTTGCCACACGTCATCCAGTTCTTGTTCTGATGTTGCCCACTGTGCTTTATCTCTGTCTATATCAATAGTTTCTTCAGAAGTAAAGTCAAACGGTTTATCAAGCTGAGCTGTGATTTTATCATAGCGCTCTTTATATCTCTTTCTGAAAAGATTAAACACTTCAAAAGGAGCCGTCAGATCACCCTCCAGTAAATCTTCGTCAATACTATAACGGTATTTTTCAAAAGATTCAACATCGGCTTTTGTAAAATATGAGTGCCCGCCGTCTACAGCTTTGAGGAAATTATCCCACACTTTTGAGGAAAAATTATCATCTAATTTGAATTTCTGATAATGATGATAACTCAAAAACTGTGTAGCAAACTGTTCAACCTGCTCTTGTGTGCGGGTTGGTACCAGTTCCTTATAGCCATAAGACGGTGCAGAGGTAGCTACTTTGTTCTGAGCTTTATTCTCAAAGCACCCAAAAAGCCCTGTCAGGGTGAATAGGACTAATATTTTTTTCATAATGTCTAACATAATAACCCCACCCCCTAAAGGAGAGTTTTGATTGATAAATACTGACTTTCTTAATTGTACATCATAAAAAGCTAATGATAAGGAAGTTATACAAGTCAGCAGCAAAAATCAAGCCGATATATCTGTTTGTTTAACACCCTCTTTCACAAAGCTTTTTTTCTTATTTTACTATATCCAATAGCTCAAGATCAAAAACCAATACCTGATTCGGACCGATGCTTGGCGGACCTTGCGGGCCATAAGCAAGGTTTGCAGGAATAAATACTTTCCATTTAGAACCGACAGGCATTATCTGTAATATTTCCTGCCAACCCTGTATCACCTGTGTTACCCCAAATTCTGCGGGCTCACCTCTCTGCACAGAACTGTCAAAAATTGTTCCATCGATTGTTGTTCCGTGGTAGTGCACTCTTACCTTGTCTGTTTCCACAGGTTTTGCTCCGGTGCCTTCTTTCACAACCTGGTATTGCAAGCCGCTTGGTAAAGTTATTACACCCGGTTTTGCTTTATTGGCAGCCAGAAACGCATCGCCGGCTTTTTGGTTTGCCATTCCTTTCTTCATAGACTCGTTCTGAAAATAGCCCTGAATATAGGCATTGGCAGCACCTGGTTCCAAAGCTGTTTGCTGTCCGCTCAATACATGATTAATCGCACTGGCCAGCATATCTGTATTACATTTAATGTTCTGTTGTTTCAGGTTGGCAGCAATGTTCATCCCGATAGCATAGCTGAGAGAATCCATTGTATTCTTCATCGGAGTGCTTGTATTGGCCGCAACCGGTCTTGGTGTAGCTGGCTTTGCAGTTGCTGCCGGAGCTTTCTTAACGGGAGTTTTAGGAGTTTGTGCTACAGCAAATTGTGCGGTAAAAATACTAACTGAAAGAGCCACTATGATTTTCTTCATTTTTAGAAACACTGTTTTTTTTAAATTTGTTAAAGAATAACAAATAAACGTACTTTTACCTGAAAAATTAGAATTGTACATAAAAAATATTGATTTCTTATAAAATTTAAGATTTTTTAACATGGCTTTAAGCTTGGAAGAAATGCGGCGTTATAACCGCCAGATATTGTTGCCGGAATTTGGCGAAGAAGGCCAGGAAAAGCTGAAGAAAGCCCGGATTCTCGTGATTGGCAGCGGTGGCCTGGGTAGCCCTGTGCTGCTGTATCTTGCCGCTGCCGGAGTCGGAACACTAGGTATTGTAGAAGACGATAATATTGCCCTGAGTAATCTGCAAAGGCAGATTTTATATAGCTCTGATAAAGTCGGCCGATCAAAAATACAGGAGGCCGGAAGGCGGTTAAAGGCGCTGAATCCTCTGGTGACCATCATTACGCATGAGGTCCGGTTATCCGCCCGCAATGCGATCGCATTACTAAAGCAATACGATTTAATAGTAGATGGTACTGATAATTTTCCGACAAGGTATCTGGTAAATGATGCCTGTGTGATGCTCGGCAAACCCTTTGTATATGGGGCAATCCATCGGTTTGAAGGGCAGGTAGCTTTGTTTAATTATAAAGGGTCTGCTACCTATCGTGATTTATTTCCGACCCCTCCCCCACCCGAACAGGCGCCGAATTGCTCCGAAGCAGGGGTATTAGGCGTATTGCCCGGAATAATAGGCTCCATGCAGGCACTGGAAGCCATCAAGGCTATTACAGGCATTGGTGAGCCGCTGGCAGGGAAATTGTATATACTGGACACTCTGTCGATGCAAAGCAGAACTTTGAAAATCCCTAAAATACCTGATGCGCCTGTCATTGAAGAACTGATTGATTATGAGGCTTTTTGCGGTATAAATCCCAGTGATAAATACGCAGGAAATGAGATAAGCTACGAACAATATCTTGATTTACTGGCAGAACCGTATATTAATGGCGAACCTTCTTTTCAGTTGATTGATGTGAGAGAAGAATATGAATTTAATACTTATAATATCGGTGGTGAATTGATGCCACTATCAGAACTGGAAGAACATATTGATAAAATAAGAAGAGATAAAATGGTAATCATCCATTGCCAGAGTGGCTACCGAAGTCAGGAAGCCATTGAACTGTTAGAAGAGAAATATGGTTACACTAATCTGCTTAATTTTACCGGGGGTTTGAATGCCATATTAGAAACTTTGTAGATTTGAATTATGAAAGCAGAATTATTGGAGAAAGTAAAGGAAATCCTGGATAAACGCATGGATACCTCATGGCAGGCGATGGAAGCAGCCAAGAATTCAGCCAATGAAGAAGGGAAAAGTTCGGCAGGAGATAAATATGAAACAGCCCGTGCGATGGGCCAGCTAGACCGTGAAATGAACGGACGAATGTACGAACAAGCCCGCCAGGAAAGACAAATACTGGAAAAAATAAACCCTGCGATTCATTGTTCAAACGTTAGCCTGGGTGCTTTGGTTGCAACGGGCATGGGTGAGTTTTTCGTGGCCGTTGGTGCGGGGGTGGTGGCTTTGAATGGTAAGAATATTATGGTGATTTCACCACAATCGCCTATAGGGATGGTAATGATGGGAAAGGTGACAGGCGAAAGTTTTGAGTTTCGGGATAAATGGTATATTGTGGTTTCGGTAGCGTGATTACGACCACCCTATCACTTATCATAAACACTTTCTATCCGCTCGTTTTCAGCATTACTTATCCCTTTCAAATTGAATGGTAAAGGTGGTTCCGTGGTTTACTGCACTTTCAATTGCTATTTGTCCACCCAACGATTCTACGTGTGTTTTTACCATATATAACCCCATCCCCTTCCCTTCAGTATGATTGTGAAAACGCTTATACAAACCAAAAACCTGATCTCCTTTCTTTTCCAGATCTATACCCAGTCCATTGTCTTCAAAAGTAAGTATTATACTGTTTTCCGAGAGAGCACTGATGATTTTTATAAAAGAACTGGTATCGGTTCGTCTGTACTTGATACTATTTGAAATAAGATTATAGAAAATACTATATAAATAACTCCGGGTTGTCATGAACTCGTTAATTGCGGAAAAATCGCTGACGATTTCGAATTGTTCTTTCGCAATCATATTGCTGATACTCAACTGCACATTTTCAACCATCTCAGAAAAATACACTTTTTCTTTTTCCTGAAACTGGCTCCCGTCTTTTCTCAGTAAAATATGGTTCAGATCAACAATTACCTCATCCAGTTTGTTTACTGATTTAGAAAGCTCGCTCACCACTCGCTTTTCCTGCTCTTTATCGAGCTTTATTGTTTGCAATACATAGACTATACCACTGATATTGGCCACGGGTGCCCGAAGGTTATGCGAAACAATATAGGCGAACTGCTCCAGATTTTTGTTACGCTGAATAATATCATTTGTCATTTTGATGCGTTCCTGTTCAGCCAGCTTCATTATGGTAATATCTCTCGAATAACAAGCGCTTCCAACAATTTCATTGCCTTGCACGATAGGATAAAAAGAGATTTCAGACCATATATTGAAAGGAGCCGGAAGGTGGTCAATTGTTTTGAAAGTTTCTCCGGCCAGGGCTCGTTCAAAAAAAGCGTTGTATCTCTCCAGTTGTTGTTTATTAAATCCGGCTTTGATAATATTACTGCCGTCTGAAAGAGATTTTCCGGTTACCTGCTCAATGAGGTGTTGAAATGCCTTATTGCAGGTTATGAGGGTCATATTTTTATCTACACTCCACATCAGGTCATCAGTACTGTTAATGAGGGCATGAAAATTCTTTGTATCAAATTCTTTCTGATACTCTGCCATTTTCTTTTCTGTAATATCTCTGATGAAAGCCAGATGCTGGCCATTATCCATCGTACCACCACTCAGATCTACGTATACCGCTGTACCATTTTTTCTTTTCAGGCGTCTTTCATACCGGACGTCCTCACCCGGATTCAGATATTGCACTCTTGGAGGGTCCAATTTCATATCTTCTTCAAAAATAAAATCTCTTATTTTTAAGAGCTGAAATTCGGCTTTGGTATAGCCCAGCAGATTGCACATACTGGTATTTACTTCAATAAAGTTTCCGTCGGTATCGGTGATAGAGATGGCATCAGGCGCCTGTTCAAAAAGTGCCTGATAGCGTATTTCGCTCATTCTGTTTTTTTCCTCTACCAGTTTCTTTTCGGTAATATCCTGGACTATACCATATATCCTCGAAAGCTTTTTATCTTTATCTAACTCAAACCGCAGTTCTAGATAAACATATTTTATTTTATCATCCTTTATTAATAACCGGAAATCGAAAGAAATATCTTCAAATGTAGTATTGGCATATTCTACTCTGCTTGTTACAAATGCCCGGTCGTCAGGATGACATAGAGACAAAAATATTTCTCTTGAAATTCTGACCTTATTTTTATCAATCTCACATATTTTATACAGTTCATCAGACCACGTTTCAGTGTGATTAATCAGGTCAACTTCCCAGCTACCTACTTTGGCCAGCGTCTGTGCTTCAATCAACCTGAGTTCGCTCTTCTTTCTTCTTTCTTCTTCTTCTCTGCGCAGCCTTTCTTTATCAAATACACTCAATGCAAACGAAATGTCGCCCGCTACTTCTTCCAATAATCTTATTTCGGTCTCATCAAAAAACCGGCGTTCTATTGACAATAAATGCAGAATGGCCACAATGTCGTTATTTTGCCTTATCGGTAGCCACATGCATGAATTTATTCCATGCATGGCAGCATAGGTTTTACAGATAGTATTGTTGTCATCATTCTGAATATCATTACTCAGATAATACGTATTTTCTTTCAAAACATAAGTTGTGGGGTTATCGTCAGCCAGCGAAACACTATCAAACAGTTTCAGATCTGTATCAGGAATCCCCCCTTGCCCAGCCAGATGTATTGTTTGCTGTTCCTTATCAATAACAGATAGCCAGACCATTTTGAATTGCCCCACATGAACTGCAATATCACATGCCTTTGCAAAGAGGGTTTCTCTGTCACTTGTATGCACCACAGCCTGATTAATTGCACTGATAAACGCATACATCCGGTTGGCACGTATCAGTTTTTGTTCATCTTTTTTCTTTTGCGTAATATCGCGGTAATTACCTATAATGGCGTGGATACCCTCCTCATTCAAAAAATTGGTAACTGTGCCTTCAATCCAGACCTTATGCCCGTTTTTATGAAATATTGAAAAGATAGTAGGAAAAGACACGCCGTGTCTGGCACGCACTTCTACAAGAAACTGCATGGCACTTTGGCGCTGCTTTTCATTCATAAGCATAGTAAATGATTGCCCGGTGAGCGTTTCAGCACTATACCCTGTTATTCGTTCAAAAGCCGGGCTGGCATAAGTAAATTTTGCCTCCGCATCAAAAGAAGCAATTATATCCCCCGTATTTTCTACCAGCATACGGAAACGCTTTTCGCTGCCCTCCACAATCAACTGCTGGATTTTCAATTTATTATCCAGGTTTTGCAACCTTTCAATGGTCGTGTTCAGGCCGTTAAACAGCTTGGGTAATAAGATGGAGAAAATAAGACTCAGCAAAATCAGGTTAGCAGAAACTGCAAGCCAAGAGCCGAAAGAAGAAAAAGGTGCTGTAGTGCTATGAAGCAGTTGAAAACGGATACCAACAAATGTAAGACCACAAATGATTATATTGATTAAAACAGAAAAATAGCCAAACTTTGCAGGAAAAATAAGGATAATGAAGATGGTAACCCCCAATAAATAAACAAGCCCCGGCCCGCTCGTACCCAGATAATAGATTAATACAAGTGCCAGAATATATAGTAAGCAGATAAATAATATTTTCCTTAGATGAATACTTAACCTACTGCTGAATGAAATAATTACAACGGCAGATGCCGCCAGAATATCTATGATACCAAGGTTAGGAATTCCCCCTACAACCGACATGATTACACCGGGTACAAGTGCTAAGAAACTGACCGGTATCCAATAGGTAATGATTGTAGCAAATAAACGGTTTTGCCAGTAAAGTAACCCATCAACCTGAGTATAATTACCTAAACAATTCCTTCGAATGGTTGCCCTGTAAATATTCCAGAAATTCATATCTGCTCAGATAAATAAAATATATAGCAAGATACCACTCATCAATTATTTCTTTAGCAGCAAAAATCTGTCCATTTTATTATTATCCCTACCACACAATAATTTTTAAACACGATATTATCAACAGCCCGTTACTGACCGGATTATGCCAAGTAGAAATGCGTTACGCATACGTGGCATAAAATTTGCTTTTATAAGCATATCTCGGCTCACCTTCCTATTAAAGTATCCATTATCCGATTTACCAGAAAGTACATTAGCACTTAAACAGATACCAGGTTTTTTATGAATTTTATTAACACAAGGAAGATATCTGATTTACAAATTACCAGATAAAACTGAATGCACAAAGAAACGTGTGCAATACAATTTTTTTCAAATACTCTTGTAGTCAGGTATGTGTTCAAAACAAGTAAACTATGATTCAGAAATTACTTTGTATTGATGATGACGAGACAACTTTGCTATTAATTAAAATAGTAGTGCAAAAGGCTCTGTTCGCAAAAGAGGTAATTACCTTCATGAGCGGAAGCGAAGCGCTTGAATATTATCAGCACTTAAGCGAGGCCTCTCCTGAAACAACTGAGCTACCGCAATTGATTTTTCTTGACCTCAATATGCCTCTGATGAATGGATGGGAGTTTCTTGATGCGTTTATTGAGAAGTATTACTCTAAGTTTGAGCATACTAAAGTGGTGGTATTGTCGTCTTCAGCCAATCCGGCAGATAAAGAAAAAGTAAAGGGTTATCCTATGATTATAGGTTATATCTCCAAACCGCTTACAATGGATATGTTGAAAAAACTAATGAGCTAGCATATTGAAAGATATTTACTCCCTGTCATAACAATAGGCTTTAATGGCAGAACCATATTCCGGAAACTGCATTTTTTAAAAGACGTGCTCCTGTATCCTGATTATTTATTAATCCATTGCAATATCTTCGACAATGGTTTGGCATATCGGGTATACCACCGTGGCGTCAGCCCATTTATTACCCAGGCTCTATGGTCTTCCTTATTGGCCCTGATACGGTTTTTCAATGAGGCATTACTGGTGCCGCCAGTACGCATTTTCATCAATACCTCGGGTATATAAAACGAAGAAACATTGTGTTTGTAGAGCATCCTGAGCATGAGTTCGTAGTCTCCGGCGCTTCTGAAAGAAGTATCATACAAACCGTAAGCATCATAAGCTGATTTTTTCAGAAAGAAAGCAGTATGAGGGGGCATCCAGCCTGTCAGGAAACGTTTTTTATCATACTTGCCCGATTTCCAGTTACGTACTACTTTGTTTATATCTTCGCTGTCTACATAATATAAATCTCCGTAAACCGAATCTGCTTTTGAGTCCTGAAAGGCTTTTGCAACCTTAGAAATCACCTGATTATCAGGATAGAAGTCATCAGAGCCCATAATACCCACTACTTCTCCGGTGGCCATTGCTACGCCCTTGCTCATGGCCTCATAAATGCCGCTGTCTTTTTCTGACACCCACCTGATTTTATCGCCGTAAGATTTCAGAATCTCAACTGTGCCGTCTTTTGAGGCACCATCGGCCACGATGTATTCAATTTCGGGGTAATCTTGCGAAAGAACGCTCTCGATAGTATCACGGATAGTTGCGGCAGAATTATAAGCGGCAGTAACGATAGAAATTTTCATTAAGTAATGTCAGATTTTAAAATCTTATGGATGAGGCTGTTTAAACAGGTTCTATTTCAGAGGGATTTGTTATTTAAGCATCAAAAATACGAAAGACAAAGTTGGAAAAAGAAAATTTTGCTAAATTGTTCATCAAAGCCCATAAAACCGCACGGCATTTCCGCCAAAAAGTTTGTCTTTTTCTGTTGTACTTAATTTATCAAAATAAGATTGCACTATTGATAGTTGCTCTTCGTAAGCACCAGCGACTAAACACACAGGCCAGTCAGACCCATACATGATTCTATCAGTACCAAAAAACTCAAGAACCATATCGAGATAGATATAAAAGTCTTCTTTTTTCCATTGGTGCCAGTCGGCCTCGGTTACCATGCCTGAAATCTTGCAGAAAACATTTTCCTGCTGGGCTATTTCCTTCATATAATTCGACCACTTGCTGATTTCACTGTTTTTTATATCCGGCTTGGCTATATGGTCTATCACAAACTTGTTATCCGGGCATTCACGCACCAGATGCAGTGCATCTTTTAACTGTTTCGGATAAATCAATATATCATAAGTATAGTCAAAATCCACTAATTGCTTTATTCCCCTCATGAAACTTTCATGCAGCATATAGCCCACGGGTTCACCCTGCACAATATGTCTGAATCCTTTCAGTTTCGCAAATTGTTTAAAATAGCTCAGGCGCTCTTCCAGATTCTCAGCCCTTAAATCAACCCAGCCTACCACACCTTTAATAAAATCATAAAGACTGGCAAATTTCAAAAAATCGTGGTTCTCCTGCTCCGTCTGATTTACCTGTACCAATACACAACCGTCGAATCCGTTTTTTTGTAGAATCGGCTCTAAATCAGCCGGCAAAAAATCACGCTGAATGGCTCGCATTGAGTCGTCGATCCAGGCATAATCTTTGGCATTATAATACCAGAAATGTTGATGAGCATCAATAGTCATTGAAATCAGAGGGGATGAATAGATTAAAAGATAAAATTCTGAATACCGAAAAAACAAATCTGCAAAACCAATAACCAGAGTGCAATCGGATTGTCTTTTCTGAATTTGATACTATGAAACAGAGTCAGTAAAACCGCCGAAACAATAAACCACGCTATGTAGTTCTGAACAGGCGGTTGCGCTTCTTTCCAAGACCACATATTTAAACGAATAGCCACGGGTTCTACCAGAAAATCAAGCATGGTCATTAATAAAGCGCCATATATCACTTTTATATAAATAGGCTGTGATGTTCTGCAAAACGAACTACCCACGCAATAAATCAATAAAAGCCAGTTCAGGCCAATCATAGGTGGCACATCCAGTACTTTAAACCCTAAGGTAGTTTCATATTGATAGTCGCCGAATATCGCTCCGGTTTTTACTCCGGCTACCTCTATAAAAAAACCTGTGAGCACCGTAAGTACACAGAAAACAATAAAACCACGATTCCATTGCCGATGAAAATATAGCAGGATAGCCAACGAAGCAAGCAGATTAAAAGGTGTAAGCCACTGAAAAACATGCGTTGTTTGCGGGATATTCAAACCTATAATACCGGCTATGTACATAGCCGTAAGCAATAGTATATAAGGTAAAGATTTAGGCATATATGTATCACGATTTTTCAAACGGTATGGTATTTCACCAATCCATCAATGGGTGTTGCAAGTATATTACCGATTTGCAGTTTTTTACTCCCGGCAACTTCTCTCAGTATCTGCTCATAATAAAACCCTATCGAGCCTACAAAATTGAGCTTCACCTCATAGCACATCGGGTATTTAAGAATGTATTTCTCAAAAAACAGGCTGAAAGATGTCGTTACTAAATCATGACAAAACTGGTCGTGAATATTATCCAGAATAAACCTGGCAAATGCCGCAAAATACCTGTTCGGAAAGGGCTTATGATAGGCATTATCCAATACCATCAGTCTGTCCATTACACCATATTTTTCTTCAAATAATAGTCTTATATGCGCTGGCATTTCTTTGTGCAGATACGCCAGTATCAGTGATTTACCCAGGTGTCCGCCACTACCCTCATCCCCCAGCCAGAAACCCAGGGGTGGAACCTGAAAAGCAATTTTCTCGCCATCAAAATAACACGAATTAGACCCTGTTCCTAAAATACAGCCTATTCCGGCCTCATGCCCGCAGGCGGCTCTTGCGGCACCTAACACATCACTTTGTGCATCAATCTGTTCAATTCCGTCAAAAACTTTTCTTAGGGCAACTTTTACTACATCAGCTTTTTCATCATTGGTTATGCCTGTGCCATAATAAAAAACTCTGGTAATCTTACCTTCGCAATAAGGCAGCAGATGAGCTTGCAGTTCAGCCGCTATCGAATCGGCATCCTGATAGTAAGGATTAAAACCCACGGTCTGGGTTTTGCCTACACTCCGGTTACCATCAAGCATACGCCAGTCTGTTTTTGTCGAGCCGCTGTCTGCAATTAATACCATCCTTTTTTTACTTTAAATTATTTTGCCACAATGCACATAAGGAGTCTCAATGTTTCACTATTTAAAAAATTGTGTAAACCTATTTCAGGACTAGACATTGTGTATTTCGTGTACATTGCGGCAATTCCATTGTGGCAATTCCATTGTGGCAATCCATCCGGTTTTATGCTAATTTATTATCAACCTTTAGTATTTCGATTAAAACCCACCCTGCCCATATGTCTGGCGGCGGCGGCTTACTTTTAGTTCCTGCAATAATGAGCTCCTTACACGCAAATCAAATGAGTAATTGCTTGAGCGAAGGTTATTTCCGGCAATAGGTGTCCAGTTAAAACTCATATCCCAACAGTGCAATTCTCTGTGCACACTGATATTGGTCAGGGTTGCTGCCTTAAACTGAAAATCCCAGCCTGTATTAAATCCTATTTTCCATTTGGGGGTCAGGCTGAAATCCCCTTGTACCGTAACTGCCTGTGTTATCTGGGCATTTGCCAGACCCTGTTTGGTATAGTTAAGGTTATAGCTCAGACTCAAGGTCCAGGGAATCGAAAAATCAACGTATAATTCAGGATTGGCCGCCACAAATTTCTTCATGGCATCCATAGCAGGGTCGTTCGATTTCGTTTCTCTGGGTTTGGCTTTGGTTTTATCAAAGGTTTCAGGCGATAAACGGGTGGCTATGGCAACATTGGCCGAGCGCAGGGTAGCCAGATTGCCCAAACTGAATTTACCGGCTTCTGCTACCTTATAAAACCTTGTGATGCGCCCGGCAGGATTTAATGCTCTTAATTCTGCCGTACTTTCCTGTTTATAATAATAAGGATCAAGGCTGCCCGAAACGTTGACATTTATCAGATTTTTAAACAGATTAGTATTGGCCGATACGCTGATATTCGACAGATGCATGGAGTCACCCAGGGCCAAAAGGTTATAACTTCCGTTGATGCTCAGGTTATCGAGCAATGAAATCTTTTCAAAGGCTTTGGCTGCTGTATCCGACTTCGACCTGATTTTGGCTTCCAACTGGTTGGTTATACCAAAGCCAATACTACCCGATGCCCCCGCCGATGCGCCAAGGGTAGGATACCTCGGTAAAAGCTTATATAATGGCGTATATTTAGTGACTCCGGTAACAGTATCTTTTGTCGGATCAAGCCGAACTATTTTATAATCAAAGAGATTCTTCGTAAAGTCAGGTGCATAACTAACACTGATAGAAGGTGCCAGGGTATGTCTGATAGCCTGTAAGCGCCCTTTGCCTTTGAATTGATAGGTACCATATACACGTGTATTCATACTACCCGAAACGGAGGTCTGGTAGGTAGGAAAAAATCCCCTGACGGTATCTATCTTCACGGCGTTCTGGCTTGGTATATACTGATAACTTAGTGACTGCGTAAAAATATCACCCCTTAAAGACACACTGGGCGTAAAATTGATATAACGGGCAATCTTGAAGTTAGGCAGGGTGATGGGTATAGAGTAAGTAGTACGGAACTGCCCGTCGGCCAATATATCACCCAGCGTTTTTAAACTGTTAATTTTCTTTACATTATTCAGCCGGGCCTGCAAAATTTTCTGTTGTTCTCTTTGCTCTTCTGTCAGTGTTAACGGATTTGCGTCCCGTATTCTTATCTCTTCGTTTGTCAGTGGCTTTGCTTCTATTGATTCATAATTACCATCAGGCAACTGACGAACAACCTGGTACTCAGAATAACTCGTGAAGCTATTTACCTTAGTATTGGTAGCCTGATAGCCCCCGTTTACATTTAAGCCAACCCTGAACGATTCAAACCATCGGCCTATCATTTTTTTCTCAGGCACAAAAGGATTAAACTGGTTTAAACCTAAACTATAGTTCAGAGAGGCATCTACCTGCCCGGTTGTGAAGTTCTGCGAGATATTCAGGCCTGTGCTTGTTACAAATTTCTGAGCAAAGGTGCGTCCATACTGGATAGATGAGTTTGAGCTGCTGCTCAGGTAATTGCTTACATCAGCCGTGTTGACGTTGTTTCTGTTAAAGCCGTTACTTCTCAGGTTTACTGAAGATGAAAAGCTCCTGTCCGGCCGTTTATTGGCAGGCGAGTGAGACCAGCTCAGGCTGAAATCCTTGGCACTTGCCTGTGTTGTTTTAGGGTCTACTACTTCGGCAACTGCTTTGTTATAATTGTATTGAAAACTCAGATTGCCCGAATATCTGTAACGCTTCGAATAACTCGACTGGATACCTACCCCAAAGCTCCCCTTTGAATAGATTTGTGCCAGCACCTTAGCACCGATGTTTTCGTTGATGGCAAAATAATAGCCGAAATCACGGAAGTAAAACCCACGGTTTCGGGGTTCTTCTCCATACGAACCCATAATAATGCCCGATGTGCCGATTTCTTTCTTTTTAGGAACAGGGAAAAACCCGAAAGGCAGGCCAATAGGCAGAGGAATACCGCTCAGCACAAAATTAAACGGACCGGAAATGACCTGCTTCTTATTAACCAGTTTGATTTTTCTGGCTGCTATATGAAAGTGCGGCTCTTTGAGGTTACAGGTAGTATACTTGGCATGAACCAGATAGAGGTTATCATCAGCATCTTTCTTTACTTTCTCTCCCTGCACAAAACCCTCTCCCTGCTGGGTCACAATATTTTTGATAATAGCCTTGCGCGACTTAAAATTATACCGGATAGTATCTGTATTATACTTATCACCAGCCTGAGAAAAAACAGGCTTCCCTTTCACTTTTTCACCCTGCTTTGTGGTATCGGGCGATCCATGAGCAAAAATTTCATTTTTTCCCCAGTCTAATCTGATATAATCGGCTTCTAATTCAATATCTCCATACGCCACTTTGGCCTGCCCGTACAGATGCACGGTCTTGCCGTCAACATCCATAATGGTTGAGTCCTGTGCTGTGTACTTTACGGTTGATTGCAGGCTGCTGTCTTTACTTTTTAATGAATCGGCAATAACAACTTTTACGGTATCCTG